>JBCCFX010000158.1:0-9560 GCA_039029515.1 Planctomycetota bacterium
GCCAGAAGGCCAAGCTCATCCGCGTCTCCGAATTCACGACGACACCGCCGACACCATTGCCGTGACGAATGCCGGGTTCAGCAGAGCCCGACCGACAGGGAATTCGACCAACGACCGTCGGCAGACGACAAACGGACAACGTCTGCCGCCCCCACTCATTCCGCCCGTTCAACCAGCCGGTCGATGAGATAACTTGACTGATCCAGCGCGGTTGACGTGAAGTCACCGAGATGATCCGCGACTTCCGTGAATGCCTGCACGAATGACTCGCGATTCTCCGCATTCGCGTAGCCGGCCAATTCTTCCGCCGCCTCAACGAACGTCGTCGTGACCTCCGCTGTCCGCGGATTGCTCATCTGGATTGATGCATACAGCTCCGGCGACTGGGCAAAATGCCGGGCGGTCATCAGGACATCCAGCAGATAGACCGGCGAGGTGTATGCGAGCGTTTCCTCCACCGTCACGCCCAACCGCTGCATCGCCCGGCCGAGCACTTCCGTACTGAAGTGCGTCAGCACCTGCACGATCGCCATCATCCGATCGTGATGCTCCGGATCCGTTTCCTCGATGATCAATCCCCGGGCGCCAAACATCGTCCGGCACCACTCCAGCCACGCCTCACCACGACCCGGCGTCAGCACCAAGCGCTGCCCCTGCACTGAATGCACCGATGGTCCGAACAATGGATGCGCGCCAACGACGCTTCCCGCACAATGGTCCATCATGGCTTGCATCGGTGACGCCTTGATCGATGTGATGTCGATCAGCAGCGCTTCAGCGCGCACGTGCGGCGCGATGTCGGTGATCACGTCCACCGTCGCCTCGATCGGGACAGCGATCATGACAACATCCGCCGTCTCTGCTGCGACCTCCGCGGTCAACTCGGTATCAATGTCGACGATCATCACCGCGTGACCGAGGTCGGCGAAGAGTTTCGCCATCAGTCGGCCCATACCGCCTTTGCCGCCGATGATCGCGATGGTCTTCGGATCGACATCCAACGGCACTTCAGCCTTGAGTGCGGCCTGTCGATCGCGCGATGCCCACAACATCAATCGAAAGATGCTCTCGATGACGTTCGGCTGCAGTCCAAGCGGCACCGCACGCTCACGACGATCGCTCAGCAGGCTGTGTTCACGCGCACGGTCTCGAATGCCGACGCTGTGCTCACGCTTGTAGCGTGCGACCTCCGCCACAAGGCCGTTGCGGCGAGAAAGAAGTTGCAACAGTTCGTGGTCTACGGCATCGATGTGCGCGCGGAGTACGTCAAGCGATCGTCCATCAGGCAGCGGCGGCGTATCGGTCATGCGAGGCAGGATACCGGTCGACGCAACTCAGGATGTTCAGCCGTCACCTTCCCCCGCTGCATCCGCGGGCTGGCTCGCCGGCGTCCGAGCATGCCAGGCGGCAAGGACTTCCGCTTCGCGATCAGGCTCAATGCCCGCACGAAGTTCGGCCGTCCGGTCTTCCGGCAGCGTATCCCACCACGCGAGCGTGTCGCGAACGGTGTCGGCGAGCGGTCGGAACGTCAGACCAGCCTCGATTGCCCGGTCGACCTTCAGGCTATGGAAACCAGATGCCGGACTCGTCGGCGGCAACCACACCGGCATATCCATCCATGCGCCAACGCCATGCTCAGTGAGGAACTCCGTATCGACCCACGTAAACCGCGCTCGACCACTCGATACGGCCTTGCAGCCGTAGAGCAATTCGGCAACGGCGATGGGTTCGATCGGACCATTCGCGTTGAACACACCGGTCGTGTTGTTCTCGCAACAGCGAACCATCCATGCCGCGAGATCACGGACATCGATGTACGTCACGGGATCGCTGGGATTCCCCGGCGCCATGATCTCTCCACCTTTGCGGATGCGCACCGGCCAGTAGGTGAATCGGTCGGTCTGATCCATCGGACCAACGATGAGGCCCGGCCGAATGTTGGCGACCTTGCCGGGCATGCGCATTTCGGCCGCTTCTTCGCAGAGCGCCTTGAGCGGGCCGTACGTCTCGCCGGTGATTTCTTCCGTGTCCGTATTCTCAATCCGTCCGACCGGTGCGGTTTCATCAAAGCCCTGCTGGCTCGGGTCGGCATATACCGAGATTGATGACACGACGGTGTAGTGCTTGATGCACTTGTCGACGACATTCATCATTTCGTGCACGACGCGCGGGTAGTAGCACGACGTATCGATCGCGGCGTCCCAGCGCCGACCGTTATCGACTTCCGCCTGAAGATTGCTGAGATCACCCGCGCGACGATCGCCGCGAATCTTCTCGAGATCCGGAAAGAGATGCGGATTCGTCCGGCCACGATTGAACAGCGTGACGTTGTGTCCGCGAGCGATCGCGTAGTCCACGAAATGCGGGCCGAGGAATCCGGTCCCGCCAAGAATCAGCAAATCCAGCTTCTTCGACGCCGGCTCGACGTTGTTCAGGCCATCTGCGGCAGCCGCAGTTCGGTCAAGCATCATGGCGGGCCCGGCAAGCAGACCAAGGCGAATCAGATCACGGCGACTGGTCATGTGGTTCATCCTCTCAAAGACCCCGGCAGCGTTGATGTGGTGTACCGTGACCCTGTGCTCCGGTTTCATACCGGTCAATATTTGTCCCGCCTGCAACCGATATCACGTTTTCGCCTATCGTCAGGACCACACCAACCGGCCTCGGAGCAGACGGCATGCAACCAGCGCGTGCGCAAGATGATGCGACACCACACGACTCACGCGGCTCGCTGATCACCGATCTTCGCGCGGGCGAACTCGGCCCGGTGATTCTTGCTGCGCTCTGCTTCTTCTGCCTTCTGTGCTGCTACTCGATCATGCGGCCGGTCCGCGATGCGTTCGCGGCGGAAGGCGTGGACGACATCCACTGGTGGTTCACCGGCACGCTTGTGGCGTCGACGATCATCGTGCCGATCTTCTGGGCGCTAGTCAGCGTATTTTCGCGCCGCATGTTCCTGACGATCATCTTTGCCCTCTTCGTGGGCATCATCCTGACCTTCGCTCTGCTGATTGCTCTCGTTCCGGGTTCGGGCGTGGTGCGCTTTGCGTTTTATGCCTGGCTCAGCATGTTCGTGCTGTTCATCCTGTCGGTGTTCTGGGGCATCGCAGCCGATGTCTTTGCGTACGAGACCAGCCGGCGTGTGTACGGCTACATAGGAGTGGGTGGAACCCTTGGCTCCATTGCGGGTTCATTCGCCACGAGTGCCCTCGTTCAACCGTTTGGCGACATCGCGGTTCGCTTTGGCTACACCGCGGAGCAAGGACGCATCGGACTGCTGCTTCTCGCCGCGGTGCTCCTGATCATCGGTGGCGCGATCGCGGTTACTCTCCTCAGCCATGTCCGACCTGACGCCGAGGACTCCACCGGCGGCACTTCATCGAAACCGAAGACCGGATTCTGGGATGGACTGAAGGCCATCACTGCGTCGCCGTACCTCCTGGGGATCATGCTCTACATCGTGGGGCTGACGATGACCGCGACGGTCTTCTACAAGGCGCAGCTGCTGATTGCGGGCGAGCTTTCCGACGAGATCAAGCAGACGATCTTCTTCGCCAACATTTGGATGTCGATCCAGGTCACCGCATTGGTGGTCCAATTGCTGTTTACCGGCAAGATCATGCGCTGGCTCGGAATCGGCTTCGCGCTCGCTGTGCTCCCGGTCATCACCGTCGGCAGTTTGCTCTGGCTGGCCATCGCGTCGACGGACGTGTCGATTGTACCCTTTCGAGCCATGCTGCCATTCACACCGACTGGCGGCCTGCTTTGGGTCACAACGATGCCGATGGTTCTTGTGATCACGTTGGTTGAAGTCGCTCGGAAGGCAAGCAACTACAGCATCGCCAAACCTGCGCGTGAGAGCCTGTTCACGGTTGTTTCGCCCGCTGAGAAGTATCAGAGCAAGAGCTTCATCGACACCTTCGTCTATCGCGGCAGCGATCAAGTCGCAATCTGGCTGCTTGTGCCATTTGTCTCCGTGAGCACAGCATCACTGACCTGGATGTCAGTGATTTTCGTGCCGTTTTGTCTCGCATGGGCAAGCCTCGGGGTCTGGCTCGGCCGTAAGCAAAAGCGCATCGCAAACGCGGACGCTGCTGTTAAGTCAACGGCTTGATCCACTGACCACCGACGCAGGTGTTCGCGATGGCTTCGTTCCCCGTCCCGAGCAGGTACGACGTAAGCAATGTGTCCTCGGTCCAGCCATGCAATGCGGCGTGATCGAGATCAATCAACTGCAGGTCAGCCCAGGCACCAGGATCCAACCGTCCTGCGCGCACACCGAGTGACTGTGCTCCATGCACCGTGGCCATCTCGAACAACGGTCGTGCGACATCGCCATCGCCGCCGCGTAATGATCCTCGTTCCTGCCGGACAACGCGCTGGACGTATTCGAGCCATCGAATCTCTTCGGTAAAGCTGATTCGCGAATTGGAATCAGTGCCGATGCAGACCGATCCTCCGCGCTTCACCATACCCGGAACGTGCGCGACGCCATCGCCAAGATTCGCCTCGGTCAAAGGACAGATGCACACATGTCCGCCAGCGGCGAGAAATTCATCCATGTCCGCATCCGCCGTATGCGTGCAATGGACGGCAGTGAATCGAGGGTCAATCGACAGATGCTCGTTGACGACCCGCAGCGGCGTCATGCCATAGCGATCGACGCAATCCTTGATTTCCTGCGGCTGCTCTTCGAGGTGCATGTGAAACACGCATCCGCGGCGCTGTGATTCTTCATGGAGTTGCACGAGATCATCCAGCGGCACGGCTCGAATTGAATGCGCGACAACGCCGATCGACTGCCGCGCATCATCCATGCCGGACTGCAGTCGATCGATTTGCGCCCAGTATGTCTCGGGATCAGGTGTCGCGAACCGGCGCTGTCCGCCTTCGAGCGTTTTCCCGATGCCGCCGGTTCGGTAATACGTCTGCAACAGACACAGGCGAATTCCCGCATCGTGCGCAGCGCGGATGACCGCATCGTCCAGCGCGAACCCTTCGCCGGTTGCGTTGTGATGAACGTACTGAAATTCGCCGACGGTTGTGATTCCCGCCGCGAGCATCTCGTCGAACGCACGCTTCGAAAGCGCATAGGTCTTGTCGACATCCAACGAATCCACCAGGTTGTACATGGCCTCGCGCCACGTCCAGAAGCTGCCGGCATTATCGGGGAATGTCTCACCCCGCCCGCGAAGACCACGTTGAAATGCGTGACTGTGTGCGTTGACGAATCCGGGCAGCAACGCGAAACGATCAAGTCGAACCGGCTCCGCTGAAAGTCTATTGCCCACTGCGCCGATACGCCCATCGGCGGCGACCTCAATCTGCATGCCTCGTTCAAGGCAGCGACCGGTCCACGTGAGTGCGGCCTCGTACGTTGTCATGCGGGCGCCCCTTCTTTCGACCAGACCGAAAGGAGTGACGTGAGCAGGTCCCGAGCCTTGGCGAGTTCATCGTGCGTGATGTACTCATCAGGTCGATGCGCACGTTGCATATCGCCCGGCCCGCACAAGACGCAATCCATGCCAAGACCCTGTTGCAGGTAGCCGCCATCACTCGCAAAGCTGACGCCGCGAACGACGTCATCATCGCTCATGCTGCGCAGCGCCGCTTCAATTCGACCGTCAACCGCGGGCGCGAGCGCCGGATTGTCATTGATGATCTCCATCGTCACCCGGTCGCCATGGTCGACGGCATCAATCACACCTTGCACGCGTTCAATGAACGGCGCACTCGCCTGACCGGGCAGCGGACGAATGCCAATTTCAATCGCGCACGCGTCAGGCACGATGTTGATCGCGCTTCCGCCGTGAATTCGGCCGATATTCATCACCGGGAATGGCGTCTCCGGAAAGACCTCGCTCGTCGCGGCTCGCTCCTTGGACATCGACTCACGGAGATGCACAAGCCCGCTGAGGATCGTCGAAGCGCGCTCGATGGCATTGTCGCCGTACTGTGGCGTTCCACTGTGCGCTGACTCTCCGGCGACGTTGATCCGGATCTTCAAGTGACCTTTGTGCATCGACACGATGTTGAGCGTCGTCGGCTCGCCGATGATCGCCGCCCGTGGCGGCAGCACGTCGAGTGGCCAATTGTTCGCGAAATGCCGCGCTCCGAGCGCACCGACTTCTTCTTCGGCCGTCAGCATCAGCATGAGCGGAAACGGTACGTCATCGGCATCGCGCAACAGGTTCATGGCGACAGCAATGAATCCCTTCATATCCGTGCTGCCTCGTCCGTAGAGCCGATCGCCATGCTCCGTGAGTTCAAACGGATGCGTCGCCCAACGCGATGCCGCAGCAGGTACGACATCGAGATGTCCTGACAACACCAATCCGGCGCGGTCCTCACGAAGCTCGCCACGCCACGCGATGACGTTCACCTGTGATCCATCGGCGTACGGGACGAGGCGAACATTCAATCCGGGCTCATCCAGATACGCCGCGACGAATGAAGCAATGGCCGCTGTGCCGGATGCACTGACGGAATCAAACGCGACAAGTCGTCGCAACAGGTCGGAATCATGCAATCGATTGCTCACGCGAGCCATCGTACCGTCATCGCGAAGAGTGAGGTACGATTGCCGCCTGCCAATCAGACGACCGGACTTCAGGGAGGACGCATCATGGCGACTCGGACTCGAAGCACGACAACGCGGCGTCGCTCGCCGGTAACCGCGGACGACCTTCGCTCAATCATCGGCGTGGCGGATCCACAGATCTCGCCGGATGGCGAGTCGATGCTGTTCGTTCGGACGGTCATCAATGACAAGAATGCGAAGGAACGATCACTTTGGCTGGTCGGCACCTCGGACGGCGCACCGCATGCGTTCACCACCGGGACCAAAGACCGCCAGCCGCGCTGGTCACCCGATGCTTTGGACATTGCGTTCGTCAGCGAGCGCGATGACGCCCCACCGCAGATTCATCTCATGGCCGTCGACGGTGGTGAAGCTCATGCATTGACTGCATTCCCGGAAGGCTCGATCGGCGAACTGGTATGGTCGCCCGATGGGCGCATGATCGCTGTCTCGTTTCGTGAGACAGATCCGGAATGGACCAAGGCTGCCGCGAAGCAACGTGACGATAGTGGCCAATCCGAGCCGCCTCGCGTGCTCGATGACTTGTGGTATCGCCTTGACGGCGATGGATACTTCAACGCACAGCGCTTCGCGCTGTACATCATCGATGTCGAGACCGGCGAACATACGAAGCTGTACGACAAAGATCGGCTCGGCTTCTTCAGCTTCGATTGGTCACCGACCAGCCGGGAAGTCGTTGTGGCAACCAATGAGCATCGCGATGCCATGCTCGATTCGTCGACGACAAAGCTGATTCGAATCAACGTCCGAACGAAACGCATTACGACCATACCGAACCTCCCCGAGGGACCAAAGTCATCGGTGAAGTGGTCGCCGGACGGTGCTTCGATCGCGTATGCGGGCCGCGAAGGCATCGACAGCGAGTACAGCACAGAGAACCTGCAACTCTGGGTGTGCAACGCACAGTCGGGCCGCGCCACCTGCCTGACCAAGAAGCATGATTACTGTCTGATGGCCCCCGCGCTCTCGGATACGGCTGAGGTTTCGTTTTCGGCACGCATTCAATGGTCTCGCGACAGCAGACGGCTGTACTGTGAACTCGGCTGGCATGGCGAGACACACATCGCTTCGATCCCGAAACGTGGCGGCGCGCTGACGTTCCTGACCTCAGGCAAACGAAGCGTGACGATGGGCAACCTTGCTGAGAACGGCAAATCGATGTCCGCGATGGTGACTACCGTAGACACGCTTCCGGAGATTCACGCCGGCGCCGTCAGCGCATCGGCGATCAAATTGTCGCCACGAACGGCATTGAACAAAGCTTGGCGTGACGAGCACACCGTGTGCACGGTGAAATCGCATTGGATCGCGACTGCGGACAACACGAAGGTGCAGCTTTGGGTGATGATGCCGCCCAAGGCATCAGCACGAAAGAAGTACCCCGCGGTACTGGAGATTCATGGCGGCCCGCACGCGCAATACGGCGTCGGATTCTTTCATGAATTCCAGATGCTTGCGAATGCCGGCTACGTCGTGGTGTTTGCCAATCCGCGCGGCAGTAAAGGGTACGGTCGCGAACACTGTTCCGCGATTCGCGGCGCATGGGGAACCAGTGACTGGGTCGACATGCAGGCGGTCATCGACTTCATGACCGAGCAGTCATACATCGATACCAAACGCATGGCCGTCATGGGTGGGAGCTACGGCGGTTACATGACGAACTGGATCATCGGGCACACGCGGCAGTTCGCAGCGGCGATCACCGACCGATGCGTCTCGAATGTGATGACCCTTATGGGGAGCAGTGACTTCACCAATAAGCCGGACCACTACTGGCCAGGCAACACGTGGGACAACATCGACGCGCTCTGGGATCAGAGTCCACTGCGCCTGGCGGGTCACGTGAAGACGCCAACGCTCATCATCCACAGTGAAGGCGACCTTCGATGCAACGTCGAGCAGGCGGAGCAGTACTTCACTGCGCTGAAGCTCAATCGCGTTCCATGTCGATTCGTGCGGTACCCACGGAGCACCAGCCACGGCATGAGTCGTTCGGGGCCGATCGATCTGCGCATTCATCGTCTGGAACAGATCCGCAACTGGCTCGACAAGTATTTGAAACCACGCGGCGGCGGCAAGCGATCTCAGCAGTAGCACATCCTACCGCCCTGCCTTCGGTGGTCGACGATCCCCGACTGGCCTACACTGCCCGTCGACGATCACCGTAGGCGGTGCTCCTTTGAGGAGACACCGTATGACACCTCCTGCGTTGATCAACGGCACGAATGGCCGTCACCAGAACGGCACCTCTCGCGACACGAAGCAGAAGACGAGTCGATTCATGGATCCGGATAATCGCGACAAGGCGATGGAACACGTTCGAGGCCTCCTCGGATTCATCGGTGAAGATGTCACCCGCGAAGGCCTTGCCGACACGCCTCGACGCGTCGTCGACGCCATGAAGGACCACTTCGCCGGCTACGAAGTCGATCCTGAAACGTACCTTCACCGCACCTTCTCCGAGGTCGAAGGCTACAACGAACTCGTGCTCGTCAGCGACATCGAGTTGCACAGCCACTGCGAGCACCACATGGTGCCGTTCGTCGGTCGAGCCCATGTCGCGTATATCCCGGACGGCAAAGTCGTTGGACTGTCGAAGATTGCTCGCGTGATCGAAGGGTATTCCAAACGCCTGCAGGTTCAGGAGAAATTGACCGCTCAAATCGCGAACGCGATCTGGGGCACGCTGAAACCTCAAGGCGTTGCGGTCATCCTCCAGTGCCAACATTTCTGCATGTGCTACCGTGGTGTGAAGAAGCCAGGGTCCTGGACCACGACCAGCAAATTGCAAGGCTGCTTCCTTGACGATGAAGCGTCACGCATGGAGTTGCTCACGCTGATCGGGATGGACCGGCGAATCTGATCGGCTAACTTCAGATTTAATCTTGAAATCAGTGTCTGCACACCGATTTCATGACAAAATCTGAAGTTAACTGCAATGGATAACCCCCGTTTTTCA
>JBCCFX010000159.1:0-9387 GCA_039029515.1 Planctomycetota bacterium
GCCCGGGCCACGCGCCCGGGCGTTGTCGTCCTGGAGTTCGATTCAGGCCGCCTTGAAGTGGTCGGAATCGGCCTCGGACAAGACCCGAGGCGTCTCGTCCGCTATGCTGACGTGTTCCGCGTCCGACGACCGATGGTAGGACAAGGACGTTCAAGAGGTTGCCGACTATGACTGCCACGAGCACATCAACCCCATCCCCGCCCAGCGACCCCGCCAAGGGGCTTTCCGACGCCGTACTCGTTGAGTGGCTGCGGGACATGCTGCTGATTCGCGAACTGGAGGTGCGCTGCATGCAGGCGTACCAGAATCGCAAGATCGGCGGCTTCTGCCATGTCTACATCGGGCAGGAAGCGGTCGCCGTCGGGTGCACCGCGGCGGTCAACGACAATGACCCGATCATCACCGCCTACCGTGACCACGGTCACGCGCTCGCGCGAAAGATGGATCCCAAATATTGCATGGCCGAGATGTTCGGCAAGATCGGCGGATGTGCGAAGGGCAAAGGCGGCTCGATGCACATGTTCGACAAGGAACATCACATGTACGGCGGTCATGGCATCGTCGGCGCGCAGACGCCGGTTGGCGCGGGCCTCGCGTTTGCCGCGAAGTACATGGATGAAGTCATCAACAACAAGAAGAACAGTCGCGTCGCGCTGTGCTTCCTTGGCGACGGCGCGCTGAATCAGGGCGCCTTCCACGAAGCACTGAACCTGGCTGGCCTGTTTGATCTCCCAGTGATCTACGTGGTTGAGAACAATGGCTATTCGATGGGAACGTCCATCGAACGCGGCACGACGATGGCACACGATCTGTCTGTCAAAGCCAAGGCGTACGGTATTGACAATATCGTGGTCGACGGCATGGATGTGCTCAATGTCTACAACGGCATGAAGCCGCTCGTGGATCACTGTCGTGAGCATTCGCGGCCCGGTTTTGTCGACATGCGAACGTATCGCTTCAAGGGACACTCAATGTCCGATCCGCGCAAGTATCGAACGCGGGACGAGGAAGAGCGATATGAAGCCGAGGATCCAATCGAGAAACTCGCCGCGGTTCTACGCAAGCGCGGGACATTTGATGACGCTGCGTTCAAGGCCCTCGCCTCTGACGTGCGCAAGGAGATTCGCGACGCCGTGAAGTGGGCGGACGAATCGCCGGAACCGATCGCGGCCGAAGAGCTGTACAAAGATGTGTACGTCGATACCTGGGGACCATTCACCGGGACATCGATGCCCGAGATGCTGAAGGGGAAGTTCGAGCGTCCGTAATGGTCGGGCGCCTGACAGGAACGACTTATGACCCGCGAAATTGAATTTCGGGATGCACTGAACGAAGCCATGAGCGAAGAGATGCGCGCGGACAAGCGCGTCTTCCTCATGGGTGAGGAAGTTGCGCAGTACAACGGTGCGTATAAGGTCAGCCGAGGCATGCTCGATGAGTTCGGGCCGCGTCGTGTGATTGACACGCCGATTTCAGAGAATGGTTTTTCCGGCATGGGCATCGGCGCGGCGATGATGGGACTTCGACCGATCGTCGAGTTCATGAGCTGGTCATTCAGCCTTGTCGCCGCAGACCAGATTCTCAACAACGCACCGAAGATGCTCTACATGTCAGGCGGCCAGTTCGGTTGCCCGATCGTGTTTCGAGGCAATGACGGCGCTGGAGGCCAGCTCGGGTCCACGCACTCCTGGTGTGTTGAATCGCTCTATGCCAACGTGCCCGGCTTGAAGATGGCGATCCCGTACAACGCGTACGACGCCAAGGGCCTGTTGAAGACAGCTATCCGAGATGACAATCCGGTCTTCCTGTTGGAGTCCGAGCGACTCCTTTCGATCACCGGCGAAGTGCCGGAGCAGGAATACACCATTCCGTTCGGCGAAGCGATCATCCGTCGGCCGGGAACGGACTGCACGATCGTCAGTTTCGGTCGTCCGCTCTACTTCTGTCTGGAAGCGGCAGAAGAGCTTGCGAAGGAAGGGATCGACTGCGAGGTCATCGACGGTCGCACCATTCGACCGCTGGATCTCGACACGATCGTCGCATCGGTTCAGAAGACGAATTACTGCGTGGTCGTGGATCAGTCCTGGTCGTTCGCGTCGGTCGGCTCGGAGATTGCCGCGCAGGTGCATCAGGCATGCTTTGATGATCTCGACAACGCGGTGCATCGCGTGCACTCTGATGATGTGCCGGCACCGTACGCCTACGCGATGGAGCAGGAAATGCTCCCGAACGCACGTAAGATCGCCGAAGCGGTGCGCGCTGCAACGTATACCGCCTGAATGAATCAACGTCAGCATTGACGGAGCTGCGAGAATGCCGATCGAGATCACCATGCCGCGACTTTCCGACACCATGGAAGCGGGCACAATCATCAAGTGGAACGTCAAAGAAGGCGATCAGGTCTCCGCCGGCGACGTGATCGCCGATGTTGAGACCGACAAAGCCACGATGGAAATGCAGGCGTTCGATGATGGCCAGGTCGCTGCGGTCAATGTGCCGGAAGGTCAGCAGGTTGATGTCGGCACCGTTATAGCGGTGCTGGCTGAAGACGGCGAAGACCTGGGCACCGCTTCATCGAGCGCCGGCAACAATGGTGCAACGGCGCCGGCGGCAGCCGCCGCGCCGGTCGAAGTGACGACACCGCCGGCGGCCGCGCCATCGGCGCCACGTTCATCGGCCAAACCAACGCCACGCGAAGGTGGTCGCATCCGTGTCTCGCCAGTTGCGCGTCGACTCGCTGAAGATCATCAGATCGATCTGACTGCGATTCAGGGTTCTGGTCCGGGCGGTCGAATCATCAAGCGCGATGTCCTGAGTGCCATCAGCGCGCAGGACGAAACCACGGCTTCGATCGCGCCCGCCGCAAAACAGGTGACAAATCTCGCCACCACGGCGACACCGCTCGCATCCACCGAGATCATGGTGCCCGGTTCGGCATTGACGCCGGGTGCGATCCCGTTGTCCAACATGCGGCAGACAATTGCCAAGCGACTGGTTGAGTCCAAGCAGACGATTCCGCATTATCAGGTCACCGCGAACTTTGACATGGATCCGCTCATTGCGTTGCGCTCGTCGTTGAACGAGCAACTCGAAGTGCAGAGCGTCAAATTGTCGGTTAACGACTTCATCGTCAAGGCGTGCGCACTGGCCATCCATCAGCATCCTGCCTTCAACGCATCATGGGGCGGCGACCATCTGCTCGTCCACCACGAAGTGAATGTCGGCGTGGCAGTCGCGTTGCCCGAAGAGTCGGGCGGCGGTCTCGTGGTGGCGACGATTCGACATGCGGATCAGAAAAGCCTTCGCGTGATCTCGGCGGAGACCAAGTCACTGGCCGAGAAGGCGCGAACGCGCGGGCTGACCATTGATGAGATGTCGGACAGCACGTTTACCATCTCCAATCTGGGCATGTTCGGCATCGAGCACTTCACCGCGATCATCAACCCGCCGAACAGCGCGATCCTCGCGGTTGGCGCATCACTTGAACAGCCGGTCGTGCGTGATGGCGAACTCGCGGTTGGTCACGTGATGCGTGCGACGCTGAGCCTTGATCACCGCATTATCGACGGCGCGATGGCGGCTGCATTTATGCAGACGTTGAAGCAGATGATCGAGCATCCGGGCACGCTGCTCGTCTGATCGGACGTTCATCGGTCCGAGAACCGCGTTCAACGGTACGACCCACGGGAATCACGAGCGACGCTGATCCATTCGCTGCACCTGCGCGGGTGAAGGGACGATGTTCCGCCTATCCAGAGGCGGACATGCAGTGTGTTCGTCGGTAGCGAGGCCATGATCTGCCGCGCGATTCATCCACGATGAACCGGAAGGTCCGCGATGTCGACCACGACATACGAAGAACTGCTGCAGTGCCCCTCGCTCCCGACGTTGCCTACGGTGGCGGTCGAGATCCTTGAACTTACACGCGATCCGAACGTCAAGCTCAAGGACATTGAGAAGCTGGTCCAGACGGATCAAGGCTTGTCGACGCGCGTGCTGCGGACAGTGAATTCCAGTCTGTATAGCCTTCGTCAACCGTGTAGCACGATCAATCGATCGCTTGCCTACCTCGGCCTGAATGCCGTGAAGTCACTCGTGCTCGGTTTCAGTCTCGTTGATGTCTCCAAAGGCATCGGCGAAGACGTTGATTTCGACATGTCCGAGTATTGGCGGCGCGTGATCTACAGTTCCGCAGGTGCTCGGCACATGGCGGTGGCCATCCGCAAGTGCGATCCTGATGAAGCGTTCACGTGCGGGATCTTCCAGGACATCGGCATGCTCGCGGCGATCATCGGCATGGGACACGATTACGTTCCCGCGCTGGTGCAGGCCAACAATCGTCACGACAAGCTGCCCGCAATCGAGAAGGAACTCTTCGACTACGACCATGCCGAGGTCGGCGCGGGGCTTGCTGAACGCTGGAAGATGCCTGATGGTATTGTGACCTGCGTGAAGTACCACCACAACCCGGATGCCGCACCGAAGGAACATCGTGAACTCGTTCGTGCTGTGTATCTCGGCCGGCTGATTGCCGAAGCGCTGATCGACCCGACGCAGGCGCGCATGATTCGAGAGGCGCAGTCGCTGGTCTCGACGTGGTACGGCAAGCTGTCGCAATCAATGGACGAGATTGTGCAACAGACCGCGACGTCCGCGAGTGACTTTGCTCAGGTGCTCGACAAGAAGATCGGCTCCTCACCTGAGGTCAGCGAGCTCATGCTCCAGGCGCAGCAGGCGCAGATCGAGCAGCAGATCATGGCGCATCGCCAGGTCGATGAACTCCGGCAGACGAACGATGATCTCGAACAGGCCATCGTGACCGATGGTCTGACGAGAGTCGGCAACCGAAAATTCTTCGATCGAGAGCTCGAACAGCTCTTCATCGATGCACGCGACAACGGGCGCAAGGTTGGCCTGTTGTTCAGCGATGCTGATCGATTCAAGTCTGTGAATGACACGCATGGCCACCAGGCTGGCGATGCGGTACTCGTTGAACTTGCGCAGCGACTCGACACGGTCATCGGTGACAACGGTCTGGTGTGCCGATACGGCGGTGAAGAGTTTGCGGTCATCCTGCCCGACCACGACGTCGAGGCGGCGGCCGCTCAAGCTGAGAAGATCCGTGCGGCGATCGAGGCGGTGCCGTTTGATCTCCGTCATGTTGATTGTGAGCCGGATGAACTGAAGGTCACCGTCAGCATCGGCGTGAGTGCGCTTGACGCAGATGCAGGGCTCATGGTCGATGCGCCGGAGAATCTGACGGCACAGGCGGATGAAGCGGTTTATGCGGCGAAGGAAGGCGGGCGCAATTGCGTTCGAATTTCAGGTCGCGAGGCGCCACCCGCAGCAACGAGCGCCGACCCTCCGAAGGATACGATTGGAACGGTGAAGCCAGCCGCTGCGCCGGTGACATCTTCTGCGCCGCCTCCGGCGCAAGCCGAAGTACCGGCCGCGCCCGTGCAGCCGGTGCGTGCGGCGAAGGCGAGCCATGATGGACGTCGGACCATTCTGTTGGTCGAAGACGATGCGCTTGCGGCAACGCTGATCTCGGCCATGTTCGAGCGTGTGCCGAACACGACCGTGATCTGGGTGACCGGTGTTGATGAGGCACGGACGGTGCTGTCGGAATGCGTGGCGAGAACGCGTCCGGTGCCAGACATCGTCGTCACGGATTACCAATTGCGATCACAGCGCGCAACCGAAGTGGTAGAAATCCTGCGGCGATCACAGTTGTTCCGTCATGTACCGGCGGTCATTATCACGGCGACCACTGATCCGGTGGAATTCGAGGCGTGCATGAATGCCGGCGCGGATGAAGTGTATTCCAAGCAGAACATCACCCAGGACCTTCAGGGCTGGATGCGCGAACTGCTGGCGAAGTACATGACCAGTGAGCGTGCTGCTTAGAAACCGCCGGAGCGCATCACCTGCAGGCTGGCCGGGAACGGATACGACGCAAAAACGCCGGTCGGTGCGAGTTGCCACATGCTGAGTGGCGGATAGACGTCACCACGGTAACCCGCTTCGAACATCGTTCGGAGCACCGACTCAAACGACGGTTCGCGTCCGTTTGCGTCGACGAGGCTGTTCGACTTCGCGCCAAGGAATGACACCGATGCGCTCGGCCAGCGTTCCCGGCGATCAGCAAGCATCTTGTTGGCGGTTGCGAAGCCCCGGCCAAGATCTTCGAGCGTGAAGTGATCGCGTCCCTTCGGTCGAAGAACGGCGAAGATCAGCAGCTGATCGAGATCGAACTTGAGGATGTAGGGTTCGCGATCGGACGCTGCACGCAGCGCGACCGAGTCGTGGAACATCTTGGCGTACGCGGTGGCACTCTGTTCCGTCCACTGGCTTGTGGTAATCAGATTCAGAAGTGATGCGATGATGCCGTGCGAGTTGTCGCTGTCGTTGATCCCACAGATCAGCGTGCGATAGCGACCCGCGAGCAGGTCGGCGAGGAGATGTTGTCCCCACACAAGTCGAATGCGATCACGGTCGGTGCTCGCTTGACGCACATCGCCTGACGGAAGCATCACCACGCGATCAGATCGCTTATCCGCTTCGAGGAGCAGGTCGCCTTCGCCGTCGTAGAGTCGCGGTGTATCTGCGGTTGCGGGATTCACGGGGCACCTCCTTGGTCTCGCTGTCGGCAGTATACCGCAAGCGGACGCACACTCGGATCACATCAATGCGTGCCGGCAAGCTTTCGAACGGTCATCATGAAGCCGCGCTTCATCTGTCCGTGATAGCCGTACACAAACGACCCAAAGACGATGGCAGCGATGATCGCGCCAATGATCAGTGTCGGCCCCGTCGCGGTCGCGCCGGCGGCATCGCCGAGGAAGTTCTCGGGGAAGACCGCGGCGAACAACAGGTTGATCGGCGAGAACGTGACGGCGAACGGACTCACCGCGCCGAGTTCAGAGCTGATCGGAAACAGGCATAAGCTGATGATGCCGCTGACGACGATCACCACGCCCGCGGCGCCGACGATGGACGAAATCGTTCCCTTGCTTCGAATAGACCAATCAAGGCCGACGATCACGCACGCAGCAATGAAGGCCGGCAGGACTGCACCGAGCGCGATCGCGAGTTCCGGCATCATCAGTGCAACGTTGATCGTATCGCCGGTGCGCGTACTCATGGTCTGCGTGACGCCGGATGACACGCCAAGACCGCCGAACAGCACGTAGGCCGCGACGAGAATCGTTGTGATGATGGGAACGAGCAGCATCGGCAACAGGAACTGCACGAGGCCGCGCAGTTTGCCCCACAGATACGGTCCGGGCTGAATCGGCGTCGTGAGAATGATGTCGAGCGAACCGTCTTCACGTTCGCGGCTGACGGCGGTCGCACTGAGGTTCAACGCGACCAGCGCAATGATGACCACTTCAGCCGCAAGAACAGTCGCTAATGCCTCACGAAACGTCTGGAATCCCATGGTGCCAGTGTGGTACAGCGCAAGCAGGACAATCGCGAGGATGACACCGCCGGCGAAGAAGCTCCAGCGTCCGAAGATCGCCGCCACGGTCTTGCCGCGACTATGCGCCTCGCGCCAGACGATGGGATTCGCACCGACTTTTCGCGGCGTGCGTTCCGTCGCACCCTTGGCACCGAGGCCGGCAAGCTTGCGGTACCACGGAATGCTGCCGGTCTTGGCACCAATCACGCGAAGGCGAAGGGTCGAAAACATCATCAAGCCAATGCTGATCAGCATGCAGCCCCAGCAGAACACAGCAATCGGCCGACCGAACCACAGGCGTCGCAGCCACGAGACGTCCTGGCCGACGAACTCGTTTGGCACGTACACGTTGGATCGCATCAGCACTTCGAGTGCCAGCAGCGGATTCACCGGCGTCATGACCGTCGTCCAGTTTGCGGATGACCCTGCTGCGACCTGTGTGCGGAACTGCAGATCGAAGAAGTACGTCACGGCGACGTACATCACGACGCTGATGAAGAAGATGACCACAGCGCGCCGACCCGCGGTGCGCGTCACGCTGAGCGTCACGGCAATGGCCGCCACGATCAACGAGCTGCACGCCGCGATGGCGTAACTCGCGAAGACTGTCTCGCCTGGAACGCCGCCGAAGTATTGCGTCACCGTGAACAGCGGGAGGCTGGAGAACAACAACGCGAGGATGAAGAACAGGCGGCCGAAGAGATTGCCCAGAACGATTTGAAGAGCGCTCAACGGCGTCGTGAGCATGATGTCCCACGTCCGCGGGTTGGCTTCCTGGGCGATCGCGCCCGCCATGAACACCGGCGTGAGCAGGATGATGAGAATGACCTGGAGGTAGCTGACGTCACGGAACATGGTGGCACCGGACGCCGCGAGCTCACGCATCGATAATTCGCCGCCGCTGGTGGCGTTGAGGAGTACGAAGAGCAGGACGACGATCATCAGCGCGAGGTAGCCGGCCCGGATGTAGAGGTGGCGTGCCCGACGCGAGCCGCCTTGCACGATGCGCATCACGATCGGATTGGTGATGATGAGGCGGAGGAACCAGTTGAGGATGACGGGCATGGGCGTTCGTCGACCTGAAAGGAGGGCGGGCGTGGCGAGGAGAATCGTCCTGATACCCCGGCTTGACACCCTTTCGAGACCGTTATGATAATGTCCAGTGACTTGTACGTGGCTTTCGTCGCATATGTTGGACGGAGCCGTCAAATTTGGTTTCACGGGCCGCTCGTTTCGGCCCTGGTGAGTTTGTCGCGTCGACCGCCATCCGTGGGGAGGTGCTCGATGCGGAGCCAACGTGACTTTCGCGGTGTCGGTGCTTTCAGCCTGCCGTTTATCTGATTCGTTTATTCCGGTCTATTGACCTCCTCATGCTGCCAGGCACGCCGACCCGGATTTCAGTGTTCTGACGCCCGCGACCTTCGGTCGCGTTCGTTACGCCGGCAGCCTTGTCGGCCGTTGACCATGATCGTTGATCACCTCGTCAACGGCTGAAGACGCTCCATCCGGACGCGATGGGGCAGCCGCCCGCGTTGGCCGGCAGCAATCGCTCGCTCACCAGGTGTTTCGGCCGTCCCGTTGTCGGGTCCGCGTTGAGCGGCCCCTTGTGTCAGCGAGGAGGCGCCGTGGAAGCGCTTACTGTCTTTGTGGGTGAAGTCGCCGATTGGACCAAGTACGGTCTGGCCGGATTTCTCGTCGGTTTCATCATCGGACCGCTCGTCGTCAGGCTCATCACCGGCGGCACCATTCGAGCCGCGCGACGAGAAGGCGAGCAGCTCATCCGCAATGCCGAGGTCGAAGGCGAGGCGATCAAGCAACGCTCTGAACTCGAGGCCGAGAAGAAGGCCACCCGTCGACGCGAGGAACTCGAGAAGGAAATCGAGGCTTCGCGATCGGAAATCAAACAAACACAATCCCGACTCGCC
>JBCCFX010000160.1:0-9299 GCA_039029515.1 Planctomycetota bacterium
GGGTTTTGGGCGGGTTGGTTGGGCGGGCTTTCCCCCCGCCGATTCGTCGCGGGAGGGTCCGCGGCGGGCTTAAAGCCCGCCCTACAAGGTCGTCTCGCATCCCTCACGGCTTCCCCTCCGAATCCCCAATCCTTTATCCCCCATGGCTCATGGCTTCCTCCCCCGAACCAGTCGCCAGTCACTAGTCGCCAGTCGCATCTTCCGGTACACTCTTTTGCTTCCCATCATCCGTCCGTGGAAGGTGGTTCGTACGGCAGGCAATCGAAATGGCGGCATGGGTCCGCCAGCCAGCTCCCGAATCATCCGTAAGGCCGCAAGGCACTGCGACACAGACGCTTGGAGGTTTCATTCATGGTTGTCTTGCGTCTCAAGCGCTTTGGCCGTCGCCATCGTCCGTTCTATCGTCTCAACGCGATGGATCGCCGGTCACCCCGCGATGGTCGAGTCATCGAGAACCTTGGTTGGTTCGATCCGCTGGCTCCGGAAGATCGTCAGGTCAATCTCAAGCTTGATCGCTGCGATTACTGGCTCAGCGTTGGTGCCCAGCCGTCCAAGACGGTCGCCAACATGCTGAAGAAAGCCGGTTGCGATCCGAAGCCGGGCAAGAAGATCAGCTGAAAGCCGTGAGCTGTGAGCGATGGGCTGTGAGCCAGAGCACACGGTCCCCGGTGAACGCTCATGCGTATTGATATTTGCACCCTGTTTCCGGCCATGTTTCCCGCGATGTTGGAGGCCAGCATCGTGGGACGAGCCGCGGCCGCCGGTCTTTGTGAGTTTCATACCCACGACATCCGGTGCTTCGCCGACAACAAGCACGCCAAAGTGGATGATCGTCCCTTTGGCGGCGGGCCGGGCATGGTGATGATGTGTCAGCCTCTGCACGACTGCGTGCAGGCGGTTGAACGACAAGACACTCGAGTCGCCCGTCGCGTCCTCCTCACCCCGCAGGGTGAACGACTCACGCAGGAACGCGTGACGCAACTGGCGACCCACGACCGGCTTCTTCTGATCGCCGGCCACTACGAGGGCATCGACGAGCGCGTCATTGACGAGCTTCAGCCCCTCGAAGTGAGTGTCGGAGATTTCGTGGTCAGTGGCGGCGAAGTGCCCGCGATGCTGCTGATCGATGCCGTGGTGCGATTGCTCCCCGGTGCACTCGGGCACGAGGATTCGGCGGCGGAGGATTCCTTCGCCCCTCGCGGACCTTCAGGCGAACCGCTGCTTGACTGTCCGCACTACACCCGGCCGCGGGTCTGGAAGGACCGACCCGTGCCCGACGTGCTGCTCAGCGGCGACCATGGGGCCGTCGATGCGTGGCGCATGGAGCAGATGCTGGCTCGGACGACAGCGCGTCGCCCGGACCTGCTCGACAACCGCGACCCCTGAGGCATTGCTCCCCCTCAAGTCGCACGTGCCGTTGCGTCCGCCGATGCGGACAACGCGAGCCAAATCGGGATGCTGTATCCCGCGAAGGAGATGACCGATGGGTCTGAACATGACTGATACGCTCGAAGGCGTTGTCGCCGAGCAACTGAAGCCGGAAGGCGAATACCCGTACTTCTCAGTTGGTGACACGCTGAATGTGAGCGTCCGCATCATCGAAGGCGACAAGGAACGCATCCAGGTCTTCCAGGGTGTGCTGATCGCCGAGAAGGGTCGCGGCATCAACAAGATGATCACCGTGCGCCGCATCGTGGCGAACGAAGGCGTGGAGCGCGTGTTCCCGATGCACTCGCCACGTATCGCCGGCATCGAAGTCGTGCGTCGCGGCGATGCTCGTCGTGCGAAGCTGTACTACCTGCGCGACCGCGTCGGTAAGGCACGTCGTCTGCGCGATCAGCGTCGCGGCCTGAAGCACGCGAAGTAAGAGTTGTTGGCTCTTGGCTGTTGGCTTTTGGCTTTTGGCAAGAAGAACCCATGAGACGAGTCGCTTCGGCGGCTCGTTTTTTGTTGGGCTGTGGGCTGTGCGAAATCGCACGGCGGGCTTTCAGCCCGCCGTGACGCTTGATCAATGTCCGATGGCGGCTTTGTAAAGCCGCCCTACACAAACGCATTGCGAACTGGAGCGCCAGCGCGCACAGAAAAGGCGGGCTGAACGCCCGCCCTACTTCGGATAACTGTAAACGGACAACGGACGACGCTCTTATCCTGCCTCGCGCTGGCTCTTGCCTTCCACCGCGTCGATCGCCGTCGTGACATCCCGACAGATCGGGAACACACGATCAAGACGCGTCAGGCGGAAGACGTACTGCACTGCATTGTGCGGGTTGGCGAGCGCGATCTTGCCGCCCGTCGCGGACATGCGGTTGAGCGCCTCGACGAGGCAACCCAGGCATGTCGTGTCCATGTACTGGACGTTCTGGATGTCGAGCACGAAGTGCGAAGCACCGGACTGAATGAGATCATCCAGCAGTGATGCCAGCGAATCCGCGCCATCGTCCAGCGTGAGTTCGGTGATGGTCATCGTCGCGACGGCGACAGCGCCGACCATCTCGAGGTCGGCAATCGGATTACTCCAGTCACGGAACGCGAGAGCATCGTCGTTCTCGGACTGTGGCTGATCCTGTGGTACAGGATCGCCGCCAAAGAATTGTCGCATGAAGTTCCGCATCCGCTCACTCTCCAGTCACACCACTTCACTCATCGCATCCGTGGCGGGGTACAGCAAGGGCAGATAGGGAAGACAGCGAAATTCGGGTGGAACTGCGCCGTCCGGGGTATTCCCCCGACATGGCCGTATCAGCTTGCGCGCGACCGATAAGACTGGTCGTCCATCGGGTTGACGTTGTTTGTGAACGCGCTGGGACGCTTCGGACGTGCCTTCATCCGCTGTGCCGGGTGAATCAACTCATCGTCCGCTCGCGGCGATGGAGATGATGCTCCGATCAACGGTTCATCCGCAGACACCGGCGTCGTGGCTGGCGTGGGCGCGGGGGTCGACGCCTCAGGCGTCACAGGCATGTCTGTGTCGTTCAAACGTTCACGTCGCGCAGAGTCGATCGATCGCTCCATCGCTTCGAGGATCGGCCGGACTCGTTTGACAGTGTGGTCGTTGGTTTCCATGGAACGCACTCCTTCACGACGTCCTGTATCGGCTGCGCAAAGCCGCCAGTTCGTTCAGGCATGGCCCATAGGTCGTTTCCGTGACAGGACGTGCCGGCATAACCGGAACGCGCGCACCAGGCCGCCGACATGTGGTGCTGACACCACACGGTCGTGTTGCGTTCGGGCGTCATCGCGCGGTTATTCGGTCGTTCCGTTGCCGTTCCCGTTGCCGTCAGACACACGGTCCTGCATCTGGGCAGCCTGTTCCGCGACCGCGTCATAGATGCTCGCGAGCAATCCGACCAGCGGGAACCGCCCTTTCATGGGCGATGGACCAAGACGACGCAGCAGCGCATGGTCCGCATACGTCACCGGCTCGGTCTTATCCACCTGCTGCACACGCGGGCCGGGACGCCAGAACTCGTCGATGCACAACTCCAACGGTGTCGGCGTGTCCTGCGTTTCGGGAATGAATGGCTCGGCGTGCGCGGACGCCACGCCGTGCGTGCGAATCGTACGTGCACGTCGAATGCGATCGATCAGCACCGATGCCGCCAGGCCACGCATCGTGAAGAGCAGCAACGGATCGGCATTCAGGCGCTCGGCCATCAACAGGGCGATCGTCGCGCCATGCTTACATGGTGCGCCGGTCTGCCCCACCGCGCATGTGCACGTGACCTGAATCGTCTCATGCGGCAGCAGACGGACGTTCGCTTCCGCGGCGATCGACGTCAGGATCTCCGCCGCCGGGAGTTCCTCTGAGAAGAGCTGCGCGGAGACCATGCCGTTGGCGGCCATGGTCGCGATGAACTCTTCCCACTGGGTGGCGTTCAGCGGTTCGAAATCGAGATGCACGTCGTACGGCGTGGCTTTGCGACCCTGCACCTGCGCCGTGACGTAACCAGCCTGAATGTCGAGACTGCGCGTCTGTCCGAGGCGACCATATTCAAAGGCTTCAACGCGCGTCGCCGCGTCCCATGTGCGGTTGACCCGGGCGAGCCACTCTTCGACGATCCAGTTCTTCGCGGGAACTTCTTCACGGGAGCGCACGCGAATGCCATGACGCACCTTACGCGGACCTTCGGGGCGCTGCGGCACGTTTCGCGCTGGCGCAGACTTCGAGGCCGGCGTGGGTGCCGATGCGGCCGCCGGTGTCGTGGTCGGCGTGGGTGCGGGCTTCGACGCCGCCGGCGGAGCAGCAGGATCGCTCGGACGAGTGGTCACTCTTCATTCTCCATCGCGGTGGCTCGCAGCGTGAGCAGGTCCTGTAACTGGCGCGTGGTGAGTTCAGCGAGCCATTGCTCGCCGGCCCCGATGATGTTCTGCGCGAGTTCCGTCTTCTGCTCGATCATGGAATCGATGCGCTCCTCAAGCGTGCCGACGCAGACGAACTTGTGCACGTGCACGGTTCGCGTCTGACCGATGCGGAACGCGCGGTCGGTCGCCTGATTCTCCACCGCAGGGTTCCACCAACGGTCGAAGTGGAACACATGGTTCGCCGCGGTCAGGTTCAGACCGAGACCGCCCGCCTTGAGCGACAACAGGAACACCGGCACACCGCCGTTCGGATCCTGGAAGCGATCGACCATCAACTGACGCTTCTGCTGTGGCGTGCCGCCGTGCAGGAACATGGGTTCGACATCAAGATCGTGCTCGATCATCGCAGACAGCAGATGACCCATCTGGCGGAACTGCGTGAAGATCAGTGCCTTCTCGCCGACCGCGAGGACTTCTTCGAGCATGGACATCATCCGGCGACACTTGCCGGATCGCTGCGAGAGTCGCATCTCTGCGGTCTTCGCGCTGGCGGCTTCCGTGGCATCCTCACGTAGTGCTTGTGCCGGGTGATTGCAGATCTGCTTGAGCTTGACGAGCGTGGCGAGCACGAGACCGCGGCGCTGAATGCCTTCCGCGCGATCGACCGCACCCATCATGTCACTGACGGTGCGTTCGTAGAGTGCGGCCTGCTCGGTGGTGAGCGGCGCGTACTCCTTTGTCTCCACGCATGCCGGCAGATCGGTGATGACGTTCGGATCCGTCTTGAGTCGGCGGAGAATGAGCGGCCGCACGAACGCGCGAAGCTGTTCTGCGCGTTTCGTGTCGTGGTGACGCTCGATGGGGATCGCAAACCGTCGACGGAATGTACCCGCGGGACCGAGGTAGCCGGGATTGCAGAATTCCATGATCGACCACAGTTCGGTCAAACGGTTTTCCACCGGCGTACCGGTCAATGCCAGTCGTCGAGGCGACGACAAACCACGAATCGCCTGCGTCTGCTTGGTCGGCGGGTTCTTGATGTATTGCGCTTCGTCCAGAACCACACGATGCCATTGAATCTTCTGCAGCGCTTCCGAGTCGCGTGTCACCAACGCGTAGGTCGTGATGATGACATCGGTCTCTGCCGCAATCGCTGCGAGACCATTGCCGTCCGGACGATCTGGTCCGTGATGCAGATGTGCGGTCAGGTTGGGCGCGAACCGATTCAGTTCGCGCTCCCAGTTGGACATGACGGACGTCGGTACGACAAGCAGCGTCGGTCCGACGTTGGCATCGTGTCGTCGTTCGTGCAGCAAGAGCGCGATAAGCTGAATCGTCTTGCCGAGCCCCATGTCATCGGCCAGGCATGCGCCCATGCCGAAGCGATCGAGGAATGCAAGCCAGCTCACACCAATGCGCTGATACGGTCGCAGCGTGCCGAGGAATTCTGGCGGCTGCTCAACGATGTCCAGCTTCTGCTTATCGTTCGAAGCGCCAAGCAGGTTCGCGATCCAGCCATCGGCGTCGAGGCCAAAGACCGGCAGGCCGATCTCTTCGCCAACCGCGCCGTAGGTCATATGAATCGCTTCGAGCAGCGGCATCTCACCGCTCGGCTTGTCGTTGAGGACTTCGACCGCGCGCGACAGGTCATCGGTGCGCAGCTCAACCCACTTGCCGTGCACGCGCACCAGCGGCGACTTCGCCGCGGCAAGACGCTGGAACTCGTCGAGCGTCAGACGCTGATCACCGATCGCCACCTGCCAGTCGTAACGGACGAGCGATTGCAGACCGAGCATGCTCGTTCCGGTCGGACCGCTGCCGCCTTCGTTCTCAGCGCCGGCGTTGGCGAGGGGCGAGAGCTGCAGGCGCACGCCAAGACGGCTCGCAGGATCGTCCCACCATGAAGGTGCGCGAACGTCAATGCCGGATTCTTCGAGCACCGGGCGAATGTCGCGCAGGAACTCGTAGGTTTCAGTCGTATCTAGATCGATGCCGACCGGCGTTTCGCTGTGCAACGCTTCTTCAAGCTTGGGATACACCGCGCTGGCCTTCGCGAGCGTGGTGAGCAGAAGCTCCTGTGCATCGTCAATGCGTTGACCGCCGATGCTGCTGCTTGCGCTGCCGGTATCCCAGAGTTGTTCCGCATCGTAAATCACCGAAGGATCGTCAGCGCTCACGAGATGGAACGACAGATACCATTCGGCCTGCGTGATGACTTCATCCGGTTCATCCGCGCCAAGCTCCGCATCGAGCGGTGCGTTCAGGCGCAGACATAGACGCAATGGCTGATCGCGACCGGTGTCGTCCAGTCGACGCACCCACTGCGAGGTATCGCGAAGCAGATCGACTGCCACGGACGGCGGCGGTACAACGCGATCGGTTCGAGCGAGCAAACCGCTGAGCCACGCGACGTGCGGGTCGGCGGCAGGATCGCGACCGTCGAGCGCATCGGCATAATCATCGCTGATCAACACGGAGCGCACGGTCGCATCCGTCATCCCCGACAACGCTTCTTCGAGGATCGACCACGGATGTCCTTCGTGTCGGTCGAGCACAGCGCGAACGACGGGCGGCATGCCGGCGACAAGGTGACCGATTCGCGCTGCAGCATCGTCATCATGGAGCCACGGCAACCACGCAGCGCGCAGTCCTTCATCGCGCGGCTGCACGAGCGTCGGGATGAAGCGCTGCGCTGACAGCAACTGCGTCACGACGGTGCCGACCGAGATCCAATACCGCATCGCGTGACCAAGTTCGACGCCGGTGCCCGGTCCGCGATCGCGCAGCGCCAGTAGCACCGGCAGCATGCGTGATGGATCGATGGTGACCGCTTCGATGTCGAATCCAGCGATCCATGGATCCTCGACGACGTCATCGAGCATGCCCGCGGCGCTGCGCAAGCGATCGCTCGGACGCGGTCCTTCAGGGACTGCGGGAAGTCGAAGCGAGAGTGATAAGGAGTCGGCGAGATCGTGTTCGCTATGCCACGGACAGTTGGCGAGCGCCATACGAAGTTCGATGGCGCCGACGGTGAACGGATGCGGCCGGAGGTTGGTCGCGGTTCGGGTCAGTGGCAGCGTGGCCACATCCGATCCGTCTTCGTCGGCATGGCCGAAAGCCCGATGATGATTCTGATAGGCGTCGAGGGCTTCCGCCCAGAGATGCAGACCACCTTCAGTCCAGTTCGCGTGGAGCACGAGCATGCGAAATCGTTTCTCCCGACTCACGGACGGTCTCGCCCTGAAACAAGGGCGATGGACCGTCCCGGATCCACCCCAATGACCGCGCTGGGACTCGAACCCAGGACCTACCGCTTAAAAGGCGGTTGCTCTGCCAACTGAGCTACGCGGTCGCGAATCAACCAGTTTACCGCGCCTGCGGCGAGGTGGCCTCACGTCCGAGAACTCTTTCTGAGAGCTTTGTGGACGAGCCGCAACAATGGAAAGAAGTGTGTCAATCCCTCCAAGTGTCACTCACGCGACGTGCACAGCCTGCCGATAACCGAGTGCCGGACGCTTGATCCGGTTCGCCGACGCACTCAAGGCGGGTCCGAAAATCGTCCGATAAGAGCCTGTCACGAGGCAGGTCGACACGACGAGGATCGGGCCTGATGCGGGAATGCCGCCCTCTGCGTCCACGATTCGCCGTGGTCTCGACCTCAGGAGCCTGTCCGTGAACCGAACGCCTGCAACTTTCCGTGGCGCCGCGACACTCGGCCTCTGTGCATTGGTTGCCGGCTGCAGTACGCCGCCTTCCTTTATGTCCATCCAGCCGGCCGCATCATCCAGCCGGACGGTTGGCGTCGTCGATGCCAGCACACCGCAGCCAGGTCTGACCGAATCCGTGTATGCGAACACCATGGGCGTCACGCGCCCCGCGCCGGTCATTGCCGGCGTCAACCCCAACGACTTCAACTTCGACGCGCAGTATCTGCGCGATACGCGAGACGCGCAGTATGTGCGCAATTCCGTGCCACTGAACGCCAACCCACAGTTCTCCGCGTCCAACTCGGATCTGGCGAGCATCGGCATCCGTTCGAATCCGACGCATGACAGCCGCGCTGCCGTTGTCGGGCTCTACGGCGAAATGGTGAGCGGCTCGCGCACAGCCGACGCGCCGGCGGACGGCAGCAGCAACCTCGCCCAGGTGAGCTTTGCCACCGAAGGCGCGTGCTTTGATCCGACCATTGACTCGACCGGTCGACGCGTGGCGTTCGCCTCGACGATGCACCAGTCGACGTCAGACATCTATATGAAGTCTCGCGACGGTCGCACTCATACGCAGTTGACGACCGATCCGTCTGACGATGTCATGCCGTCGTTTAGTCCGGATGGCTCGCGCATCGCCTTCGCCTCGAACCGTCAGGGTTCGTGGGACATCTTTGTCATGAATGTGGATCGCGGTGCCCCGGTGCAGGTCACCAGCAATGCGGACCACGAACTGCATCCGACCTGGTCACCCGACGGCCGCAAGATCGCGTTCTGTCGCTACGGCTCGATGTCCGGCGTGTGGGAAATCTGGGTGGTTGATCTCGACAACCCGGGCAAGAAGCAGTTTCTCGAGTACGGCATGTTCCCACAGTGGAACCCGGACCTCGCGCAGAGCAAGATCCTGTTCCAACGCGCACGCCAGCGCGGCAGTCGCTACCACAGTGTGTGGACCGTGGACTACGTGAACAACGAAGCCGTGCGCCCGACGGAAATCGTGTCGGCAGCAAACGCGGCGGCGATCAACCCGACGTGGTCGCCGGACGGCCGACGCATTGCGTTCGTCACGGTGGTCGAACCGGAAACGCAGCCAGGCGGACATCCCAACCAGAGTGATGTCTGGATCGTGAACGCCGATGGCACGAATCGCACGAACCTGACGATTGCATAATTGCTTTTACCGTATAAATTCCGCCTGTACTATAAGTGTGTGTGTTAGTGTATGATGTTGTTCCGTCTCCCCAGTCCCAAACAACAGATGAAGGTATTACAGAAGCACTTGGGTTCAAA
>JBCCFX010000161.1:0-9264 GCA_039029515.1 Planctomycetota bacterium
GATGCGGACATCCAAACTGGTTGTTGCGGTCGCGGGGTGCATGATCGTCACGCAGACGGTGTATCCGAGCGACTGTCCACTTGATGAAGTCTTTATCCCTCCGATCAGCCTTCCGGTCGACACTGAGCCGACCGAGATTGCAGCGGCTGATCTCAATGGCGATGGCCTTGCCGACGTCATTACCGTGAGCAAGCAGAACGACACCTTGACCGTCACGCTCAATGGCGGCGACGGGAATGCCGGTCCATCTGTCACGTACGACGGATTGGTGCAGGAACCTGATGTCGTCGGTACTGCCGATCTTGATGACGACGGCGATATCGATGTCGTGTCCGCGAGCGACGCCACAGGCGATGTCGCCCTGTGGCTGAACGATGGAACGGGACAGTTGACGCTCGATCAGTCCATCTTCATCGGCACACGTATCCGAGCCATACTCGCGGTCGATCTCGATGACGACCGCGATCTCGATCTGGTTTTTCCGTCAGAGAATTTCACCCGCGTCAGCATCCTGACCAACGTCGGCAAAGGCACGTTCTCAGAGCCATTGCACATTGATACGCCGGTCCGTCCATCCGGAGCGACCGCAGGAGATTTCGATGCGGACGGCGATATCGATATCGCCGTCACCTACGTCTTCGCGGCCGAAGTCGGCGTGATCTTCAACAACGGCGATGGGACGTTCACCGTCGGTGATCGCACACCTGCCGGCAACTCGCCGAGGGATATCGTCAGCCTCGATTTTGATGACGATGGCGACCTTGATCTCGCGACCGCAGATTCGACTGACAAGTCCATCGTACTTCTCGCCAATGACAGCAACGGGGACTTCACCACTGCGGCGTCGCTCAGCCTTGCATCTTCTTCTGGTTCATTGACCGATCTTGCGACAGACGACGTCGATGATGATGGAGACGCAGATCTCGCTGCGGTTCTGTTTGGCGCTGATTGCGTTGAAGTGCTTTATAACGATGGCGTGGGTGGATTCGCCGAACGCGAAACGCTATTCGTGGATTCAGTGTTGGAGATCGCGCTGGCCGATGCAAACGCAGACGGTCGAGACGACATCTTTGCGGTTCGTTTTGATACGGAGTTCGCGGCCGTCCTTCTGAACAGTGAACGCGGGCAGTTCTCATCCTTTGAGGCCATACTCGCGATCGACGCGCCAGCATCCATTGCCGTGGCGGATGTCGAGAACGACGGCGACGCGGACATCGCCGTCGTTGCATCCACGGACGACAAGATCATCATCATGCTGAACGACGGCACCGGCGAGTTCTCGCCGGCCGAAGATGTCAACGTTGGCACGTTATCAAACGACATTGTCGCGGCGGACTTCAATAACGATGGCAACATAGATTTCGCGGTGTCAAGCGCCGGATTGCCCGACTCCAGTGACGTCGTGGTTCTGTTCAATGACGGCCTTGGCGCATTCATCGCAGGGCCGCCAGTTCTCGTCGGACACTTTCCGAGTTCGATCACGGCAGCGGACATCGACGGCGATGGTGACCAGGATGTCTTCACGACAAACTTTCTCGAAGACAGCGTCTCAGTCCTACTGAACGATGGTCGCGGCGTGCTTGTCCTGAATGAGAACATTCCCGTCGGCGATGCACCCAACGACATTGTCGCCCGCGATTTTGATGGTGATGGCGATGCCGACCTCGCCGTCGGCAATGCCGGCAGCGACACCGTGATGATCCTCCGGAATGACGGCGTCGATGGCATCAACATTGCACTCGACTTGCCATCCGACGAGAATCCGGAACGCCTCGTTGCCGAGGACTTTGACGGCGATGATGACATCGATCTTGCTGCTGCGAATGTCTTCGGCGACACCATATCGGTGTACATCAACGACGGATCAGGCGCGTTCCTCGCCATGCCGCCACTTCCCGCCGGCGATACACCAAGTGCCATCGAGGCGCTCGATATCGACAACGATGGGGATTTTGATCTTCTCATCGTCAACAGGCAGGACAACGATTTTCTCTTCTACGTGAACGATGGATCGGCAGGTTTTTCACTTGACCTGACCATAACGAGCCCGCCGGGATTCTTCCGCGGCGCGCTCGCACGCATTGATCTCGAAAACGATGGCGTGATGGACCTTGCCCTCGCGCGTGTATCAGACGACTTCGTGTCGATCCTGCGCAACGGATGCCCGCCCGCATCAGACATCGTCTTTCCCGCCGACTGCGCTCCCACCGGCGGCAATGGCGTTGTGAACATTGATGATGTCCTGGCGGTCATCAACACGTTCGGGCAACCAGGACCGTGTGATGTCGCCCCGGCGAATCAGAACGGCACGTTTGGAAACGGCACCATCGACATCGATGACCTCATTGCCGTAATCAATTCTTTCGGCCCGTGTTCGTAGCGTCGCGCACATGTTGACGCAACGTTCGCTCATGCTCGCGAAGTGAACGCCGGACATGCGCGGCCGTCTGCTTGCGCTGCGATGCCAGCGCATCGATCGTCATTGGCGCCGTACCGTCGAGTCCATAACGCTGCGACACCAGATCGCGCGCATCGTCGTCCAGCGCTTCGACTGCGACCACGCGCGCTGGCGACGGCATCAGCGCGTCCTGCCACGGCGTAAGCTGACGGAACAACGGTGGCAACGGCACCGTGCCGGGCACATGACGTGCCGATGCCTTTGACGATTGCGCGGGCATCGTGTCGGCAGCCATCGCTCGCGCCATCGCCAGCGCAGCGCGCGGCGCAAGATGGTGACCGTGACTGGGATCCACTGTCTCGACATCGCCGGACATCGTGACCACCGCGAGTGCAAGCAAGCTGACGATCTCATCACCCGGCAACGATTCGAGCGTCTGATGTCGCGCCTGCTCAATCGCCGTCAGCGCTGCCGGCAATGCCCAGGACACAAGCCGCCACTTGAGCCAGGTCGCCCAGCGGAGATCGGTCTGCATCGCGTCAAGCCGCGTCATATTGATCGAGGATGCCGGCATGGCCTGCACTGTCGCCGCACGCGACTTCAACAGGTTGTACGCCGCGATGACCGATTCCATCTGCGATTCCGCCGGCACGTCGACGGCGCGAATGCCTTCGATCAATGCGATCGCATGTGATGCATCAACGACGTCATTGAGATGAGTCGTCACCATTGGCGCGCCGAGGATCACCGCTTCAGCGTCCGGCAGTTCAAACGTCGGCAATGCAATCCAGTGCACGTCCCACGCTCTCGCTTCATCCCGCTGAGCGCGCACGATCGCACGATGTACGGTCGACGTCGACTTGCTGAAGCGACGCGACAAACGTGCCGGCTCAACGCCCCACCGCACCGCCCGGCCGATCAGCCGGACATCCCGCGCGGTCAACGGCCCAGCTTCCACGAAGATCGGTTCCTCGGCATCGCGATCATGTCGGCGCAACAGGCCACGAATCGTTTCATGCGCGCGGCCGTGTCGTTCTGCGAGGATTTTCGCCGCTTCGTTGAGCGAACAATGCGATGTCGTACGAAGCTCGCGCGCTTCGTCAACGATGGAATCCGTTGCATCGTGATCCATACGCGTGAACCGCGCGCCGCGAGCCACACGCTCACCGTGATCACGTTGAAACGCCGCCAGTGCATCGGCGAAACAGACGAGCTGTCGCTTGCCGTTCGCAGCCGTGATGTAGTGACAGACGAGTCCGACATCGCGATACCGTTGGATCGTTTTCGTCGACACACCCAGTTGCTGAGGTAATTCCGATACCGCGATCGCCACGCGCTGCACATCGTCAGCGCGGAGTTCAAGGTCGCTTGAGATCCGCTGGACGAAGTTGACGAGGTCCGCAAGGACAGCGCGGCCTTCATCCACCGTTGAAGTCGCTGAAGTGTCGGGCCTGAAGCTCGTGATGCGATAGACAACGTAGTCGCGTGGATACGCCTGATCGGGATCGATCTCCGCGGTTAGTTCCTCCGCCGCGTCCATCTGCCGGCGTCGCGTCTCCGCCGGCGCATAGCGAAGTTGACGATACAGATCGTCAAACGTCGCAAGCCGGAACTGGCGAGGTCGAGCCATGGGTGAGCATGGTGATCGCGAGGTCAGTCAATGTCCAGTCGACGCACCGGGCGAGCTTCGGGAATGAACCCATGCGATGCCGCGCGACGATAGAACTCGGTCATGGCATGTTCGCGTTCATCGGTCCAGTCGAAGACCAGATAGTCCTTGAGATACCGCGCCGCGAGATCGCGAGGCCACTGTCGCGGCACCGCGTGTTCATGGATGATGCGGTCCAGCCGGGTGACGTTATGTCGTCGCTGATGATCCAGCACGCGCGCCATCGTGCGCAGCACGGTGTCATCCGCGTCGGCTCGCGCCATCCACGTAGCGAAGACGAACGGCATGCCGGTGAGTCGCTTCCAGGCTTCACCGAGATCCAGTTGATGCGGATACCGAACCGCTGGTGGCGAATCCGTGACGACCTTGTCACCGATGAGCAGCATCGATTCCGGCCAATCGAGTGGTCGGTGCTCCGCGACATGTTCGCGCGCGTGGTACGGCACGATTTCCGGCTTCAGACCGTATTGTTCGCGAAGAAGAATCTGCAGCAGCACCACGGATGTGTGACTGTCGGTGTCGCAATACACGCGCGTGATGTTCTCGATCGGGATGCTGGAGTACAGCCTGACGGTCAGCGTGGGCCCATCGCACCCCAACAGGCCGACGGGAAGCACGATGAGCGGTTCATCGGACATCTGATAGTCGATGGACGACACGAGCGCGGCATCGACATCGCGTGCGAGCAATTGATCAATCAGGAGGCTCGGTACGGTGAATTGCAGGTCGAAGTCATCCCACACGCCAAGGCCGTCGATGAGCGGCAGTGTGTTGACGAAGCTGACGACACCGAGGCGATGCGTAGCAGTGGCAGTCGGAGTAGGCATGCCAGATTGTAGGAAGGCGGTTGGCTGATGGCTTTTGGTTCTTGGCTCTTGGCTGTGCGCACTGGGCCGCGGACCGTAGCGAGTCGACTCGGCCTCGGGATTCAGTCTAAGAACGTGACGAACTGATCGTCAGCTCTGCATACGTTGGCCGACGTGGAGGACCAGGTCTGTGAAGAAGAAGTTCATCGTCGTAGGCGTGCTCTTTCTGACGCTGGTCCTTGGGTATGTGATTGGGTGTGCATGGCCGGTCATGTTTCGAGATGCCCCGTATGACGATGGATGGCTCTCGATGCGGCATGCCGGCCTTGTAACCGTCTCGCCCGCACCGGACTCAGTGCTTCCAGCGCCGTACGTTCGAGAGTATGAGTTGCGGTTCGGCGATGAAGAGTCGGAGGTCCGTGCCCACGTCAGTGCCTCGTATGGCGGTTCATACTTGTGGGGCGTGTCTCTGTTTGCTGGCTCACCAAGTCATGGCGGCAGCTTCCACGGATCAGTAGGTTCGGAGTGGAATGATCTGTCAGTGAGCTTTGAGGCACCCGATGGCGGTTGGTATCTGCGTGACATGGACGGCGATGCGAAGATCGATTTCCTCACATCACCGGGACCATCACCGGAAACTGGTCGATACGATTGCTATGTATTTCGTGATGGCGTATGGACGCGCGGAACATGGTTGTCAACCGACCGCATTGAGGTCAATGGCGTTGAATTCGAACGTTCATCAACTTCGGGCTGGGTTGAAATCAAGTAAGCCAAGGACTCGGCTCTTCGTAGGCCGGCATCGCCGATACAGGCAATGATGGGCAGAGGATGCCTCGGCGGGCTGAACGCCCGCCTTACGAAGACGATTCGAGCATCAATCGTGATGCGTGCCGGCCTATACGCTGAATGCAACCGCATGGTGACATCACCATTTGGCCCATAGCCCATTGCCCACAGCCCAATCACGATGCAATCAGCGATCGCGGCATGATCTCGATCACCGGCGTCGATGCTGACTCGCGATAGATGCGCTTCAGATTGGCATCCAGTCCGCAGAGCAGCTGATACGGCAACAGTCCCGCCGATGATGCCAACGTCGGCAGATGGCTCGGCGCCGTCACGTCGGGTTCAATCAGACGGACGGTCGTGCCGGTCCGAACCGCTGAGGATCCATGCCTCGCGACGATGCCTGTGAGATCAATGGTCATCATGTCCATGCTGACCGCGCCGATCACTGGTGCGTACTCGATTCGCGTATTCGAGAGCTGCACGCCGACGCACGCCGGTCGGTCAGGCTGATCGTCACGGCGCGCCACGGCAGTTGGATACCCATCGGCGTACCCGACAGGAATCACGCCGAGGACAGTCGACTGCGGCGCGGTCCACGTCTGCCCGTAGCCAACACCCGCGCCGGCAGGGATCGATTTCACCTGCACGAGCGAACTGCTCCACGTCACGCACGGCCGCAAGTCGACGAGGCGCTGACCATCGCGGTCGATCAGACCGTCGCTGCCGTAACCGGCCCACGCGGCACCGACGCGGATCATGCTTCGATGGAAACGTCGATCGCGCAGCGTCGCCGCGGTGTTTGCCGTATGGATGAGGCAGTTGTCGGGAATCCATGCATCGCATTCATCGAGAATGGACTCGAATCGTGACATTTGCGCGTGCGTGCGTTCCGGATTGCCAGTGGCGCAGCTGAAGTGCGTGTAGATGCCTGCGAGTCGAAGTCGAGGGTGCTGGTCGATTCTCTGCAGGACCGCAGGCGCATCCGGCTCGGGACAGCCGCAGCGCGAGATTCCGGTATCGATTTCGAGATGAAGATCGATCGCAACCGCGTGGTGGTCAGCGAGCGTCGCGAGGGCCTCAACATGGGCGGCGTCCTGAACCGACAGGTGGACGCGGCCCGTGATGAGTGCCCGATACAGCGGATCGGTCCGCCCAACCGACTGGACCGGCATCAGGATCAGGAAGGTCCCGGAGATGCCCGCGGCGATCAGTTCATTGGCCTCATGGGGTGAATAGACGGCGATCATGCTCGAACCGTCCATCGTCACCCGACGGGCGATCCGCGCGGCACCAAGGCCGTACGCGTTCGATTTCAGCACGGGGCAGATGCCGGTCGACGGTCCGACCAACTGCCGAAGCACGCCCATATTGTGATCGATTGCCGAGAGGTCGATCTCGACGACAGAGGTGTCATCCATGCACATCATCCATGGCTGAAACAGCCGCTACAGTTGCTATCGACCGCGACCCGATCGTACCATGACCTATTGCCGTCCTGACGAAGTACACAGGACATCCCGGAAGGCCTGCGGGCCGGACTGTGTCCCCGTCAGCACGAGAATGCCCCACTGATGAAACAAGCAGATGTCTTTGATCTCAATACGACGTTCAAGGACCTTGGACTCCGCGAACCCGTACTGCAAGGGATCGCCGATCAGGGGTTTGAACACCCGACCAAGGTCCAGGCGGAACTGATCCCCATCGGTATCGAGGGTCGGGATGTGCTCGGGCAATCCCGAACCGGCAGCGGCAAGACCGCCGCCTTCGCCCTCCCGCTGCTGCATCGTCTCGACGGCAACACGCACAGTGCAGCGCTGATCCTCGTCCCGACCCGTGAGCTCGCAATTCAGGTCCGCCGGGAGATCCATGATCTCGCCAAGCACACCGGCCTGAAGGTCGTCGCGATCTACGGCGGCCAGCGGATCACGATCCAGGCGGAACGACTCAAGAAGGGTGCCCACGTCATTGTCGGCACACCCGGCCGCGTGATGGACATGCATGGCCGAGGCATGCTCACCTACGACAACATTCAGGTTGCTGTCCTCGACGAAGTCGACCGCATGCTGGACATCGGTTTCCGCGATGACATTCGGCGCATCCTCGGCGGCATTCGTGGCGAACACCAGACGATCTTCGTGTCGGCAACGATCTCACCGGAGATCGAGCGGCTCGCCAAGAAGTACATGACTGACCCGGCCGAGGTCAATGTATCCAAGGCGAGCAGCCTTACTGTTTCACAAGTCTCGCAGCGACACTTCTTCGTGGAGCGTTGGGATAAGCGTCGTTTGCTGACGTATCTGCTTCGCAACGAAGATCCCGCGTTGACGCTGATCTTCTGCCGGACGAAGCAGACTGTGGATGGACTGACCGAGTACCTGAATCGAAAAAAGATCGAAGCGCACGCGATCCATGGCGATATGTATCAGCGCAAGCGCAACCAGGTCATGGATAAGTTGCGCGATGGCGAGTTGAGCGTGCTTGTCGCATCAGATCTTGCGGCCCGCGGCCTCGATGTCGATGACATCACCCACGTCATCAACTACGACCTGCCGGAAGACCCGGAAATCTACGTCCATCGCATCGGTCGTACGGCGCGCGCGGGACGCAACGGCATCGCATGGTCATTCGTCACGCCGGAGCAGGGCGCACTGCTGACCGCGATTGAAGTCTTCACCAACGTGGAGATTCCTCGCGAGGAGATGGAAGGGTTCGAGCCTGGCCCGGTGCCCGATGACATTCGTGCCGCCAAGGAACTCGCCGCCGAACGTCAGGCTGTCCAGCGCGCTGCCGGCAACCGAACCACGATCGAACCGCCCACGAAGACGGATGCCGCCGACGCCTCGAAGTTTCCCGGCGGGCTTGTTCCGAAGTCCGCGCCAGGCAAGCGCATGCAGGGCCGCGTGCGAACTCGCCGAGGTCGATGAAACGTGGCACAGTTGGTCCATGAGCATCCAGAGGTCGAAGCCGCGCTTCGAGACGGCAAACCGGTCGTGGCGCTCGAATCCGCCGTGATTACGGCCGGGCTCCCTAAAGAACCACATGAACTGACCGCTGAACTTGGCTGGTCTGACTGGGATGACTCCCAAGCAGTCAATTTGGAACTTGCACGGTGCGCAGAACAGACCGTTCGATCACACAGTGCGATTCCGGCAACAATTGCGATGATCGACGGCACACTACACGTCGGTGTCACATCCGAACAGCTGGAACGACTCGCGACTGACCCAGCCGCAGGGAAAGTTTCTCTCTCAAATCTGGCGAGCGCTAGTGCGCAAGGTATGACTGCAGGCACGACTGTTGCCGCCACACTCGAAGCAAGCTTTCTCACCGAATACGGCAACATAAGAACGTTTGCCACCGGTGGTATTGGCGGTGTACATCGAAATTGGACCCACCTGCCGGACATTTCGGCAGACTTGAGAGCGATCGGAAGAACAAGCGACATGTGCATCGTGTGCGCGGGCGCAAAGTCACTGCTCGACATTCCTGCAACACTTGAAGCGCTCGAATCACTTGGTGTACCCGTTGTAGGATTCCAATCCCGGTACTTTCCTCAGTTCTATGAACGAGGAACACACGAACTCGCGTGTGTCGTTGAC
>JBCCFX010000162.1:0-9257 GCA_039029515.1 Planctomycetota bacterium
ATGGGCGGTTCCGGGTCAGGTAAATCCACGATGTTGCGCACGATGGTCGGGTCGATTCAACCGACATCCGGTTCGGTGCATCTGTTCGGACAGAACGTCTGCAACCTTGATGAAGCAGACATGAATGATGTGCGCAAGCGCTTCGGCATTCTGTTTCAGTCTGGCGCGCTCTTTCAATCGATGACGATTGCTGAGAACGTCGCGCTGCCGCTGCAGGAACACAGCAGGCTCGATCAGGCGATCATCGACATTCAGGTGAAGATCAAGCTCGAACTGGTCGGGCTGCGCGAACACGCTGACAAGTATCCCGCGCAGATCTCCGGCGGCATGAAGAAGCGCGCCGGTCTGGCGCGTGCGCTGTCACTGGACCCCAAGTTGTTGTTCTACGATGAACCATCGGCAGGGCTCGATCCCGTCACCAGTGCGCAGATCGATGAGCTGATCATCAAGCTGTCACGTGAACTCGGTGTGACCAGCGTCGTGGTGACACACGAGATGGATTCGGCCTTTGCCATTGCCGATCGGATGGCGATGCTCGACAAGGGCCGCATGATGTTGGTCGATACCCGTGCGAACTTCGAAGCGATGCGCGACACCGAAGGTGAGGCCGTCAAACAGATGGATGAGGACGGCCAGCTCATCCGCCAGTTCCTGAGAGGCGATCCGGTTGGCCCGATCACGCATCGCAAGGCCAAGACGAACTACGCCGAGGATCTGCTCGGTGAGCAGCCGACTTCCTTTGGCGAAGGACGCTCGATTGAGCCGACACGGAATGCGTGATCGCCCCGCGGTCTGCCCGAACGGATACACTCTGCGTCCGTTGGTACGACCTGTTCGTCCTCCCGGAGTCGAGCAATGACCACGTCCAGAGATCGCAGGCGAAACAACGTTCGAGCCGGCATTTTCGTATTGCTGTCCATCGCGATCGGCCTCGCCATCCTGTTTGCCCTGACCGATGCGTGGAGTGCGTTCACCCAGAAGACCAATACGTATGTGGTCACGTATCAGGTTGAGGATGGCGTCAGCAGCCTGTCGCGCGGGTCTCAGGTGCGTGTCGGCGGCCTGGACATGGGAAAGGTCACATCCGTCGATGTGATCGATGCCGATACGACATCGCCGCGCATCGATGTGCATTTTGACCTGCCTGAGGACATTGCTCTCCGAGATGACGCACGCATCGAGATCGGTGCGAGCTTTATTGGCGCGGAAGCATGGCTGGACATTACCAGCCTCGGCTCCGATGGCGCCACCATGGTCGACGATGGCGGTCGTCTCGTCGGTACGCCCGATCCCGGTCTGCTCGCCGGCGTCCTCGGTGGCGATGGTGGCGGTCTGCTTGCCACGGCGAGTGATCTCGTCGATCGGGTATCCACGGACTACGACGACATCATTCGTCCGACACTGGAAGATGTGCGCGGGATCACCGGCGATGCTCGTGAGAATCGCTGGCCCGAATGGGCCGATGCTGTCGGTCGTGTGCTTGCCACCATTGAATCGACCGCGACAAACGCGGATGGCACGGTCGCCGATGCTCGGGCGTTCGTTCGCGAATGGCAGGCGTACTCGGATGAAGTACGGCCCAAGGTCACGACCGCGGTCGACAATGTTGTTGCGGCCACGGACGAAGTGAAAATTGCCGCCGAAGACGTCGATGCGATTGCGCAGAACTTCACCGAAGCGTCGGTTGATGTGAAAGAGCTCGTGGCTGAGTTCAAGGAACGCGGTGCGCCGATTCTTGATACCGCAGAACGCGTGCTCGGGAATGCCGATGAAGCATTGATCAGCGTTGAATCGCTTGTCGATGAAGTTCAGCGTGATTATCCCGCGTGGGCCACCGACTTCAGTGAAGTCATGGGCAACGCCGCGCTCGCATCGCAGCAGGTCAAGCTCGCCGGCATTGAAATTCGCCGAAGCCCGTGGAAGATCCTCTACCGACCAACCGCAAGTGAACTCGATCATGAACTGCTCTACGAGGCCGCACGGTCGTTCGCACTCGGCGTGACCGACCTCAAGACGACGACGCGCACGACCGAACGACTGTTGACTGAGCATGCCGGTCTGCTGCAGGATGACCCGGCAGCAATGCAGCGCGTGCGCGACAATCTTCTGAATTCGCTCGGCCGGTATGAGCAGGCGCAGACGCAGTTGTTCGACATCCTGCTTGAATCTTCGCCCTGATTGCCGTGATGAATGAGCCTGACGCGAAGGTCACAGCGCGCACGCCGATCACCATTGACGATCTTGAGGATCCGAGGATCGAGGTTTTTCGCGATGTGCGCGAGAAGGATCTGCGCGGCCGTAAGCACTTGTTTGTCGGCGAGTCGGAGCTTGTACTTCGGCGCATGGTCAGGCAGCCAGATCGACTGCATGCGATCCTCCTGACACATCAGAAGTATGACCGTGTCCGTGATGACCTCCGGACGGTTCCCTCGCACGTGCCGATCTACGTCACCGATGTCGAGCGACTCAGCCAGATCGCGGGCTTTCACATTCATCGCGGCGTGCTCGTCACCGGTCACCGGCCAACCGCTGAGCAACTGTCGATGGATTCTGCGTTTGCCGGATTGCGCGATCGCGCATCGCTGACATTTGTGATCGCGGAGGGACTCACGAACGTCGACAATATTGGTGCGCTGTTCCGAAACGCCGCCGCATTCGGTGTCGACGGCATTCTGCTCGATCCAACGTGTTGCGATCCGCTGTACCGCAAAGCCGTGCGCGTCTCGATGGGGCATACGCTCTCAACGCCATACGCAGTCGCGCAGTCGTGGCCGGACGACCTCGACCGGCTTCGTGATGAGTGGGGCGTGCGCATCGTCGCCGCCGAAATCACTGGGGCATCACAGCCCGTGTGGACGATGCCGAACGCGCCGCGACAAGCATTGTTGTTCGGTTCTGAGGGTCACGGCGTGTCGGACGGTGCGATCAGACGCTGCGATGGCGTGTTTCATGTCCCGATGCATGGCGACGTACCATCGTTGAACGTCGGTGTGGCATCCGCGGTGATGCTGTACGAATGGATGCGCCCGGGACGCTCCGTCTGAAAATCAGTCTTTGAATCCGTTTGGCCGGTCGCTATCGTGAAGACTCACGCACGAAGTGCGGAGGAGCATGCATGCGCGGCTTGTTGAATGTCATTCTGGGGTGTTTCGTGGTCGTGGTCTCTGGGTGTTCATCCATGGATGACGAGCAGACGCCGATGCCGCCGGACGCCGTGATTCGCGTCGTCGTGCCTGCAACGTATTCCGCTGATGCCTGCGCTCGCGAAGTCGCCGCAGTCATGGAGCGCATGCGCGCACGCGATACCATCCGAACGGTCGCGAGCGATCCGAAAGTCCAGGCGACGGACTACGCATCGGTCTACGAATTCGGCACCGACGCTGAGTTGAAACGTTGCATGATGGATCTGAACACGGATCTCACCATCACGCCGGATGACCAGGTTGGCATCATTGGTATTCGGCTGGATGTGATGTCGACGCCTGAGGATCGCCGGACGATCATCACGGCGCTGCACGAAGCGGTGCGCGATGGAATTCAGGATGATGCACAGCGTGCGATCCGGGAGACCGTTGAGATCGTGAACGCGCAGTGCAAAGTCATGCAGCGTGAACACCAGCAGTTGCTCGGCATCATTCGGACATTTCAATCGTCGCCGCAGCCGGATACGGTGGAGTTGGAAGTCCTGCAGCACCGGCTGACGGAACTTGGAGACCGCGTTCATGCATGCGAGCGCGAGCTTGAGGATCTGCGGCGGGCAAGTCTCGCGCCACCGTCACCAGCGCTGGAGTTGATGATTCGGCCGTGAGGCAGCGAAGAGCGGTTAGCTATCAGCCATCAGCTCTCAGCTTTCAGAGAGAATTCTCTACCCTCTACTCTCTACTTTCTACTCTCAACTCTCTCCTCTCTACTTTCGCTCTTCTACTCGCTCGCCTCACACCTTGGCGGCGGCTCGCGTACCGGTGAGCACTTCGATCTCCGGCGTCTGATCCTTCTCAGGATTGAATCGCGTGATGTTCGCGCCCAGCGCATTGAGTGTTTCTTCCATCCGGCTGTACCCGCGATCCAGGTGATACACGCGGCTGACGGTCGTCTCACCTTCGGCTACCAGCCCGGCCAGCACCAGGCTCGCCGATGCGCGTAGATCACTCGCCATCACCGGGGCGCCGATCAACTTCGGCACACCCTGAACAACCGCGGTCGGTCCCTGGCGGAACACGTTCGCGCCCATCCGGGTCAGTTCCGCGACGTGCATGAAACGCTCGGGATAGATCTTCTCCGTCACGATGCTGTTGCCATCCGCAAGACAGAGCAGCGTCATCATCTGAGCCTGCAAGTCCGTCGGGAATCCCGGATACGGTTGCGTGGTGAGAATCACCGGCTTGAGTCGGCGTTCGCTCGTCACCTGTACCGTGCAGCGGCGCGGATCTTCGGACTCATCGATGCGCGCCACGTTCACGCCGACGGCACGCAGGCCTTCGACGACGCCGAGCAGATAGTCGTACGGAAAGTCATCGAGCATGACATCGCCGTTCGTGATCGCGGCGGCGATGGCATACGTGCCGGCAACGATGCGGTCGGGGATGATCGGATGGTCGGCGCCGCCGAGTTGCTCCACGCCTTCGATGGTGATGCGCGGTGTACCCGCGCCGCTGATCTTCGCGCCCATCGCGTTGAGCAGGATGGCGAGATCCACGATCTCCGGCTCGCATGCTGCGGACTCGATGGTTGTCGTCCCTTCGGCGAGCGTGGCGGCGGACATGACGTTCGCGGTCCCGAGCACGGTCGATCCGAACGGGCCGCCCAGGAAGATCGTCGTGCCACGAAGCTTGTCGGCGGTGCCGATGATGTTGCCGCCTTCGAGTTCGAACTCGGCCCCCAGCGCTTCGAGGCCCCGCAGGTGGAGGTCGACCGGGCGGGCACCGAACGCGCAGCCGCCGGGCATGGACACGATGGCCTTCTTTCGTCGCGCGAGCAGTGGTCCGAGCACGCAGATGCTCGCCCGCATTGTTCGGACGATGTCGTATCGCGCATGGACCTGGGTGGTGTCGACAGGCCGGAGGGTGATCGTGCCGTGCGTGCCGTCGGACTGGACGCCCAGTTCACGGAGCAGGTTGAGCATGTTCTTCCCGTCCGAGAGCTCGGGAATACCGCGCAGGACGACCTCATCATCGCTGAGGAGGGCGGTCGCCATGAGCGGGAGCATCGCGTTCTTCGAGCCATCAATGGCGATACGGCCGGCGAGGCGAGTGCCTCCCTGAATTCGAAATGCATCCACGGCGACGAGACCTTTCGTTGGGGACCGGCGGCGACAAACAGACAGATCAATCGCTCGACTTATCGGCCGCGATCACCCGTCAGGTTCAAAAGGTCGGCTCCCTGCGGAATCGGTCCAGTGACCGACACCTTCTCCAGAGTGCATACCCCGCAGGGGTTCGCGGCGACGGGCTCCTTTTCCTCCCTTGCCATCTTGCTTTCACGGAAGGAAACGTAATTTCGGGTTGGCGTTCGTTAGTTGATGACCAGTGGAAGGAGCCCCCCGATGAACACGAACCTTCATGTCAAGCACGCTTCAGTCGTCGGACTGTCGCTTCTCGCAGGCGCAATGATCGTCATGCCTGCTGATTCAGTCTTTGCTCGCGGGGGGGCCGGCGAAACGCTGGTGAACAATGGCCGTATCGTTGTCGAGGATGACGGCGGCGACGACGGCAGCACCATCATCGACTACCCGGAGTTCCTCGATCTCACCGGCGTCGTTCGTGACTTCCGTGAGTTTGATGATCCGCAGGGTCATCCGGACTTCCAGGTGCGACCTGACCGTGGCTTCGGCCACTATTGCGGCAACGTCGCACCGGTGCTCGGCGAAGACAACAAGCCTGTCTTCACCGGCAACGGCTGGAAGGTCAACAGCCAGTGGAAGGATGCCAACGGCAACCCGATCTGCTACATGCTTTTTGACAACGCTGCCGGCGATCAGGCCGGGGAAGTCGGCCTCTCAAGTACGGCAGCCATTCAATCCGGCGAGACGTTCAAGACCTGGTTCAACGATGCACCGGGCACGAACATGTCGCAGCCGCTGACGATTACGCTGCAGCGTCAGGCTGACAACAGCTATGTCTTCGATGACAAGGATGATCCGTTGTACGACGGTCTCGGCGGGTTCTTCCCGATCGAGGACCAGTTGCTCGGCAACCCGGGCGGCGCACCCGACCGGAACTTCCATTTCACCTTCGAACTCCACACGGAGTTCACCTATGAAGCGGATGCGGATCACTACTTCAAGTTCGTCGGCGACGACGACGTCTGGGTCTACATTGACGGCAAGCTCGTCATCGACCTGGGTGGCGTACACTCCGCGACCGAACAGTACGTCCGTCTGAACCGTCTCGGCCTCGTGGATGGTGAGACCTACCAGCTCGACTTCTTCTTTGCCGAGCGACACCGCACGCAGTCGAACTTCCGTATCGCGACGACGCTTCCGCTGCAAAGCACGCCGGTGCCGTCCGTGACCGCCGCATTCGATTGAGTCTCAACGGCTCGAATCAACCATGAAACGCCTGCAACGGCCCGCCACCTCGGCGGGCCGTTGTCGTTCAGGCCAGGCGCGTGCCGTGGGTTGCTCGCCGGTCTATACTCCCGCCATGACCACGCAGACGATCGGCGTCGAACCTGTCCTGCCCGAAGCACCGATGCATCTCGTCCGGCCCAAGGAGCCGGTCGTTGGTCGCATCGTCGGCAATGACCTGTGCATGAAGGGCAAGTCCGCGAGCTATGTTCGGCATGTGACCATTGATGTCTCGGGCACACCGCTGGAAGGCAACTTTCTCGCCGGCCAGTCCTTCGGCGTGATCCCGCCGGGTCTCAACGAGAAGGGCAAGCCCCATCCGGTCCGCTTGTACTCCGTCTCGTGCTCAAGTCGAGGCGAGGATGGCGAAGGCAAGATCATCGCGACGACGCCGAAGCGACTCATCGACGAATGCACGCCGCAGAAGGAAGGGGAGGAAGCCGAGCGCGGTATGTTCCTCGGCCGATGCAGTAACTACCTCTGCGACACGAGGCCGGGCGATGAAGTCATGCTCAGCGGTCCCGCAGGGAAGCGATTCATGCTGCCGGTCGACACCCAGGCGCATGACTACCTGTTCATCGCGACGGGTACCGGTATCGCGCCGTTCCGCGGCATGCTGATGGATCTCTTCGACGGGCCAGACGGGCCGACTGATCGAGAAGTTCATCTCGTGATGGGTACGCCGTACACATCCGATCTCCTGTACGACGACTACATGACCGACCTCGCGGCACGCCACGACAATTTCAGGTACCACACGGTCATCAGCCGGGAACCGCTGGGCGATCGGCCGCGGGGCGAATATGTCCACCAATACATTGAGCGTCATCTCGGCGATCACTTCGGCGCATTCCTTGCGCAACCAACGACGCTGATGTACATGTGCGGTTTGATCGGCATGCAGTTCGGCATGTACCAACTGCTCGCGAGTAACGACCTCGGTGCAGGTTACATCGCGATCAAGGATGACTACGCAGATGTCCCTGTGCACGAGTGGGATACAAAGAGCATGCGACGCTTTATTCATCCCACTTCGCGTTGCATGATCGAGGTCTATTGACCTCGCACGACATCGGCAGGCAGAAACACCAGTCAAAATAGACGAGTTTCGCTGAAGGCGATTCGCGATGTCCTGTGCCCGTTATCGGACACCGCACGGGACTCGCAGCGATTCGCGAGTCGTTCAGGTGGCCGGGCCGACAATTCGCATGACGGAAGTCGCCGCCGGTCCGCATGGATGCGTGCCGGCCGAGGCTTCCGGCGAGCCCGATGTGGAGTGACCATGATGTCAAACCGAACGCTTCGAATCGTTGCTGCCGTCCTCGTCGTCATGACCGTGAGCGGTCAATCGCCGGCGGATCACGAATCCATTGTGATGGAGATTTCGCCCGCGGACGTTCGAAGCACGTTCGCCGGTTCGCTGGACTACATGCCGGACGTCGGATCGTCCGCCCCGTTCTCGTGTATTCGCCCGATGATCGCGCCGTCACCTCCGGTGTTGCCCTCACTTGTGGATGCGCAGGACCCGATGCGCGCATATCCTGCGATTCGGCAGTTGATGACCGCACGATGGACTGCGGAACTTCATGCCCGCATTCGACCGGCATTGACGTGGGCAGCATGCACGGCGATGGAGTACGAAGAGGCGACTTCGCCGACGACCGTGCTCTCGATGGACACATCGTCACTCGTGCCACTCGCGCCGATCGCCCTGACGTCAGCGCCGGACATGCCGCCACCTGCACCGAAGCGTCTGCTCATGAGCAACGATGTCTTCGCGACATGCGGTGTTGCGTACCTTGGCGCGGTCCTTGCCGTGCCGTGCATCTGTGCAGGCATGGCACGTCAACTCACGCGTGGCACATCAACCACGCGCGATCAGTCGCGCGGACGGCGTCGACCAGCGACGTCGCGGCTGGAGCGCTCGCCGACCTGGCTTCCGTCGGCATGATCAGAGGCGCGAGCCGTCCTCGGAATCGCCTGGTGAATCACGTGCTTCCTGTCGTTCGAGCGCGCGCCAGACGAGGATGCCAACCGCGACCATGCCAACGATGGCCACAATGGATTTGAGCATTATGCGTCCATCCTTCCCTGCGACGAAGCGCCGCCGTCCGGTACACTAGCGGCGTGTGCGGCCGAATGCGACTGTCTCGACATGCGGATGTGCTCGCCGAACGCTACGGCGCGGCGTCGGACGTGGTGCCGCCAACGGGACTGAACATTTGTCCGACACAATCCGTTGCCGTGATACGCCAGAGTCGATCCCAAGGGCAACGCATCATCGACGTCATGCGTTGGGGCCTGATTCCATCCTGGTGGAAGCAGGACAAACTTCCTGCGCACATGTTCAACGCCCGGTCGGAGACCGCCGCAGAGAAGCCATCCTTCCGAACCGCATTGCGTCGACGTCGTTGTCTGGTGCCGATCGATGGGTTCTACGAATGGCAGAAGCACGACGACGGGACGAAGACGAAGCATGTCATCACCGCGCCTGATGAATCGCTCTTCACACTTGGCGGACTCTGGGAAACCTGGGCAAATCCCGGTGGCGATCGCCCCCAGTAGGGGTGTGTGTTGATATCGTAGCAAAGGTGAGTGCAGGGGGGACACAGACCGGAGGGAGGAGCTACTGGCGGGCCACCGCGCCCAGGGGACGCTGGGCCCACCAGGGGGGATTTGTGAGATATGATAA
>JBCCFX010000163.1:0-9206 GCA_039029515.1 Planctomycetota bacterium
CCGGGTCGCCGCGGCGACCCGGCCTACGGGAGTGCACCGATGAGAACCCGGTCTACAGAACCCCAAATTCACCCAGCGCGGCGCGGATCTGCGGGGCGGTCGGCTGGAGTGGATCGACCACATGAGTGTGCCAGCCGAACTCGCGATTCGCCGCGATTGCGTTCTCTTCCGTGTCTTCGAAGAACAGGATCTCGTCGCCGGCGTGACCGATCGCCGATTCAAACGCGCGGAAGATCGCGGGATCCGGCTTGTGCAGTTCCATCAGGTGCGAGGCGAATGCATGGTTCAGCCGGGCGACGGGATCGACATGCGCGATGATCGCCCAGTGCGCTTCGTTCGTATTCGACAGAGCGGCGGTCGTGATGTCGGCACGGTGCAGGTCATCGATGACGTCGTTCACATCCGCGTACGGATCACGCGTCCAGCAGAGGTGAATGCGTTCGATCTCCGCCGGCGTGTACAAGCCGTCAATCGAATCACTCACCGTCCGCGCGTAGTCGGCGAGGGTGATCGCACCGATCTGGTATTGCTCGTTGGCGATGCGCCATTCGGACGCGTGATCGAGGGCGGCATCAATGCCATCGCGCACAGGAAGGTCGGCGACCGCACACCCTTCACGCCATGACCGGCAGATCTGTATCAGCACGCCGCCAAGATCGAAGCAGACGACGCGGATTGAACTCGACATAGGGGAATGGTATGGCTGATAGCTTTTGGCTGTTGGCTATTGGCCGGAATGTAGGGCGGACATACCTGTCCGCCGGGATTCACGCATGAGACATGACGGCGGTCGCCGCGGCGACCGCCCTACGAGTCGAAGTGTAGGGCGGACATACTTGTCCGCCTTGAGTTGCACAGAACGGCGGCTTGGTAAAGCCGCCCTACGAACTCACAACCAAGACTCTCTTCAGCCCTCGCAGCTCGTCGAGCCGCAATTGCACGACTTGGCCGCCCGCTCTTGCTTCTTCGCCTTGCGTCGGGCGCGGAAGAAGTCCTTCAGCAATTGCCCGCACGGTTCGGCCATCACGCCGCCAATCACCTCAACGCGGTGGTTCAGACGATCATCGGTGGGGATGCCGAACAGCGAATCACACGCGCCGGCTTTCGGGTCCTTCGCCCCGTAAATCACCCGGCCGAGTCGAGCATTCACCATCGCGCCGGCACACATCGGGCACGGTTCAAGGGTGACCGCGAGCGTGCAGTCGTTCAATCGCCATTCGCCGAGCTTGCGGCCGGCACGGCTGAGGGCGAGCAGTTCGGCGTGGGCCACAGGATCGCTGCTCTCTTCACGCAGGTTGAAGCCTTCGGCGATGATCTCCTCGCCGCGATACACGACCGCGCCGACGGGCACTTCACCCTGGGCCGCGGCCTGACGCGCGAGCGTCATCGCCCGCTTCATCATCTTGCGGTCCAGATCCGTAACGTCAGCGTGAACTGGCTTATCGCGCAACTGCTGCGGCATGAAGAATCGTCTCCAACGATGGCGCGGGCTCGTGGCCGGCCTGATTCCCGGACGTCGGCCGAAGAGCCTCACGTCGTGGCCTCGTCATCATCGGATTGATCCACCTGATACTGATCCAGCGGTTGTCGCCGTTGTGGCGGCACGTCGGATTGTGCGGTCTCGGTCGTTTCGCTCGACGTGATCGTTGGTTTATCGGTCGTTGCCTTTGCGGTGTCCGGTCGCGTGAGCACGCTGCCTTCGGAGACCTTCGATGCGGGCGCGATCAGTGTGAGCAACAGCCCGAATTCATACAGCAGATAGAGCGGCAGCAGCATCGCCATCATGGAGATCACATCGGCAGGCGTGATCAATGCGGAGATCGCAGCGCACACGAGCAGCGCTTGCTTTCGATGCCGGGCGAAGAACGCGCGGTCCGCGAGGCCGATCCATGTCAGCAGCAATAACGCAAGCGGAAGCTGGAACGCCATCACAATGCCGAGAAACAGCATCAGCACGAAGCTGATGTAATCGCCGAGGCGGAATTCCTGCAGGACGGCGGCGGAGCGCGGCTTCGGCACCTTCGTCCATTCGATCACGCCGTCATCGTTTGGACGCGCGATGTGCAATGTCATGTTGGGCCAGACGAGACAGCCATCGTTGACTTCGGGTTCAGCCGGGAGCGCAGCGCGAATGGGCACATCGTGATTGGCGTCCAGCCATGCCGCGACGTCGGCATCCTTGATGTCAGGCTCGACCTGGTCGGCGAGCTTCGCCCCGAATCCGATCAGGACGTACAGAATCAGCGGCAGCATGGCGAAGTACATCAGGGCGGCACCGGCGAGGGTGAGCACACCGCTGAGCGGGATCAGGAAATGAACGAATCGACGCTCCTTGCGGTACAAACCTGGCGCGACGAAGAGCCAGACTTGCCAGAGGATCCACGGCGCGGCGACGATCAGCGCCGCGATGATGCTCAGCTTCATCTTCGTGAGCAGGACTTCCGGCGGGCCGAGTGCCTGGAGCGTCGGATCGAGGTCGTTCCGGATCATCGCATCCGTCAGCGGGATGCGAAGCATCGCGATCAGCCAGTCGCTGATCATGAAGAGCAGGATCATCAGCGGCAGCGGGACCACGATCGCGAGAAAAATGCGTTTCCGCAGTTCCTCGAGGTGATCTCCGAAGGACATCGTGTGAAAATCAGGATCGTCGGGTAGTCGTGCCATGGGCGAATCAATGACGATACCAGCGTCCCTTGGGCCATGGATGGGGTTTCGGCGGACAATTCGGTCGGTTTGGCCCGAACGGACGCAAAAAAACCAAGACGGAACTCGACGGAACCGGGTCACGAACGGCATCCCGGAGAACAGCGATGGACGGCGCACAGACGGAAACTGATCTGGTCGTCCGTGCCCAGGCGGGAGACCTCGACGCCCAACAGCAGTTGTGGCGTCAGCATCGCCGCTGGGTAGCGGCGATCGTGTTGGCCCACCGGCCGCGCGGTATCGATGTGGATGATCTCATGCAGGATGTTGCGGTCAAACTCATCTCCCGAATCGAAACGCTTCGCGAGCCCGAAGCGTTCCGGCCGTGGCTGCGCCAGATCATTCTCAACGTGTGTCGGGGGGCGGCGCGTCAGTTGAAACCGACGCTGTCGTTGAGTGGGGCGGGAACGGATGACGGTGATGATCGCCGCGACGCGATCGTACCGGTCTCCGCCGAGCCATCGGTGGATCGCACGGTCGGCACGCCGGATGTGGCGGATCGATTGATGCGTCAGGCGATGACCTTGCCGGCGGAGTACCGCGAACCGTTGTTGCTTCGCTGTGTCCGATCACTGACGTACCAGCAGATCGCGGCGATCCTCGAACTGCCGGTCACGACGATAGAAACACGTCTCGCACGTGCGCGACGTATGCTTCGGGAGGAACTTGGAGATGAATTCGCCGCGGGATTGTCCACGTGAGCGATTCGGTTGAGGTTGCTGAGGGTGCTCGACGCCGGAACGTCGGGCTGAACAATGTGGTTGGGGGCGAACATGTCACACGAACATGAAGACGCCAATCTGGAACCGTCGGATGATGTCCTGGAAGTCGACATCATCATTGGTCGGCTGATCGACGGCGAAGCGACCGACGCAGATCGTGCGCGCTTCGAACGCCTCGCGGCATTGGAACCCGCCGCGTGGCGACGACTCGCCTTGCAACAGGCGGACCGTGATCATCTGGCCCGCGCGTATGAACGCGCCACGGCCGCAGGGACCGATGTCGAGCTTCCCGTGCGCGCTGCCCCGCGGCGCATCGGCTCGTCATGGTCCGCGGCCGCGGCATGGGCGGCGGTCGTGGTGTTGGCGCTCGCATGGTTTGCCACAGCGCAGCGTGATGACATCGTGACGCCGGATGAAGCACTGGCGCGGTATCGCGAAGCGCCGTTCATCGAGAATGAATTTGAGCCGCTCATCCTCGAAACCAAAGAGTTCGAGGATGGCAGCATCGGGGTGCGTTTCATGCGCCGATTCGAGGAGTCACTCTGGATGAGTCCGGAGATGGCACGGGAGCATTTCGACCGCGAGCGCGGTCGATTCGGACTCGATCCGTCGGAGATTCGAGCCGAACAGGGCGACATCGCCCCGCCGGTCGAGACCGCTGAACCGGGCCTCTGACGGCGGCCAATCCGGGGTGCTATACTCGCTCTGACCGGGATTCCGGTCGAGCGAACAATGACGACGCCACGTGACTACTACGACGTGCTCGGCGTGAGCCGAAGTGCCTCCGATGACGAGATCAAGCGCGCATTCCGTGCGCTCGCGCGGAAGTACCATCCGGACGTCAACAAGTCCGAGGATGCCGCCTCGAAGTTCGCCGAGCTCAACGACGCCTACGAAGTCCTGTCCGATGCCGACAAGCGAAAGCAGTACGACCAATTCGGTCATGCCGGCCCGCGCATGGGTGGCATGGGCGGTGGCGGCGGCATGGGGCCGGACGTCGACTTCGGTGATTTCGGCAGCTTCGTCGAGCAGATGTTCGGCGGCGGCGCTTCGCCATTTGGTGGCGCGGGAACGCGGACGCAGTCGGCACCGCGGCGCGGTAACGACCTCAAGCACGAGTTGAATATCGCGTTCATGACCGCGGTCACCGGCGGAACGGAAGCGCTCCGATACACGCCACCCGGCGCACCGTCTGCACAGCAGATTGACGTGCGCATTCCTGCGGGGATCGAAGACGGCGCGAAACTGCGACTACGCGGTCGCGGTCAGGTCGGGCTGCAGGGCGGTACGCCGGGCGACCTTATCGTCACTGTACATATCGGTGATCATCCAACGTATCGACGTGATGGTCTGAACCTGTCGGCCGATGTCACGTTGAGCTATCCGGAGGCGGTGCTGGGCACGACGGCACAGGTCGACCTGCCGGCGGGTGTCGCGGAAGTTCGCATCCCTGCCGGGACATCCAGCGGGGCGAAGCTTCGGCTGAAGGGCAAAGGCATTACGAACGCAGCGGGGGAGAGCGGCGACTTCCTCGTCACCGTGCAGATCAGTGTGCCGAAGCACCCGAGCGATCGTGCTCGTGATTTGATCGAACAACTCGACAGCGAGTTGAATCATCAGGACCCCGCGGGAGGATAACCGCACGGCATCCACGCTGATGCTGCTCTGGAGACCCGCGTGCTCAGGCAACAACACCGATTCTTTCGCAGCGTGCTCATCGCGATGGATACTGTCATCATCGCGGCGGCGGTCTTTGCGACGTACGGACTGCGCTTCGGCCCGCTCGAGCGCTGGGAACCATCCGGCATTGCTGATCCCAGTTACATCGTGCACGGCTTTCCGGTGCTCGCCGCGGTGCCGCTCATGCTCGTCGCGCTGATGTGGGTTGGCCTGTACCAGGCGCGCCGCGACCAACGATTTTTCGGCGAAGCCCGCGCCGTCATCACCGGCGTGTTGCTTGGCATGATGCTGCTCCTCTCGTTCATTGCGCTGTTCCGAACGGTGCTGTTTGATCGGCGCGAATTTGGTTCGACGCAGGCGATCGTCCTCGCGGTCACCAGCGCATGCATGTTGTTGTCATGGCGGTATGTGTTCCGGTTGTTCGTCCGGCGGCTTCGTTCGCACGGCAAGAACCTGCGTCATGTCGCAATCATCGGTACGGGACGACTCGGGCAGATCGTCTGCCGAACGCTGCAACGCAACTCATGGACCGGCATTACGCCGGCGTTCTTTATCAGCCATCGCGACTCGACGCATCGTGAGACGTGCGCTGGCCTGCCCGTCAAGGGTGGACTCGATGAACTCGAGTCGATCATGGAGCGATTCAATCTGTCGGGTGTGTTCCTCGCGTTGCCCGGACCGCTCATCGCGCAGATCCCGGAAGTGCTCGCACGTCTCGAGCGTTTTCCCCTTGACGTTCGTGTCATTCCCGACATGAACCCGAAGTACATGCCCATCAACATGACTGTCCATGAGTTGGATGGCATGCCGATCCTGTCGGTGCGCGAGAGCCCGCTGTCGGGTTGGGGCCATGTGCTCAAACGCTGCGTCGACATCGCGGGAAGCGTCGTCGCGCTGACGATCTTCGCCGTCCCGATGCTCGTGATCTGGACCGTGATTCGCAGTGGCAGCGACGGGCCGGCAATCTTCCGACAGGAGCGCATGAGCCTGAACGGCCAGCGATTCAAGATCTTCAAGTTCCGCACGATGCAGCATGCTGAGTCAGAACAGCAGACGCTTGATGATGCGGGGAAGGGTGCCGATGCCTGGACGAAACGTGATGATGATCGCATCACGTCGTTCGGTCGATTCCTCCGCCGCACGAGCCTCGATGAGTTGCCGCAGTTGTTCAACGTGTTGATCGGCGAAATGTCATTGGTCGGTCCGCGGCCGGAACGCCCCGAACTGATCGACCGGTTCCGCGATGACTGGCGTGGTTACATGCTGCGCCAGAACGTCAAGGCGGGCATCACCGGGTGGGCGCAGGTCAACGGGTTACGTGGCGATACAAGTCTCGGCAAGCGTCTGCAGTACGATCTCTTTTACATTCGCAACTGGTCGCTATGGTTCGACCTTCGCATCCTGTGGATGACGATCTTTCGTGGCTTCGCGCATCCGAATGCGCACTGACGGTGAGTTCTTCACGTGACAGTTGATCGCAATGCACTTGTGCTGCTCAGCGGCGGCGTCGATTCCACGACGGTGCTCGCAATGGCGCGCGAGCAGGGTTTCAACTGTGCCGCGATGAGCTTTGACTACGGTCAGCGACATCGCGTTGAACTCGATGCCGCAGCGCGCGTTGCCGCGGCATTTGACGTGACGAATCATGTGACGGTGACGATCGATCTGCGAGCGTTCGGCGGTTCCGCACTGACCGCTGACATCGATGTGCCGAAGGACCGGGATTCAGCGCACATCGCCGACGAAATCCCCATTACGTACGTGCCCGCTCGGAACACGATTTTCCTGAGCTTCGCACTGGGCTTCGCAGAAGTTCATGGCATTCGTGACCTGTTCATCGGCGTGAATGCCGTCGATTACTCCGGTTATCCGGATTGTCGTCCCGAGTACATCGCGGCGTACGAACGCATGGCCAATCTTGCGACGAAGATCGGCGTGGAAGCTGATGATGCAGCGCGTATTCGGATTCACACGCCACTCGCAGATCTCTCAAAGGCGGAGATCATTGCGCGAGGTCGTGATCTCGGCGTGGACTATGCGTTGACGCACAGTTGCTATGACCCGGTTGATGCCGGTCGCGCATGCGGTCACTGCGATTCGTGCATGTTGCGCCAGGCGGGCTTCGAAGCGATCGGATTGACCGATCCGGCGTTGTCCTGATCAGTTGATCGGCACCGCGCGGGCGCCAATCTTCAGCTTGCGGACCTCTCGGTCATACGTCTCGATCACATCGTCGACCTGGCGGCGCTGCAGCGGGGTCAGGTCAGCGTCGTATCCGGCAAGCACGCGATCAGCATGCATGCCGCCGAGCATGAACTGCCAGCGAAACCAGTCGAGCTTCCCTTCCGCGATGGTGAATCGTGCGAACGCGCGGTCGGCTTGTGATTCGTCGGGGTTCTGACGCTGACCAAGTTCGGCCATCAGCAGTCTGAACTCGTAGCGAAGACGATCGCGCTCCGCTGCAGTCAGATTGTCCTTGAAGATGTTGCGAGCCTTCGCGGTCTCCGCAAGCACTTCACGGATCTCGGTGTCGGTGTACTGCGGGAGCAACGAGCGATCGATCGGTGAAGGAATCAGGCCGTGATTTCGGGATGGTGCAGGATTGTCCAGCCAGGCGTCATCCATCGGCCAGAACATCACGCGGCCGCTTGCCCGATCGACGTAGCCGTCGTACGGCGCGCTGATCACGATGTGATCTCTATTGTGTTCCAGCACGGTGCCAAACGACTCGTCCTGGGTGTAGCCCGGAAGTTCGTTGAGTTGCTGCCATCCACTGTCGTGGCGTTTCCAGAGTTCCGCGCGACCTTGATCACGTCGGCCTTCGGAGCCGATCAACAGCGTCTTGTCGCTGAGGGACAGCGCGGATCCAAGGCGGATGTCCGCGTCGGTCAGGAACTCCTCGTCAAGCAGCCACGCATCATCGACATAGCGGAACACCTGCACGAGCGATTCCGAGCCGCGTGTGAAGCCACTGATCGCGAGCGTGTCATCTCGCAACGCTACGTCGCCGAACGGCACGATGTCGTCGTGCCGAGCATCCGCAGAGATGGCGTGCACCGTGTCGCGCATCGTCCAGTTCGCGGTGGCATCGGCGCGCGTGAAGATATACGTCGGACGTTGGTCCGGCGTGTGCCTCCAATGGTCAGGATCGCACCCGATTGCCAACTGGTTGCCATCCCACACGATCGGCGTGCCGAATCCAGGGCTCGGTTCATCAAGCGGTGCAACGATCATGTCATGCAGAACCAGGCCTTCGCCCGACGCGCGGTAGAACATGACCGCGCCGGACTCGTGTTGCGCATCAACCTGACCCTGAACGACGGCAAGCGTCCGGCCGTGGTCTCCAAAGGTGACGGCGGTGCCGAACGTGTCGCGGTCGAACTCCGCAGTGGAGTACAACCGGTCGTATTCAATCCAGCGGTCTTCGTTGCGGTCATACCGGTAGACGAGCACGCGGCCTTCCCACTGTGTTGTGCCAGCGGGGCGATACGGCGAGGAGATCGCGAGCATGTTCCCATGCAACGCGATGCGCTGTTCACCGATGAACAGACCGGCGTCGTAGACGTCACGAATATCGTCGAGCAGAATGCTGCCAAACAGGTGCCAACGATCGGTGTTGTGATCGTACACGTACGTGCGGACCGTCGTCGTGGATGCAATCGCAACGCGGTTGTGATGAAGGTCCATCGCCCAGCCAAGCCGGAGGTATTCGCTTGGCGGGAGGTTCTCGCAATCTCCGGCATCACGAGCCTGCTCGGTGGGTTCTCCGAACAATCGCTGTTGATAGTCAGGCAGTTTCGGCGGTGGGGCGGCGATCAGTGCGGCAGCAGGCGTGATCGAACCGAGCAGGGCGAGGACGAGTGAACGCATGGCGAACCTCCTGCGGTCTATGGCTATCACCATAACGCATGGATCGGCGCCGCGATGCAGGAAAGTGGAATTCGGGATTCGCGAATACGATCGCCCAAAGCCCAAAGCCAACGGCCATGCAATCAGATATCGATGTTCTTGACCTCGAGGGCGTGGTCTTCGATGTAGGTGCGTCGGCTTTCGACGTTGTCGCCCATCAAGGTGGCGAATAACTGATCCGCATCGGATGCG
>JBCCFX010000164.1:0-9202 GCA_039029515.1 Planctomycetota bacterium
CCATGAGCCATGAGCCATGAGCCATGAGCCATGAGCCATGAGCCATGAGGCATAAGGCATGAGGCATGAGGCCGGTGCCGGACGCCCACGGCCCAAAGCCCACGGCCCATGCATGGCCCATTGCCCACAGCCCTGAGCCAAAAGAACAACCGGCTGCCCGAAGGCAGCCGGTGTGTTGCGATTCAAGATCGGGTCGACGGCAGATGAACGTCGACGCGTCGTCAATCAGCCGAGGCGGCGACGACGACGGGCACCGAGACCGGCGACACCCAGCAGCGCGAGAGCACCCGGGGCGGGAACGGCTTCGATGTTGAAGGTGGACGTCAGCGAGATGTTGGCACCAGCCGGGATCAGGAACTCGATGTCCATCGAGATATCACTGTTCGCGGTGGCGGGGCCAGCGATCGGTGTCGGAACGCCGAATGATTCGGTCGTTTCGAACAGATTGAACGCGCCATTCTGCGGGAGAACGGTCACGAGGTTCTGGACGCCACTGCCATCGATGTTGGCGGTGTAGAACGGCGAACCGCCATTCAGGCCAACCGTCGCGTTGGGGTTGAAGACATCAGTGCCGAGCGACTCAAAGCCGACCGAACCATTGATCACCACACCACCAAGGAACGGGCTCACCAGCGTCGTTGATGCGGACATCACGAGCACCTGGTCAACCGCAGTGTTGTTCGTGACGACGAAGTCCATCGAGACGAAGGCACCGTCGGGGGCACCACCGCCACCGGCCAGAGCTTCGAAACCACTCCAGTTGGAGCTGAACTCATTGATCGTCAGGCCGTTGGACAGCGTCGTTCCATTCGCGATCGAGAGCGTGCCCGCCGCGTCAAGAGAGCTGTCCGAGTAAAGCGGACCACCCAACCCTGAGATTGAGAGGTCGAAGCCTGCATCCGCGGTCGTGGCAACGAGCATGGTCGTTGCGGCGACGGCGCCAAACATGGTCTTTCGAATGCCCACCGTAGACTTCCTCCAGTCCTAAGTTCCAGCATTCGACTGTCGATTGTCATCGTGGAAGCGATGCAGCCGAGAGCGAGAGCAATGCTAGAACGGGTCCTTCTTTCTTTCTCGCGTCAGGCCACCACCTGACGTCCCGTTCTCTCTCACTTCGACTGGCGTCGTGGTAGATAAACCACCACAGACGTCGCGCGGATCTTCCTTCCGTGCGATAACAGTGTGGCCGGTTGGCCTCTCAGCGTCAAGTCTCGTTATCGAAGTTGACCGAATTTCCCAGACGCCGCTGATCGATCACGGTTGCCCAGCTTCACATGAGGCCTAGCCACGCCTTCCGGCGCCGGCGGCAAGGTGCTGAAAAGGAAGGATTTAGGGCACGTTGCGGAACGCGACGATTTCCGCTTCCAGCGGCGGGTTCGATGATGTGCATGCATCGAAATTCGTCCGCGCTGTGAAATATCCCCCGTGATATCCACAAAACGACATGCGTCCCGCCGTTGGGCGGGACGCAGAAGTGGGCCAGAGAGGACTCGAACCTCCGACCTCACCCTTATCAGGGGTGCGCTCTAGCCAGCTGAGCTACTAGCCCGAATGTTGAGCCGGACAGTATACCGATGCGCGGGCACGAGGCAATGACTCGCGTCCATCCGTGACGATGATCCCGCCTTCTCCCAATGAAAAGCCCCGCCGGGTGGCGGGGCGCTTGAACCTTCAGACACGTTCGTGGTCAGTGCGCCTGACTTACGGACAGGCGCCGAACGAGTTGAGGATCACAAGCAAGTCATCGATATTCGTGATGCCGTTGCCGAACGTTCCGTCCGGATTTTCGGGCGAGGGATCAAACTGCGGATCGCTGCCGCCGAAGTTATTGATGATGGCGAGGAGGTCATCGATGTTGATCTGACCGTTGCCGTAGCTGCCATCCATATTGCTCGGGAACACGTCTGCGGGGCAGCTCACAGGACATGCCGCAGACGGTGCGGGCACCGTCGCCCCGGTAAACACCGGCGTCAGACGGAATGGCAGCATGGTCGAGGTCACGTCCACCGGCGGCGTGTTCGCGGTGAACCAGTAGGTGTACATCGTGCCCCACCGCAATGCGTTTGCATCGGGGTTCTGGCCGAATGACTCGGTGTTCCAGAAGGCATTGCCACCGACACGCTGGAATGGCCAATCGGTGCCGTCGAAGATCTCGCCGGAGTGATAGGCGACATCGTTGAACCCGGCATTCGTGATCTCGACGCACTCGGGCACCGGAACGCCGAACCATCGAAGGCTGGCGTGCGAATTCATGTTGTGAATGGCGTATTCGTAGGTCCAGGAGCCATCGCCGTTGTCGACAACGCGGCTACCGACAGTGAGAAGGCCGTCATCGGGAACCAGAACCTGACCCAGGGTGACGCCGGGCACGTTGTCGCGCCAGGCCTGGATCGCCCGAATCTGCCAGTTGGTGTCCGAAATGCGGGTCATGGACCGGGACGTATTCCCGGCAATGGAGACCTCGATGTAGGAGGCGTTGTTGAGGTCATTGCCGTCTTCGGCGTCATCTTCGGTGACGTATTGGGCCTCGGCGAAATACCGAGCATTGGGGTACATCGCGGGATCGGTGTCGTCAGCATGAACCTGAAGACGGCCGCGGATGTTGCCTGGACCAGAGGGATTGAACGTGAAAGCGTTCACGCCGGTCGTCGCATTGATGTCTGAGCGTGGTCCCAGCCCGTTGGCGTTCAGATCCGCCCAGTAGGTGTCGGCGCAACCAATGCCCAGTTCAGTGCAGTCGGTCGCGGAGGCGTTGCAGGTCGCCAGGCAGCCGGGTTCGCTCACGGCGCAGAAGCCGTGCTTGAGCCAGCTCATGCCGACCTGCTCGAAGCGCCCGTTTTCGGTCAGGCGATAGAGATTCTGGGCGATGACCGGATGCTCGTTGTTGAAGCTGTACCACTTCAGATGCTGATCACCGATGTTGCACGATGTCGTCGCCACCGAATACGCGAAGATGCCGTCGGATTGGCCGTAGGACGCGATGTCGCTCCCACCGCCGCCGACAAACTCGCCCACGAATCGCACGGTCACATCGGCACCGGCGAGAGCCGCCTGCGCGACCATGAGGCCGGCACATGCACCGCCGCCCATCAACGTCAGCCTCTTCAACATGGGATGTCCTCCTCAGGGCGGATGCCGCGCAGGGATGTCCTGCGACGGATCGAATCGCCGTTCCCACCTGATGTACGCGATCCAGTGGCGGCGGCTGCCGGCAACCTCGAGGGAATCTCCGGGAAGTCGGTGTCGATCCGGGACTCACTCGCCTGACGACTGCGATTCGGCTCGTCGGATGGCATCAAGATTGGCGCGATGTGCGTCGCCAGCCGTCCCGACGATGCGGTCCATCCGTTGCTGAAGGACTCTGACAGCGGCGTCGATCGCGTCGATCGAATTCGTGTGGAGACCCTCGAGGATGCCGGGCATCACCATCGCGCCGTAGCCTGATCGAGGATCGGTCGCAGCATAGGTACTGCGATACCACGGTCGGCCGGGCAGGCCGTTGGGGTCAAGCCACAACGACTCCACGGCGATCAGCCAGTCATTGAATGCCTCAAGGTCGTACCGCTCCGTGAGCGTGCCATCAGCGAGGCCGGCGAGCGCGGTCGTCATCGTGATGTCGGTGGTCGCACGCAGGTTGGCGAGCCCGATGTTGTACAGCGCGGCGATGCGCTGGTGCGACAGCGATTTGCGTGTGCCGCCCACGTTGGCGAGCTTCGGGATCTCATCGATCTGCTTCCAGAGCAACGGATCAAGGTGATCGTCGTAGGCGCGCGGATCGATCGGGAGGATGTCCGCATTGGCCAGGCGGGCCACAAGCACGTTGCCAACCATCGTGATCATCTTGGCAGGCTGATAGTCGTTGCCGACCGTGGATCGATACCACGTCAGCGAGTCATAGTTCGAGTGATACGACACACCTTCGGATCCGCTGCCACCCAGGCTCGCGCACGGAATGCCCATATGAAGGTAGAAGCCGACGTGATCAGATCCGCCGCCCAGCGTGCCGAACGATGGTTGCATTGATCCTTCATCTGTCCACGCGGACCACACAGTTCGTCCGCTGCGGTCTGCAGCCTCCACGGCGTGGGTGACTTCTTCGATGATCGGTCGAAGCGACGGCGAAGCGCTCGAGCGGAAGTTCGGCCCCATCGCCGCCATATCAAGGTTGATGTACGCGACGGTCTTGCCAGTCAGACGGTCGCGATTCGCTTCCACCCATTCTGTCGAGCCGATGATGCCGAATTCTTCTGCGCCCCAGTTCGCGAACACGATGGTGCGTTCAGGCCGCCAGTCGGCGCGAGCGAGGTTCGCAAAACTCCGAGCCATCTCCATCAGGACGATCGAACCTGCATGCGGATCGCCGGCGCCGAAGCTCCACGCATCAAAGTGACAGCCGATCACGATGAGCTGATCAGGCCAGCGCGTGCCTTCCAGCACGCCAAGGACGTTGGCGCACGGCGTGACAGCGCGTTCCTGCTCGACGTTGAGCTCCACAATCGTCGAGTCGCACGACACGCGATACGTGAAATCGAGTCCGCCTTGCCAGTGCGAAGGCACTTCGTCGCCGGTCATCCGGCTGAGAATCTTCTCGGCGGCGGCCCAGCCGATCGGCTGCACGGGAATCGTCGGCAGTGCGAGTGCATCCTCATCAATGCGCTGCGCGCCAGGGTGCGCGGGGCTGCCCGGCGTCTGGGGATCACCCGGATACGCGAGCGTTTTGATTGAGCCACGCTGAATGCTTGTTTCGTTCGCCCAGCCACCCTCGGGATAGCCGGGCCCTTTCCCGCTGTCGGCAGGATCGGTGAACATGATGACGCCCGCGGCGCCGCGTTCTTCGGCGAACTTCACCTTGTAGCCGCGGAAGTTCCGGCCGTACCGCGCGAGTACGATCTTGCCTTCGCACGACACGCCAAGGGCATCGAGCTTCTTGAAGTCGAGCCATGAACCGTAGTTCACGTACACCACCGGCGCGGTGACGCTGCCGGTGGCGGCATACGCGTTCCAACCGAAATCGAGATCAGGATGACCGGAGTCAGCGTCCTGCACGACTGCGCGTTCGGTGATCGCAAGTGCTTCGCGCGTGTCGCCATCGACAATGGCCAGCGAGGCACTGATCGGTCGTGACAGCAGCGCTTCAAACTCGTGCACATCGGTGTCAAGGCCGAGATTGATGAAGGATTCCTGCAAGTACGCGATCATGCGCCGATCCGCCGCGGTGCCTGCGGGATGCGGTTCACTGCACATCTGATCGTGCCAGAGACGCAGCGTTTCCGGAGATGGCACGGTGTTGAGGCCGGCTTCGTATTCGAGTTGGCGTTCCCAGCGATCGGGGGCAAACCATGGTGACGGTTCGATCTCGTTCGCGGCAGTCGCGAGGCTTGCCAGCATCATCGCGCCGCCTACGGCGCCTGTCGTCAGTCGAAACATGAGTCAATCCTCTCGTGGCATCGCGCGACGACGCCGGTTCATGCAGGCTGCGCACGCTTGCGCAGATACCGAAGCACACCCATGACGTTCATCTGTTTGACATTGCGGCTGACATAGAACGGCCGGCGTTCCAGCGGTACGTTCAAGTCATCCGCGCACGCGTCCATCCATTCGCCGTACGCCTTGATGACGTGTGCCTCGTCGAATCCTTCCATGACGAGACGTTCGATCTGCTCGAGGTTCGCGCGCAACTCATCGGCCACGCGTTCCAGATGGATCGCCGGCTCATCGCATGCACCGAAGTGCGTCGGATAGATACGGACAAAGTCTTCCGCGGCGAGGCGATCAAGCGAATGCAGCCACGCATCGAGATCAAATTCCGGCGGCGGCATGGGGAGGTTGATGAACGAGCTCTCACCCATGAACGTTGCCGCAGCATCGCCGGTGAAACCGATCGCACCGTCGCTGGTTTCCATGCGGAACGAATGGTGATGGCGCGCATGGCCCGGCGTTTCGATCGCAACGAGTCGCAGGTTGCCGTGCACAATGGCATCGCCATCACGAACGGGATGAACCTGTTCTTCGGGGACTGCGGTCATGATCCCCCACTGTTCATCCATCGTCGCGCCGTAGATTCGACGCGCTGAAGCAACGAGTTTCGACGGATCAATCAGGTGCGGCGCGCCGAACTCGTGCACGTGAATGTGCGTGCCATGTCGCGCGAGCCAGCCGACCGCGCCCGCATGGTCGAAGTGAATGTGTGTCACCAGCGCGTGTTGAATGTCCGACGGCGCATACCCGAGCGCTGCGAGTGATTGCTCGAGCGTCTGCACGGTGTTCGCGGGGCCGGTCTCAACGAGCACCGGTCCGGCATCGCCTTCAATGAGATAGCTCGCGACGGCTTTCTGCTGATCGAGGTAACGGAGATCGATGGTGTGAATCGGCGGTTTGGTCATGACGTGCGTCCCGCCCCCGGCTTCGAACGCAGCATGCTAGCACGTCAGGTGCAGACCAGTCGCACGCTTATTCGACGACATCCGTACCTTCCACCGGCAGGCCGAGATCCATCCACGCCTCGATGCCGCCACGAAGGAGATGAACATCCTCATGGCCAAGTTCGATGAGTCGCTTCGCCATGCCTTGCGCCTTGGCGTCATTAAAGGTGTCGCCATACACCACGAGCGTCCCATAGTCGTCCAGCATGGCGTGGTCATCGGTGACATTCTGGAACGGGAGGTTGATCGCCCCGGGTAAGTGCTTCTTCGCGAAGGCGGCTTCGGTTCGCGGATCAACCCAGACGCCTTCGGACACCTTGCCGACCAGATTCTGCCGGCGACCAACGAGTGCCTGCGCTTCATCGCTGTTCACGAAGTCAATGTCGCGATTGCTGGTCTTCGTGGCACCACATCCGGCTACGAGAACAACGGTCGCGATCAGGCCAAGTGTCATCATCATCCGCGGGCATCGCATGGGATCGAACACTCCGTTTGGGAAAGGGAATCCAAGCATGTCCTGAACAGGTCGGAGACCCGGCGGCCCGGGTTGGAATTCCGTCGAAATAGTGGCCCCGAACAAGGGGTTCGTAGTGTACCGATTGTGGCGAATTGGCCCGAACAGGGCGATTTCAGGGATCAATCGCGATGGACTTTGGCCTTGCGTTCGGGTGTCTGTACATCGGTGGCCGGATACGATCGAGTCATGATGAATTCGCTTCTCAGCACGTTTGCAGTTCTTGGTGCGTGTGCCCTGACGTCGCCGCTGGCAGCGCAGGTGAAACTGCCCAAGCCGCAGGATCGAGCGCCCGCCAAGGCCGAGGACCTTGCGTCCGTCAAGGTGATGGCGGACCACGATGGCATCGCGCCGGGCGAGACGATTCATCTCGCGATCTCATTCGACATCGCACCGAAGTGGCACATCTACTGGAAGAACCCCGGATCAGGCGGCATGCCGACCATGGTCACGGTGGACGGCCCCGACGACCTCGTCATCGGCGAAGCGATGTTCCCGCGACCGATCGAATTCCAGGACGCCGATGGCATGTCCTTTGGCTATGAAGACGGCACAACGCTCTTCGTGCCGGTGACCGCGCCAACGGAATTCACCGCCGAGACCATCGTTTTGCAGGTCAATGTGGACTATCTGGTCTGCAAACAGATCTGTCTGATGGGGAATCACACGGCAACCGTCACGCTGCCCGTGAAGCGGTCCGGCGTTCGTCCGATCGAACTCCCCTCGAAGATGCAGACCGCTCGAAACCAGTTGCCGGTTTCCATCGAAGACACAGATCGAGCGTCAGCATCGCTGCAGCGCGATGTCCTGACGATTCGTGTGGCGTCCGACGGTGCAACGACCGCAACGCTGTTTCCCGATGAGCGTCCGGGTGTGACGTTCGGCGAGCCACGGATTCGTTCGGAAGGAGATCGAACCCTGGTGATCGAGGTGCCCATCACGCTCCAGCCGCAGAATGCGCTGGGTGAGGATCTCGTGATTGCGGGACTGGTGGCGGTCGGCGATTCGCTCGATCAGCCGAGTTACGCGTTTGACATGCCGGTCGACTCTCGTTGAGGCGCCGGCGTTTCCCCACGGATTGAAGTTTGAATTATGACGCCGGACAACGTGTTCGGCATGACGTAGTGCAGGAGATTTACGTATGAAGTTCCGACGCAACCTCTGGTCGACGGCCTGCCTCACGGTGGCTGTCCTGGGCCTCGCAACGATCGCGACCGCCGACGATGAGAAGAAGAGTTCCAAGGCTGAGATCGGTGAAGCGGCGCCAGCGTGGACGCTCAACGACATGAAGGGCGATTCCCACAACCTGACCGACTTCGAAGGCAAGATCGTGGTGCTCGAGTGGTTCAATGCGGACTGCCCGTTCTGCCGCAACGTGTATGACAACGGTGTGGTCGAAACCACGCTGAAGAAGTTCGAAGAGATGGGCGAGGACATCGTGTACCTCACCGTCAACAGCACGAACCCGGACCGCGTTGGCAAGTCCGCGAAGGACATCGAGAAGGTCAGCGCGCGTCTCATGAAGAACGCCAAGGTCGAACTGCCGATGCTGCTCGACTACGACGGCGCGATCGGCAAGGCGTACGGCGCGCGCACCACGCCGCACATGTACGTGATCGACGGCGAAGGTGTGCTCCGTTACCACGGTGCCTTCACCGACGACCGCAGCGGCAAGAAGAAGGACTACAAGAACTATGTGGTCGATGCCGTGAAGATGATCAAGGCCGACGAGACCGTCACGCCGGACTACGTCCAGCCGTGGGGTTGCAGCGTCAAGTACGCGAAGTAAGTCGCACGACTGACAATATGTGAATCAACCCACGACGCCCGGCCGCAAGGTCGGGCGTTGTCGTAGGGCGGGGGCTGTGCCCCCGCCGTTGGTCGTTCATCGTTGTTTGTTTGTCGTTCATCGTTGACCGTTGTTCGTGGATCGAATCCTGTAGGCCGGGTTCTGCTGAACCCGGCATCTTCGAGTGTCGTGGATGGCGAGCCGGTAGCGCGAGCGCCCGGCATGGCCCGCGCTGGCGCTTGGGCCTCGCAAGCTCTTGTAGGGCGGGTTCTCCGAACCCGCCGTCTTCGAGCGGCTGGTGACGTGGGTTCATCGTTGACCCGAGCCTTCGGCGAAGACGCCTCAGACTCGGCGTTCATATCGCATCCGACACTTCGCCATGCTCAGTGTCGGCGTGGATTGAACACGGCGGGGGCACCCCCCCCCCCCGACCCGATGCCGTGTCGGCGGGGGTTGTGCATGGCGGGGTGAAAGCCC
>JBCCFX010000165.1:0-9165 GCA_039029515.1 Planctomycetota bacterium
CGAAGTCATCAACAGCTTCGGCAATCCGGGCGGACCATGTGACAGCGCGCCGGACAACGGTGATGGCACGTTCGGCAACGGCGTCATCAACATTGATGACCTGCTCGCGGTGATCAATAACTTCGGCGATTGTCCGTGAGAACGGCGGTCACCGCGGCGACCGCCGTTGATCGTTCCTCGTTGTCCGTTTGTCGAATCAGCGCGTCGCCCGGAACATGCTGAACCCGGCATGACGAACTCGCGCGCGAACCCAAAACCCGAACATCATGGGCGCCTTCGGGCGCCCTTGTTTATGCGCGAGTCGGGCAAGACGGCCAGAGAGCTTGCATCCGTTGTCTCCATGGGTCTTTCTCCTTGCACCATAGATGCCTTTGTCAACAATAGGGGCGGATTGCACGAACGTCTGTCATCAGTGACCGTCGCGTGCAATGGAGGAGAACTCAATATGCGTACGATCCGCACCTGTGCTGTCGCCGTTCATCGCGCCATCATGCACCATCGCTCTGCGCTGTTGGTCATCGCAGCGCTTAGCACATGCATTGGCGCCGTCGTCAAACCGGCGTACGCCGGTGGCGTCGGCGCGTGCTGCCTGACGGACGGCACGTGCTTGCAGGAAGCGCCGAACATCTGCACGCTTGAGATCGGCGGCACCTTTCTTGGCGTCGGCGTCCCGTGCGATCCCAATCCATGTGTTCAGCCAGAAGCGTGCCCCGGCGGAGGCAATTGCTTCGAGGACAATGACACACCCGGTTGTGAAGATGAAGCGTGTTGTGATCTCATCTGCGAGCTAGACTTGTTCTGCTGTACGAATGAGTGGGATGAATTGTGTGTCGACGCTGCGCTCAAGCTCTGCGAAGGCTCGCCGATTTTCGGCGCCTGCTGTTTCGCTGATGGATCGTGCTCCATTGGCACCGAGGACGATTGCGCCGCGTCAGTCGGCGGCCGGTACCAAGGCGACGCAACCGTCTGCATTCCCAACTCGTGTCCGACCGAACAAGCGTGCTGCCTCGCCAATGGTGTGTGCATGAATCTGATCCCCAATGACTGCACCGCGTCTGGCGGTGTCTCTCAAGGGATCGACACGATGTGCGACGATGGAACATTTGTCTGTCCGCAGATTGGCTGTCCGGGAACGGGCGACTGCTTCGTCGACAACGGAACGCCTGGCTGCGAGGACATCACATGTTGCAGTGCCGTTTGCATTCTGGATTCATTCTGCTGCACGACATCATGGGATGGCGTGTGCGCCAGCTTGGCTGTCGACAACCCATTTTGCATCAACGCGGCGTGTTGCCTTCCCGACGATTCCTGTGTCGTCACCATTGAACCAGACTGCACCGCGATGGGCGGGATGTTCCAGGCTGACGACGACGTGTGCAAACCGAATCCGTGCACGCCTGCCGGCGCATGCTGCTTTGTCAGCGGCATCTGCACGGATGATGTCACCGTTGCCGAATGCAACGATCTCGGCGGCGCATTCGAAGGTGATGGAACCGCGTGCAACGATGGCACCACGAGTTGCCAGAACCCTGTTTGCCCTGGCACCGGCGATTGCCTTGAGAACAACGGATCCGTCGGCTGCGACAATGCCGCGTGCTGCAATCTCCTCTGCACGATCGATCCTTTCTGCTGCGAAACAACGTGGGATGCCTTGTGTGCCAAAGACGCCGAATTCGTCTGCACACTCCTGCCCTGTCCATGGGACTGCGCGCCCGCCAACGGTGATGGCACTTTCGGCAACGGCGTTGTCAACGTCGATGACATCGTCACAGTCATCGTCGAATTCGGTTCATCCAACATGGAGTGCGACAGCGCACCGGACAACATGGACGGAACGTTCGGCAACGGGACCATCAACGTTGACGACCTCGTCGACACGATTGTGAACTTCGGGGATTGTCCGTGAGAACGGCGGTCACCGCGGCGACCGCCGTTGATCGTTCCTCGTTGTCCGTTTGTCGAATCAACGCGTCGCCCGGAAAATGCTGAACCCGGCAATCTGAACTCACATTCGTTCGAACGTACAGACCATCAATGGCGCCTTCGGGCGCCCTTTGTCGTGCCTTCAGATACGACGCCAATTGCGCACTTCGCCCTTGCATCACCACGTCGTTATGCGTCAGAATCTCGGACCACATTGCACTGACGGAAGGGGAAAGACGCATGAATGTGGATCCCGAGATCAACCTTTCCGGCACGGACGCCACGACCCGACGCGCGCGGTACCTACCACTCATCATGTTCAGCGTCCTGCTGTGGATGACTGCGCCGGCGATGAGTCGTGGTGAACCCTTTGGCGCATGCTGCCTGCCGGACGGTTCGTGCACGCTTGTCATCGAAACGTCATGCAATGGTGCGGGCGGCTTCTACCAGGGTGATGGCTCACGCTGCGACCCGAATCCCTGTCCGCAGATCGGCGCATGCTGCGCGCCCGATGGATCGTGCACACTCGTTGACGGTCTCAAGAACTGCGAATCGAATGGCGGCGTGTTCAATGGCGCCGGCACGTCGTGCGCGGATGGCAGCGCGAGCTGCCTCCAGCCGGAATGCCCGGGACAAGGGTCGTGCTTCTCCTTCAGTCCTGATGTGGGCTGTGACGACGCAGACTGCTGCAATCTCATCTGCACGCTCGACCCGTTCTGCTGTGACGAGTTGTGGGATACGGTGTGCGTCGGCGAAGCCGAACGCTTCTGCCTCTCGCAGCCGTGCCCATGGGACTGCACGCCGGACAACGGCGATGGCACGTTCGGCAATGGCGAAGTCAATGTCGATGACGTCGTGAAGGTCATTCTCGAATTCGGTTCATCGAACATGGAATGCGACAGCGCACCGGACAACGGTGACGGCACGTTCGGCAACGGCGTGATCAACGTCGATGATCTCGTCGACACGATTGTGAACTTCGGTGCGTGTCCGTGAGTGACAGCTTTCAGCCGTCAGCTATCAGCTCTCTGTAGGCCGGGTTCTGCTGAGCCCGGCAATCTGATCCGCGTAGGGCGGGGGCTGTGCCCCCGCCGTTGATAGGTGGTAGTTATACGTTTGTCGAATGGAATCATGATCGCGCGACGCTCGAAGATGGCGGGTCGCTGCGGCGATCCGCCCTACTTTCCTTCTCCTTGCACAACAGAGCCGCATCTCCACAATGGACGCGCATCGCACCGGCGGGGCACCATTGCCTGCTGTCGTGTGGGAGCGAGGAGAAAACACCATGCGTACGCTTCGCACCTGTGCTGTCGCCGTTCATCGCGCCGTCATGCGTCACCAATCTGCGCTGATTGTCATTGCGGCGATCAGTGTGTGTGTCGGCGTGTCAGCGCCGGCGCATGCCGGTGGCGTGAATGGCGCGTGCTGCCTGCCGGACGGTTCGTGCGTGGACATCAGTGATCTCGACTGCACGCCGATGGGCGGCAGCTTCCAGGGGCCGGGCAGCATGTGCGCGGACGTCATGTGTCCCCCGCCGTCTGATTGCGTGGGCGAGGGTGATTGTTTCGAAGCGAACGGCACACCGAGCTGCGAGAGTGAAGAATGCTGCGACATCGTGTGTGGCATGGATGCCTTCTGTTGCGATACGTTGTGGGACGCCGTGTGCGTCCGAACCGCATTTCTGTTCTGCCCGGCCGCCGATGCGTGCTGCTTCCCGGATGGATCGTGCCAGCTGTTCAGCCCGGCGCGCTGCCTCGAACTTGGCGGCGTACCTCAAGGCGGCCTGACGGAATGCGGCCCGAGCCTGTGCCCGCAGCCAATGGTCTGCTGTTTTCCGGATGGCGCATGTACCGTTGTCATCGGTCTCGACTGCGTGCTTGCGGGCGGTGTACCACAGGCTGATCAGACGGTGTGCGATCTGGATTCCTGTCCGCCGTTCGGTGCGTGCTGCTACCCCGATGGCATTTGCGATGAGATACCTGAATTCAATTGCACGTTGACACGCGGAGCCTTCCAGGGCTCATTTACGGATTGCCTCCGGGATGGTTGCCCACAAGCCGGCGCGTGCTGCTTTGCCAACGGTGCATGCCTCGATGAGTTGCCGCTCGATTGCGCCAAGTCGGGCGGCGAATTCCAGGGTGAAGGCATTTTGTGTGGCGGCGGGACGATCACCTGCACGATTCCCGAGTGCCCGGGCATTGGCAATTGCTTCTCCAACAATGGTTCGCCGGGCTGCGACGACGCAACGTGTTGCAGTTCGATCTGCATCTTCGATTCGTTCTGCTGCGATACGTTGTGGGACACGATTTGCGCCGATGCCGCATCAACCGACGCATTCTGCGTGCAGGCGGCGTGCTGCATGGACGACGGTTCGTGCATGATCACCATCAGTCCTGACTGCACGAACATGGGCGGCACCTTCCAGGCTGGCGATGACACCTGCTCGCCCAACCCATGCCCGCAACCCGGCGCGTGCTGTTTCGACAATGGCACATGCGTTGATGCAACAACCGCAACGACCTGCACGGACATGGGTGGTACCTACGAAGGCAATGGCACGAATTGCGACGATGGAACGGCCTCGTGTCAGAATCCGGTCTGTCCTGGTTCCGGCGATTGTCTGGAGCGCAACGGAACGCTTGGTTGCGAGAACGCGGCATGCTGCAATCTCATCTGCACGCTTGACCCGTTCTGCTGCAATGTTGAATGGGATTCGAAGTGTGCCGACGAAGCCGCGACTTTCTGCACGCTCCTGCCGTGCCCGTGGGATTGCACGCCGGCAAATGGTGATGGCACGTTCGGCAACGGCGTGGTGAACGTCGATGACATCGTGAAAGTCATTGTCGAGTTCGGTTCAGCCAACATGGAATGCGACAGCGCGCCGGACAACATGGACGGCACGTTCGGCAACGGCGTCATCAACGTTGATGACCTCGTCGACACGATCGTGAACTTCGGCGAGTGTCCGTAAGGCGAAGCCATACGCCATGAGCCATACGCCATGAGCCATGAGCCGTGAGCCGTGAGCCGTGAATTCAGTCGGGCAGGCTTGCCAGGCTGCCACCGAACCACATTGGTTCTTTGCGGCGGGCTCGGGAAACCCGCCCGACGGGTCTCCAATGGAGAGCAGGCAACGTCAGATCGATGCGCGGCCTTCGCGACCGATAATCCCTTGAAAATCGGACGTTTGCCCGCGATTGTTCGCCTGTTCCGGGGGTTTTGGGGGTTGGCAGGTCAATGATCTGCCCTGACAATAGCCTGATGTTGAGATTCGGGCCGGCCCAGGGGGGCACGCTCGAGATGCCGTTCTCAAGATCCGGAGGAGAAGGTTTCGATGAAAGCGATTCTCGTCGTTGGTGCCATCTCGGCCATCGGTGCCGTGATCAATGGTGTATCCGCACAGGAACTTGAACCGGTGCGTTTTCTTGAACGGTCGGGTGACCTCGGTATCAAGCCGTTCCAGATGGCGGAAGGCATGACCGGCGGTGTCGCGATCGCCGACTACAACAATGATGGATATTCGGACATCTTCGTGCCGACCGGGTACGGCGTTCCGGATCAGTTGTATCGCAATCGCGGCAACGGTCACTTCGACGAGATTGCTGCGCAGGTCGGACTGGACAGTACCACCAAGAACCGCACTGCACTGTTCTTCGATTACGACGGTGATCAGGATCTTGACCTCATCGTTGCGAGCGATTGCTTCACTGTCCCGCCATCAGGCGCGGACTGCCTGTTGACGCAAACAACGTTCCTCACGTTGTACCGTCACGACCATCTCACCGGCCAGTTCACGAATGTGACGTTCGGTTCGGGGATTGACCCGTTCTGGGCGGGCCAGCGATGGGATCATGTCGGTGGTCTTGCTGCGGGCGATCTCAACAACGACAGCTACGTCGATCTCGTTGTGGGCACGTGGGGCGATCGCCTTCGTGTGTATTTGAACAACGGGAACGGCACGTTTACTGAGAGCGGCATCCAGATGGGCTTTGGAGTTCAGAGTCGACTGCACTGGCAGCCGGTCCTGCATGACTTCAATCGCGATGGCGGTCTGGACATCTTTCTGCCCATCGATAACAACGAAAACCTTCTCTACCTGAATGATGGGTCCGGCACGTTCACTGAACTCCCCGGCGCTGCGGGGATGAATACGCCGTTCAATGAGATGGGCGTGGCACTCGGCGATTACGACAACGACGGCGACTTCGATGTGTTCTGCACGAACATCTACGAGCCGGACCTCGAAGGCAACCAGAAGCACAACGTGTTTTTCCGGAACGATTCGACGCTCGGAAACCTGGTGTTCACGGAAATTTCGGCGCAGCTTGGCGTGCAGCACAGCCACTGGGGCTGGGGAACAACGTGGATTGACTGCCATCTCGACGGTCTCATTGATCTCGCGGCGACCAACGGATTTGACCGTAATCCATACCGGGATGATCCGGCGAAATTCTGGATCAACACGGGGAATCCGAACCTGCCGTTCATCGACCAGTCCGACCTGCTCGAATTCAATAACACGTTATACGGCGGCACGCTGGTGGCCGCTGATCTCGACCGCGACGGCGATCAGGATCTCATTCAGGCCAACGTGCTCGTTGACGAACTGTCGATCTTCCAGAACCGAACCGTACGTCGGATGCGATCGCCGTTCGGCTGGACGTACGATCAGGAAGTCAATGCACCGAGCGGCAACTGGATCACCATTCGCCCGCGCATCCAGAACACGAATCACTACGCGATCGGCGCAGTCGTACGAATCACGGTGAACGGTGTGCAGCAGTCACGCCTGATCACGGCGGGAACCAGCTGCCACGGCCAGGAACCCTATGAAGCACACTTCGGGATCGGCGATGCAACGTCAGTCGACAACGTGTTCATCGAGTGGCCAAACGCGATCTGGTCCGGCATCTTCAACGTGGATGCCAACGAGGTCCACACAATCGTCCAGCCAATGATCGGGCAACAGCGAATGACGCCGGGTCGGACGCCGTGCTATGCGGACTGCGCACTGGGCACCGGCATGACTGGCGATGGTGTCGTGAATGTCGACGATCTCCTCGCGACGCTGCAGGGCATTGGCAGCGCAGACATCAGCGCATGCGACGTCAGCGGCGAAGATGGTTCTCTTGGTGTCGTCGATGTGCAGGACGTCATTGAGGTGATCAACTCGTTCGGGCCGTGCCAGGCCAACGCAAAGACGAAGTAATGCGAAACACAAATGTCGCCGCCGTGTTCATCGCACTCATGGCGTTCGCGCCAGCGAATGCAGTGGATGTTGCTGTCTTCGAAGATGAGGCTGCGCAGCGCGGTTTCGTGCCATACGAAACAAGCGGCATGACGACAGGGTTATCCGCCGCGGACTTCAACGGCGATGGCTACATTGACTTCTTCGTACCTACCGCAGCCGGGATGTCCGACCAGCTCTACCTCAATCTCGGCGATGGCACGGTGCGCGAGATCAGCCTCGCTGCCGGCGTGTCCGACATGTTGCAGTCCCGTGCTGCACTCTGGTTCGACTACGACGGCGACCATGATCTTGACCTCGTGGTCGGCCGAGATTGCTCCTCGACACATCCCATGCCCGCCCCGTGTGATCCGCCGGTCGGCGTGACGTTGTATGAACAGCTCTCCGATGGCACGTTTGCGGATGTCACGATCGGAAGCGGACTCGAAGAAACATGGGGTGCGCATCAAACCTCGCACTTTGGCGGCATGGCCGCCGCCGACATCAACAACGACGGCTATCTCGACCTCTATCTGTGCGGCTGGAATCGGCGCGCCACGATGTACCTCAACAACGGGGATGGCACCTTCACGGACAACACGTTCCAGTGCGGGATGAGTTTCCTCGTCAACTTCTACTGGCAACCGTTGTTTGCTGACTTCAATCGCGATGGCTGGATCGATCTGTTCGTTGGCATCGACTTCAATCAGAACGAACTGTGGATCAACGATGGCGATGGCACGTTCACGAACCGGGCCGCCGAAGCAGGCGTCAACAGTGCCTGGAACGAAATGGGCGGCTCGCTCGGCGACTTCAATAACGATGGCGACATCGACATCTACGTGACGAACATCACGGACTACGAGTTCACGCCCGGCGGCCACAATCGCCTCTATAGCGCGCAACACGATGACAATGGCCTGCACTTCGTGGATGTGGCCGAGGATTCCGGCGTCGCCGACGGTCGCTGGGGCTGGGGCGCCACCTGGATTGATGCCAACCTCGACGGCTGGCTGGACATCGCCACGACGAACGGTTTTCCCGGCGACTACGTCGATGACACATCACGCTTCTTCCTGAACATGGGCCCGAAAGATGGCATCGCGAAGCGCGCCATCAAGTTCGCGAACGTATCGGACCTCGTTAACTTCAACGACAACGACATATGCGGCTCGTTGATCTCGTTCGACTTTGATCGCGATGGCGATCCCGACCTGCTTCAACAGGCGAATCTGGGCGGCCCGATCCGGCTGCTGATCAATCGGGCCGCAGACACAAACAACTGGCTCGTCGTCAAACCGCGCATGCGGGGAACCAACCACTTCGCGATCGGCGCACAGGTCAACGTCACCGTCGGTGATCGCGTCCAGGCGCACGTCATTGGTGCTGGTACGAGCAGCCTTGGACAGGAACCAGCTGAAGCCCTGATCGGTCTCGGCGATGCGATGTATGCAGATCGCGTGGAGATCTTCTGGCCCGGCGGTGGATCGCTTCTGCTGACCGATGTCGAAGCCAACCAGATGCTGACCGTGAGCGATTGCCCGGACGCAGGCAGATTCGTCGTGCCGGACTGCACCACACACGCGCTCATCGGCGATATCGCGCCGCGCTATGACGATGACACGTTTGGCGATGGCGTCGTCGACGTCGACGATATCCTCGCGATCATCCTCGCCATGGGCCATTGGGGAGGACGGTGTGACATCAACAGTGATGGCACCGTCGACCACGACGACCTCGCAATCGTCATCGATGCGATGCGCCCGAAGCCATGAGCGCGGATCTTATGGCCGGCTGAAAGCCCGCCCTACACAAGATGACGTCGCCGCCCGTCGACCCGTCCATCCCCACCACGCTCATCTGCGCGCGCATAGCGTGCGCAATACCGAAAAAAGTCACATTCTGTTCGCAAAAGCGCACGCCTTGCGCGCGCAATCCGTTCGTTCCGCCCCATAGGTAGAGGCATCACTCGCGCCTGACCCACACACCGGCACTCGACGAACGGATCAACCATC
>JBCCFX010000166.1:0-8959 GCA_039029515.1 Planctomycetota bacterium
CGTTCGGGGATGGAGCCAGCATTAGGCAACACATCCAGGAAGACGGCAGCATTGTAGTCTCCTTCAGGTGGCAAGCGCAGGCCAGGCTGGGGTTGAACAGTTGGACAAAGCTCTGGTCCAACCGCATGCGCGGGCCATAGGTATTGAAGATGCGCACCACGCGGATGTTGACGTTGTTCTGCCGGCGGTAATCAAAGAACAGCGTCTCCGCCGCGCGCTTGCCTTCGTCGTAACACGCTCGCGGACCGATCGGATTCACGTTGCCGCGATACGATTCCGGCTGCGGATGCATGTCCGGGTCGCCGTACACCTCGCTCGTCGACGCGTGGAGAATCTTCGCCCGCACGCGTTTGGCGAGACCGAGCATATTGATCGCGCCCATGACGGACGTCTTGATGGTCTTGATCGGATTGAACTGGTAATGGCCCGGAGCGGCGGGACACGCGAGGTTGTAGATCTCATCGACCTCGAGAAAGATCGGATGCGTGACGTCGTGCCGGATGAGTTCGAAGTTATGCCGATCGAGCAGGTGATCGATGTTGCTCTTCTGGCTGGTGAAGAAGTTATCGATGCAGATGACATCCTGCCCGCGTTCGACGAGGCGGTCACAGAGGTGCGAGCCGAGGAAGCCGGCCCCGCCGGTGACGAGAATTCGCTTGATCATGAGGGAGAGGATAGTGAATGGGCGTGGATCATGTAGGGCGGACTCGCACTCGGATTGACTCAATCGAACCCTTTGCACGGCCCGAACGAGTTGATCACTTGCAGAATGTCACCAAAGCTGATCACGCCGTCATTATCCAGCGAACACGGCAGGTCATTCGAGTGTCCGAATGCCACGATGACCGCAATGAGATTATCAATATCGATCACACTGTCCGGCCCGTAGCAGTCGCCATCGCACTCGCAGATATCGAGTTGGCCATTCTGGTTGATGTCCGCTCCATCGCCAAGCTCACACGCATCGAGGATGCCGTTCTCATTGCAATCGACACTGAATCCCTCGACCAACTGACACGCGTCCGGAACGCCGTTGGCATCGCAGTCCTGAAGCTCGCAGATTTCAAACATGCTGCCATCCGGGCATGTCAGCAGCATCGCATCGAGTTGGCAATCATCGACGATGCCATCAGCATTACAGTCATCTACGACGCCATTCTGTATGTCGCAACCGTCTGCAACGCCATTGGCATCGCAGTCCACGAAGCCGGTTTGCGATTCGAAGACGCCCGCGTCGACGCGGCAGAATGCGATACGCGGATTCCCGTCCGGATCGACGGCATCTGAATCAGTGCGAAACAAGGGATCGCCGGCGTCAATCGCAGATGATCCGACGGCAGCACGGTAATCATCATCGAGCGTATTCGGCACGTTGTCAGGTCCATCGGCATCAACGAACAGTGGCTCCTCGCTCGTCACACCATCCGACGTTGGCGCCATGGCATTCTGAATGACCGAGTATTCAGGTCGAAACAGGACGTTGCTGAAGAGCTGTGCGTCGGCCGTGTTCCCACGCTCGTCCGTGTTGTCCCAGAACACACACGAATGCAGTCGCGCGAGAGACGGATCATCCGGAGGCGTATCAATGAACAAACCCCCGATTTCGTGTGCGGTGTTGTTGACGGCGACGCAGTTTCGAAACTCGAAACCGAATTGCCGAATCGTGCCAACTCCACCAATGTCCTGCGCCGCATTGCCGGCAAACAGGCATTCACTTACGCGTGCACGGTCCAACTTCGGATAGAGCGAATTGGTGATGGCCATCGCACAATGAATATCCGCTTCGTTGCGGAGAAAGCGACACCTTTCGACCACAACGTCGAAGGGAAACTGGGCAACCGACGACGATGCTGAAGTACGCCCGAGTACCGCCAGTGCCCCGGCAAATCGAGCCGATTGGTTCTGAATGAAGTCACAGTTCCGAATGACCGCAGTCCGCGGGCCGTCAGCTGGCCCGTAGCCACCGATATTCACGGCACCGCCAAGACCGAACATGTTTGGCAGATAGACTGAATTTCGAAAGAACGTCGTGTTCTCGATCAGGACATCGAATGCCTTGGCAAGCGTGCCGGATTGCACATGAATCGCTCCTCCGTAGCCGGCACACATGTTGTCTGCAAACGCACACTGATTAACGGTCAGACTACCGCCACTGACGAGCATGATCGCACCACCGGCGTTCCATCCCGATGACAATGCAATGTTGTCACAGAATGCCGAGTGATCGACCGTGACATCAGATCCCTGCGCCGCAATGGCCGCCCCGAACCCACGGGTGATATTGAAGTCGAATTCGCAATGCGAAAGATGCGCCGTTGTTCCGCGGCCAAGTGACACGGCACCTTGTACATCATTCGTGAGCACTTCACTTCCTGAGACCACACATTCCGTCATCGTGATGTGCGTTTCGACGATGTCCTGGAAACTGCCAAAGCCACAGCGATACGCGCCGCCCGTCGCACCGTCATTCCCGAAGAACCCGCAGTCATTGAGATTCGCAGTGCCACCGATCTGACGTATGCCACCACAGCCATCCGATGACGTATTGGATGTCAGTGTTGTTGACTCCATAACAATCGACGATGCGTCATCGAGCATCATCGCACCGCCATCCAGTGCTTCATTCTGAAAGAACAACGTGTCCTCGACATGCAGAGAACCATTGGAGACATAGATCCCGCCTCCCAGATCCGACTCATTGCGATCAAACCAGCACGACCGAATGGTCGCTGATGCGCCGCGCATCAAGATGCCGGCACCTTGATTCTCAGGAATATCCGTATCGGTGACCTCGACGTTCGCACCACGACCATCGCGGATTTCGAATCCGTCAATTGTCACAGGAAAGGAACGGTCAGGATCATCAAGATCCGTGACGACGAGCACGTGAAACACATTCGCACCCTCGGCTGTTTGCCCATCGAGCTCTGACGTCGCATCGACCTCGCGCTCCTCAACCGACATCTCGTCACCCTCAAACCCGCCAAAGAGATGCAGTTCCTTGTCGATCAGAAACGTCCGCGCTTCGGGGCGACGGTCACCCTCGCGCAGCGGTCGAGTCGGCCGGTACGTTCCGCTGGTCAGCCAGATCGAATCACCAGGCTGCGCAAGGTCCAGTGCATCCTGAAGATCGATGAACGCAGTCTCCCATGACTGACCATCACCGTCCGGCAGCGCGAGCCGATCAACGAAGATCGTCGCCGCACCCACCTGTGACGCGAGGACACCGAGACCGATGATCATCCAGACAATCGCCTTCAATGCGTATCGCATTGCTCAACCCCTTGCATGACCACGCGACGCCCTGAAGATATGACCCGGAGATTGGGCGCCGCGGCTATCGCAGTCTACGTCGATTTACCTGCGATCCTGCGCCGTCCCCCGCTACCATTCCCGTATGTCTTCCTCCCGCCTCGCCGTCGGCTGCATGACCGGGACATCGCTCGATGCCATCGATGTCGCTGTCGTCCGCATCGACGGTCATGGCCTCGATCTCCGCGCGCGGGTGGATCGAACCATCGGTGGCTCACTCGACGACATACGCGATGACCTTCGCGCGGCCTGCACAGCCGAAGAGCGCGATGCCGAGTTCTTCGCTCGACTCGCCCGCAATCTCAGCATCCTCCACATTCATGCGATCGAAGAAGCACTGAGCGCGCGCACGCCGGACCTCATTGCCGTACACGGCCAGACCATCGTGCACGCCCCGCCGCTCTCCACGCAGCTCATCAACGCCCCGATGATCGCACAACGATTCGACTGTCCGGTCGTGTCTGATCTCCGTGCGGCAGACCTCGCCGCGGGCGGCGATGGCGCACCGATCACGCCGCTCGCCGACTGGATGCTCTTCCGTTCGCCTGTGCATCGCCGAGCGGTGCTCAACCTCGGCGGCTTTGCGAATCTCACCGTCCTGCCGATCGATGATGGTTCGCACCCCGTCGACTGCATCGCCGGCAACGATGTCTGCGTGTGCAACCAACTTCTCAATGCAATCGTCCAGCCCGCGCTGCGCGTGCCGTACGACGCCGGCGGACGTATCGCGATGGATGGTGAGATCGATGAGAACGCTGCCACCGAACTCGCCGACCATCTGCGCTGGCGGCGTGAAGCAAAGCGTTCGCTCGGCACCGGCGATGAAGCATTCGCCTGGCTCGACATGGTTCGCGCTGATCTGAGCGTCGATGACCTCGCCGCCACCGCCGCGTGCGCGATCGGGACGATCATCGGCGAGGCAATCGCCAATTCACGCGTGACCGAACTGCTCATTGCCGGCGGCGGCGCAAACCACGGTCCGCTCGTTCGTCACATTGAAGCGCACGCGGGCCTGAACGCGCAACCGACGACTGATCATGGCGTGCCGGTGGATGATCGGGAATCAATCGCCTTTGCCGTGCTTGGCGCGCTGTGCGCGGATGGCATTCCCATCACGCTCCCGCAGATTACGGGATGCGATGATCCGCCACCGCTCAGCGGCGTGTGGACAAACGTCATGCGCGCACGCGAAACCGCGGACTAATGTGCGACGCAATTAGATTCCGTACAGCGGCCGCAGCTTGCCTTCGAGATGACGCATCAGCGGATCAGCCGACAACGGCTTACCGGTGACGACTTCACACAGGTCCGCCGCGCGATAGCGCTGACCGTGATGATGCACGTTCTCGTTGAGCCACGTTTTCAACGTGCCGAACTCGCCCGCGCGGAACTGGTCGTACAAGTCCGCGTGATCCTCGAGCGCCTTCTCAAAGAGCTGTGCCGCGTAGAGGTTGCCGAGCGTGTAGGTCGGGAAGTAACCCATCGACGTCATCGACCAGTGGATGTCCTGCAAGCAGCCCTTTGCATCGTTCGGAACATCAATGCCAAGGTAGTCCTTGTACTTGGCGTTCCACGCGTCCGGAATGTCCTTGACGGCAAGGTCACCCTTCAACAGCGCGCGTTCCATTTCGAACCGCACCATGATGTGCATGTTGTACGTTGCTTCATCGGCTTCGACGCGGATGAAGTCGGGCTTCACGATGTTCGCGCCGCCGTACACATCATCGAACGACAATCCCTTGACCGCATCGCCGAAGTGCTCACCGAGCTTCGGGAAGCACCATTCCCAGAACGCCTTGGAGCGTCCGACCTGATTTTCCCACATGCGGCTTTGGCTCTCATGGATGCCGAGTGAGATCGATTCACCCATCGGCGTCCCGATGTGCTGCTCAAGCAGTCCTTGTTCGTAGATGCCGTGTCCACACTCGTGCATCGTCGAGCCGAGCGCATCGTTCACGTTGTTCTCGTGGAACCGCGTGGTAAGGCGAATGTCGTTGCAGTGCGAGCCCGTGCAGAACGGATGCGTCGAGCGATCGAGTCGGCCGCGCTCGAATTCGAAGCCGATGGAGGATGCCACGAAGCGCACGAACGCTTCCTGCTTCTCGATCGGAAGCGCGCACTCATTGAATGCATTGCTCGGCTTCATCGAGCTGCCCATCATTTCATCGAGGAATGACTGCAGGCGATCGCGGAGCGGCGTGAAGACGCGCTCGACCTCGGCTGCGGTGCAGCCCGGCTCATAGTCTTCCGCGAGTGCATCCCACGGTTCGCCGCTTGATTCCCAGCCGTAGCATTCGGCCTTCCGTCGCAGCATGTCGACGATGTCTTCGAGGACCGACTGGAACTGCGAGAAGTCCGCGGCTTTCCGCGCCTTACTCCACGTTGCCTGACCGAGTGATGCCAAACGCGCTTCTTCCGCAACAAGCTCCGCCGGCAGCCTGGTCGCGCGATCGTAACGTCGACGAATCTCCCGGACATTCACCGCGGCTTCGGAAGTTGTCGCACTCATGAGACCACTGTCGGATTCGCAGACGGACAGGAGTTCGCCGACTTCTGCGGATGTCGCCATGCCGTGATGCAGCCGCGCGAGCTGTTCAAGCTGTTTCGCTCGGTACGCGAGCCCCGGGTCGGGCATCATGACTTCCTGATCCCACGACATCATGGCGATCGTGCCGTTCATCAGTTGCGCATCGCGCACGCGGGCGATCAACTGGTCGTAGGCGGTGGAGACATCGGTGGCGGTCGTGGACATGGACGTATTCCTTCCTGTTCGTCATCGCGAAGCCACGCATGATAGCCGTCCGGCCACACATCGTGGCGTCGAAACCCCTGCAAGACAGTGGTTTCGCACCATCGGCGCACGAAAAACGTCCGGCCGGGTTTCCCCGACCGGACGTCACCAGTGGTTGGATATCAGTCACATACGTGTGACCAGGAGTTCCCTGAACTAATCGAGACGTTACTCGCCCTTCTCGGCCATCAGGCTTTCGACGTAAGCCGTCACGTCGGCAGCACGAGCATCGGTACGACGCTGCGCGAAGTCCAGTGCGGTCAGACCACGGTTGTCCGTGGCGTACGGATCCGCACCAAGTTCGATCAGCACCTGAAGTTTTTCGACCGTGCTTGCCGCACCGGTCACGGCAGACAGGAACGGTGTCTTGCCGTTGCGATCCTGCGCCTCAAGGCTTGCGCCGGCGGCGACGAGGTTTCGCACCGTTTGGATCTTGCCGGTTCGTGCAGCATGGATCAGCGGCGTCGCACCTTCGAGAAGGTCGCCGTGTTCGAGGTTCGCACCAGCATCGACGAGCAGCGGGACGACGCCCGGATCACCGGCGATCGCAGCCCAGATGAGCGGCGTGAAGCCGGTGAAGTCCTGCACGACATCAGCGCGAGCGCCGGCGTCCAGCAGTTCCTGCACAATGTCCGGTGAACCATATGTGGCCGCCATCGACATCGCGGTGCCATTGAGGCGATCAACCGCTTCAACGTTGGCACCCGCATCGAGGAGCACCTGGACCGCTTCGACGTTCTTGGACTGTGCCGCCTGCATGAGCGGTGTGTGGCCGTTGCGGTTGGTGGATTCAAGATCAGCACCGGCGTCAAGCAGACCGAGGATGAGTTCGACCTGACCATACTTCGATGCCATGGACAGCATGGACATGCCGGTCGCGTTCTGTGCTTCAACGTTGATCGTTCCCGAGGCGATGTCGTTCATGAGACCTTCGACTTCACCGCGACGAACGCGGGTTTCGAGCACCACGGCGTTGTTCGGCTTATTCGCCTGATCGTCTCGCGCCTTGTTTCGACGTTCGTCGTTATCGCTTACAAGTTTGCGCTGACGTTCACGCTGCTGCTCACGGATGCGCTCGACGTCTTCCGCCGTTCGTTTCACGCCAACGTACACCGTCTCGCACTTCGGGTGATCGGTGTAGAAGATGACCTTCGGCTGTGCGCCAAGTGATCGCCATTCTTCGTACGGGAAGTTGATGACGACTTCGGTCTGCGGATCCTGCGGGAAGTCCGTGATGACTGCGGGATTCATGCTGGTGATGCGGAACGGTTCGCCATCAGCAGCGGCAAACACGAGCTTGCCGTCGGAGTTCACGTTCGGATCGAGATCCTTCGGCGTGGACTCGACGAAGCTCACCGCGTTGCCACGGACAGTCATGATGACCGGCTGCTGATCCTTCACGATGAAGCGGCACGTCTTCGTCAGCAGCGCAGCACGGGTGCCACCCTTGAGACGAACTTCCATTTCAACTTCCTCGCCGGACGCGAGGACCGTGTTCGGCGCGAGCCGAGCGGAGGTGCAACCACAGGAGCACTTGACGCGCTCGATGGTGACCGGCTCGGTCCCATTGTTCTTGATCACCACGGCGCCCCCACCGGTGTCACCGGTGGCGATATCGCCAAGATCGAGCAACGTCGGCGTGACCGAAATCGTCGTCGGTGCGGCGTTGGAGTTCGGCGTCGTCGACAGGGTCCTGTCGACCGTCAACGGCGATGCCTTCTCAGGCGTGTTGTTCGACGGGCTTGCACCGCGAGCAGGTCGCAGCGTGTTCGCGACTGAGTCAGTTGCGGCGGTCGCAACCATGTCAGCGGCGCTGTCAGCAGCGCTCTCAACGGCGGCCGGCGTCGCGTCATTTGCGACCGGCGTCGCATTGGAGGCCGTCGATTCCGACGTCTCCGAGCTGCAGCCGACAAACAGGGCGGCCGAAAGCAGCCCGATCATTCCAAACTGATGTTTTCTCTGGATGGTCAACATGACATCTCCCACGTGGTTTGCGGACGTGAACACTCCTGGTCACAGGCCCGAACCGGAGGTCGACTGGTATCGATCGCCGGATGGACTACAGCCAAACGCCCCGCATCGGCCTCTATTGCCACGAATTCACGCCCGGCCCGGATTCCATGAGGTCCGCCGCCGCAATCGCTGAACGGCCCTGATTCTCAGACGAAGAACCGCGTTTTCGGACCACCACGGCGGATCTTCGAGGCATGGAATCTCGGCGTGAGAGTGTCCATCGCCGCGATCACCGAGTATTCTCCGTCGTTTCCCGCCCGGTGCCGCCAGGCCGCGCGCGCCGGGGCAATGTCGGCCCCTGAGAAAGACCCCACGATGAACCCTGAGTCGCTGCCCGAACATATTCGTCGACCGCACATGCGCCCGCTCCAGCCGATCCCGATGACGCAGGACGGCCGACAGATGGTCGCGCTCCGCGACCCGACCATGCTCGTCGAGAAGACCATGGCCGTTCCTCAGCAGATGATGCGTCTTCTCCAGCAGTTCCAGGGCGAAGAAGCCGTTGAGGACATCGCCAAGGCAGCCAACATCGATCTGGGCCAGTTGCTCCACCTCGTTCAGAATCTGGATCAGCTGGGCCTGATCTGGGGTCCGACGTTCAATGAACTGGAGACCGAACTCCGCGGTCGACTCGACGAAACCGGCCACTACCCGCCGAACTCGACCGCCGGTCTCGGTGAGACCGCCGATGCCTGTCGCGAACAACTCGATCATTACTTTGCGGAAGTGGAAGATCCTGAGATTGAAGGCACGGTCGTCGGCATCGTCGCGCGGTAATCTCATCGAAGAGATCCTGCACCAGCTGCTCGTTTTCCGCAGCATTGAGGACCACACCGTTCTCAC
>JBCCFX010000167.1:0-8905 GCA_039029515.1 Planctomycetota bacterium
CCATGCTTGAGATCATGCGCGCTGACGACACCATTGGTATGCTCGGGCCGCGACTTCAGGATCCTGATGGAACACCGCAGATCAGTTGTTTTCGATACCGAACGCCGATCTCTGAGTTTCTGACGGCAGCCGGCACCGGCATTCTCGACCGCTGGTTTGGCCGCTGGGTTGTGCCACTCAAAGTCTATGAGGAACAGGTCGAGCCGCCGTGGGTGAGCTTTGCGTGCGTGATGATTCGGGATCGCGTCGTCGAATCGACCGGCCCGATGGATGATCTGTACTTCATGTACTTCGAAGACATCGACTACGCGCGGCAGGTCCGTGCGCAGGGATGGCGCATTGTGCATGATCCATCCGCCCAGGTCATTCACCTCCGTGGCGGCACCTCGTCGGTCAAGAAAGCGATCAAAGAACGACAGCGCATTCCCGGGTATTACTTTGAGTCGCGCAGTCGGTACTTCGCCAAATACTACGGTGGTGCGGCCGGTGTACTGCTGACGAATGCGATGTGGTCATGTGGACGAGCGATTTCAGCGTTGCGTGAACTCATCGGGAACAAGAAACCGCATACGTCGTTGCGTGAGGCACGCGACAACTGGATCAACTGGCTGCGCCCGTTTACGCCGCCAACACCGCAGAAGGGCGGTGAGCTGTGAGCAACGGGCCGGATTTCATCATCATCGGTGCGATGAAATGCGCAACGTCGACGCTGCACGATCAACTTGCCGCGCAGGACGGCATATTTATGACGTCGCCCAAGGAGCCTAACTTCTTCAGTGATGATGATGTGTTCAGTCGTGGTGAATCGTGGTATCGCGATCTCTTTGCGGATGCGGCAGTGGAATCACTGTGTGGCGAATCGAGTACGCACTACTCGAAGCTGCCGACGCATGATCATACGATTGAGCGTTTGGTTGAAATGCTCGGAACGGATCTGCGTCTCGTCTACATGATGCGGCATCCGGTCGATCGTCTTGTATCGCACTATATGCACGAGTGGAGCCAGCGCGAGATCACATGCCCGATCGATGAGGCGGTTTCAGCGCACCCTGAATTGGTCGATTATGGTCGGTATGCATATCAGCTTGAGTCCTGGATGAACGTATTCGGCCAGGACGCGATTCTGCCGGTGTTCTTTGAGCGGTTTGTCGCCGAACCTCAGGATGAACTCCAGCGCATCGCGACGTTCCTTGGTTTGACATCTGACGTCACGTGGGTTGAAGAATTGAAGCAGCGCAATGCGTCGGGCGAACGGCTACGGCGATCACCCGTGCGCGATCTCCTGATTGACAATCCGCTCGCCCGTTCAGTACGCCGCACGTTGGTCCCAAAGTCTTGGCGGGATCGAGCCAAAGCGATATGGACCATGCAGGATCGCCCGACGCTCTCGCCAGACGTTCAGCAAGAGGTCTGTCAGCGTTTCGACGAAGACCTGGCCACGCTTGGTCGATGGCTCAATGTCGGTGCCTTGTCGTGTGAGACGTTCAAAAAGACCGTTCGAGAGCAGGCGCCGGCATGGGTGACGGTTGCGGAAGAGATTGCGTCATGACAGCCGAGAAGTCTGCATTGCAGCGTATCGGTGTGGTGGCGATTGCGCGCAACGAAGGTGACCGGCTCAAACAATGCCTTTCATCGATTCCGGATAGCGTCGCTCGCATCGTGTACGTGGATTCGGGCTCCGATGATGGCAGCGTTGCATGGGCACGCGAGCAGGGCATAGATGTGGTCGAGCTTGATACATCGCAGGGTTTCACCGCAGCGCGGGCCCGAAACGCCGGCATTCGGAGGCTCTTGGCGTGTGTGCCTGAGGTCGAGTGCGTGCAGGTCGTGGATGGAGATTGCGAAATCGACGCAACGTGGCTCAGCACCGCCCTGGAGGCATTGGATGCCGATGAGCGGCGCGCGGTCGTGTGTGGTCGACGTCGGGAACGCTTTCCGGAAGCAACAATCTTCAATCGTCTGTGCGATATGGAATGGAACACGCCGATCGGCGAGGCGCGTGCATGTGGTGGGGATGCGTTGATTCGCATTGACGCCTGGCGCGATGTCGGTGGCCTTGACGAGACGCTCATTGCCGGCGAGGAGCCGGAGTTCTGTCTCCGACTTCGACGCGCGGGCTGGTCCATTCAGCGCGTCGATGCTGAGATGACATTGCACGATGCTGATATGCATAGGCTGACGCAGTGGTGGCGTCGGAACAAGCGGTCGGGCCACGCATACGCCGAATGGAATCACCGGTACGGCGCGGATGCTGAGCGGTTCGGGACGCGCGATGTGCGTTCGATCATCGAATGGACGATCGTGCTGCCCGCACTTGCCATCGGCCTGGCGTGGCTGACGTGGGGCGTGAGCCTGCTGCTGCTAGGCGGCTACATCATGCTGTACCGTCGGATTCGAGCACATCGAATCAACCATGGCGATGAAGCATCACACGCATCGCTCTACGCTCGATATTGCGTCCTTGGGAAGTTCCCGCAATGTCTCGGCATCCTGACCTATTGGTTCAATCAGGCGTGGGGCCGACGATCAACGCTCATCGAATACAAGTCATCACCAGCCGTTGTTCGGGAGGCGGGAACATGACGCGCGCCAGCACACTGGAAGCTCCGAAGCCGGCAACTGCGACAGGCGACAATGCCGCCGCTCCTGCGGCGACGTCGCTTCGTATCGCGTACCTTACGACCGAGTACCCGAAGGCGAGCCATACGTTCATTCGACGTGAACTCATGGCGCTGGAAGCACAAGGTCACACGATCACGCGCCTTGCGATCCGGGATAGCGGTGGCGCGATGGCTGATCCACTCGATCAGCAAGAGTACGAAAAGACATTTCACTGCTTACGCTCATCGGTTGTCGCATTGGTCATCGGGGCCATGCTCATGGCACTACGCCATCCGGTGCGATGGACGCGAACCAAGCGTGTCATGTGGTCGATGCACCGAAAGAGCCCTCGCGGGTTACTCCGGCATATCGCGTATCTCATCGAAGCTGCAGCGATGTTGCGCGAAGTGCGCCGGCATGATGTGCAGCACGTGCATGTCCACTTCGGGACGAACGCTGCGGCAGTCGCACGACTGATGCGCCACCTCGGTGGACCGCCATTCAGCATGATGATTCACGGGCCGGGCGAGTACGACGACCCGCGCGGGTTTGACCTTCGTGGCAAGGTCGAAGATGCCGCGTTCGTGACGGCGATCAGTGACTACTGCTCGGCCCAACTGCGCCGATGGATTCGCATCGAGGATTGGTCGAAGATTCACATCGTTCGATGTCCTGTCGCAGATCATTTTCATGAGCACGCACAGCCGATCGATCCGGCCGCGACATCGCTGGTCTGTGTCGGGCGACTCACTGCCCAGAAGGGGCAGTTGTTGTTGCTGGATGCGGTCGCTGATCTGCACAATGCCGGCATCCCGATTCGACTTGTGCTTGCGGGTGACGGTGAGATGCGCGGCGACGTGGAACAACGCGTTCGTGAGCTTGGCATTGAGTCGCAGGTTGAGATCACCGGCTGGATCGATGAAGCGACCGTTCGTCAGCACCTGATCGCCTCGCGTGGCCTCGTGCTGCCGAGCTTCGCAGAGGGTCTACCGGTTGTGATCATGGAAGCACTCGCACTTCGACGCCCGGTGATCAGCACGCATATCGCGGCCATTCCCGAACTCGTGCGAAACGGCGAGACCGGCTGGTTGATTCCGCCGGCGAACGTTGAGGTGCTATCGCACGCGATGCGTGAGCTCATGGCGGCCGATGTGGAGGCACTCAATGCGATGGGCGAGCGCGGGCAGGAACTGGTTCGCGCCCGTCATGACGTCACGGCGGAAGCCGCTCGACTGGGCGCGCTGATCGCATCATCGCTTCAGGCCGCACAGATGGACTCGGGTGGGTAAACGATTCGGATCCTGCGACGCAGGTCATGAACGCTTGAACGTGTTCAGGGCCTTGTCGTGGAGGTACAAGGCGGGAACGCCGAAGGACGATCTGGAGGGAGATCTCATCACGCCGCACCATGAAATGACGGCCTGATGAGCGAAATGCTATGTCACGTCGATATGCACTAATCACGCCCTGTCGGGACGAGGCGGCGTACCTTCGCACCACGATTGAAACCGTGGCCGCGCAGACGGTGCTGCCCGCGCGTTGGATCATTGTGGATGATGGATCCACGGATGACACGCCGGAGATCCTTCGCGACGCGGCCGAACGCTATTCATTCATCACCGTCATCACCAGGCAGGATCGTGGAGGTCGCTCCGTTGGTCCGGGTGTCATCGAAGCGTTCTACGAGGGACTCGATCACCTCAACCTTGATGACGTTGACTACGTTTGCAAGCTGGACGGCGACCTTGAAATCCCGGCGCGATACTTCGAGCGTCTGATGGAACGGTTCGAAGCTGATCCGTGGCTCGGGACGTGTTCAGGCAAACTCTTCCTTCGCTACGACGACCAACTCGTCGAAGAGCGTTGTGGCGATGAGAACTCCGTCGGTCCTTCAAAGTTCTATGCGGTTGATTGCTTCCGTGAGATCGGCGGCTTCGTTCGTCAGGTCTCATGGGACGGAATCGATGGACACATGTGTCGATTGCACGGCTGGATTGCGCGCTCTGTTGATGAGCCGGATCTCCGCCTGATTCACCTGCGACGCATGGGTTCAAGCCAACGCAGTTTCTGGGAAGGCCGGAAGCGGTGGGGCCGCGGCAAGTACTTCATGGGTTCTCGTCTGTACTACGTACTCGCGGTATCTGCATACCGCATGTTCGAGCGTCCGTGGATCGTCAGTGGTGTGGGCATTCTCAAAGGCTACATCGAAGCGATGTTCCGGAAGGAGCAACGTTTCGATGATCCGACGTATCTGCGCTACTTCCGCGCGTACGAACGTCGAAGCCTCTTTCAAGGGCGTCGACGCAACATGGTCGAAACGCACCGGCAGATTCGATCGACTTTCCCGCCGAAGCGACAGCCTGCTGATGATGCCCGAGGTTCGGAGCCGGAGGCCGATTTGTCGGAGCTGGCTGAAGCCGTCGCGTTGCACGGTGGCGCCGAGTAACTCCCCGGACGACGCGTATGGAACCGACCATTGACAATCGACGCGTGCTTGCCGTGTCCAGTGGCGGTGGTCACTGGGTCGAACTGTTGCGCCTGATGCCTGCATTTGACGGTGCTCGGCTGACGTTTGTCACCGTGAACCGTTCGTATCGCAGTGATGTCGTGGATCATCGTTTTCGATTGATCAACGATGCCACACGATGGAATCGGGTCGCGCTCGCACTCATGGCATTCCGCATTCTGCTGATCGTGCTCCGCGAGCGCCCGCATGTCATCGTGACGACCGGCGCTGCCGCTGGCTATTTCGCGCTGCGCTTCGGTCGATGGATCGGCGCCCGAACGATCTGGGTCGACAGCATCGCGAACGTTGAGGAGTTGTCCATGTCCGGTCAGATGGCACGCGAATGCGCTGATCTCTGGCTGACGCAGTGGCCACATCTTGCGAGCGCACAAGGGCCGGAGTACGCGGGAGCGGTGCTGTGATCTTCGTCACCGTTGGCCATCAGATGCCGTTTGATCGACTCATCCGTACCGTGGATGCGTGGGCGGTGCAACACGACCGCGTCGATCTCTTCGCGCAAATTGGTGATACCGAAGTCTGGCCGCAGTCATTCCAGGCGGTCCCATTCCTGACGCCGGAGCAGTTTGCGCAGCGGATGGATGATGCGGATCAGATTGTCGGCCATGCCGGCACAGGGACAATCATCGCGGCGCTGCAGCGCGGCAAACCACTCCTCGTACTTCCGCGTCGTGCCGACCTGGAAGAAACCCGAAACGACCACCAATCCGCGACCGCGGACTACTTTGAGCGCGAAGGCTACGTGCTCGTCGCACGGAGTGAAACCGAGCTTGCCGCCAAGCTCTCGGCTCTGGATGACTTCACGCCGCGCTCACTGGATCGTGATGCGGCGTCACCGCAGTTGATCCAGCGCCTTCGTTCGTTCGCGTTTGACCTGCCGGCACACGCAGAGCAATCGATTAAGGACCATCAGCCTGATGCTGGTGGCGCGGATGAACTCTCTGAGACGTCAGTCGTCGGTTGATCGTGCGATGGCGGTATCGCGACAAGGTGATCGGCAAGCCACTCGACCGATGCGTTGACCATGAGTTCCCGGCTGATGGGATCGCTGAACAATCGATTGCAGTCAGTGATAGTGATCAGCTCATGCGGACCCGCCAGTGACTGATCCATAAGTTGCATACCTGCTGCAAGCGAGTTCTCAAACTCAGCATGAATCAGCAGCGTGGATGCGTGGACACGCTCCGCCGTTGACGTCTCATCGCCACAGACGGCATCGCGAATGACGAGCGAACGAATCTGCGGCACGCGCGCCGCGTAGTGCAGGACGAACATGCCACCCATGCCTGAGCCGAGCAGGCCGAACCGATTGGGATCAACTTCCTGCATCGCGTACACGGTTTGACAGATGCGATCGAGATCCTGAAGGCACTGCGTGGGTGTCGCTTCTTCAAGCGTGCCTTCGCTCGCACCATGGCCGGTGTAATTCAAGCGGATGCCGATGATCCCACGTTTCGCCAGGCGCCGACTGATCACGACGTTCCGAGGACTGTTGCCATCGCTGTCGTAGCCATGGGCAAAGACAACGGCTGGGAACGGTCCACTCCCCGGTCCGGCGCCAGGCGGCAGGTCAATGGAGCAGCACAGGTTCTTGTCGAGCGAACTCTTGACTTTGGTGATCAACGTCCGGACGCCGGGCTGCTGTGCAGGTCGTTGTGATGCCCATCGTTCGATGATGCTCACCACCATGTCGTCCGTCACCGGCAGGTACTCGGCGTACAGGCTGTCGATGCCGCGAAACTTGCTCGGGCGATGTGGAATCACCACGATGTCGGCGGCGTCATGTAGTTGCCATGTCGCATCGGAGGTTCCAGCCGGAACCGCGACAGCAATCTTGCGTGCACCACGATCTCGAACTGATGCGATGGCGCCGAGGAGGCGAGCGCCGCTCGCCACACCTTCATCCGCAATGATGACCGTTCGGTCGCGCACTTCGATTTCAGAAAGCACTGACCGAATCCGTCCTTGCTTCCGCTGCAACGAACGGAACGCAATACGCGCTGGGCCGACCATCTCCTGACTTGTGACATGGTGCCACCTTGCGCTGGACTTGATCATTGAGATGCGGCCGTGCTCATCCACCGCACCAACGGTTCGGCCGGCGGGACCGGGTGCGGCAAGGCGCTCGATCAGCATGACGTCGAGCGGGGCATCGAGTTGGCGCGCGATGATCTCGGCGACAGGAATCCCGCCGTTGGCGAGGCCCAGAACGATCGGATCTTCATTGCGTAGGAAAGCGAGATGGCCGGCGAGCTCCTCGGCGGCCGAGCTTCGATTGGAGAAGAGACGCATCGCGGTACCTCCTTTGAGGCATTCCACTGGCATTGTGATGTTCACGCCTTCCCTTGGCGTGCATCGTGTCCCGTCTCGCCCTTCGGTTATACCCGCGAATCACAGATTGGGAAGGAAGGAACTCGCGCGAAAGATCGTGCGAAATTTCCCGATGTCGACAACAGGCCCGAGTCTATGAACTTGCGACCGCGGTACGCGAACGTGAACGTCGCTTCGGAAGCAGCGGTTGCAGGTACTGTCCGGTGTGACTTCGCTTCACCTTGGCCACCTTCTCAGGCGGTCCTTCCGCGACAATCGTTCCGCCACGATCGCCACCTTCCGGACCGAGGTCGATGATCCAGTCTGCACACTTGATGACATCGAGGTTGTGTTCGATCACGACGAGCGTGTGGCCCTGATTCGCAAGCTCCTGAAGGACATCAAGAAGCTTGGCAACGTCGGCAAAGTGCAGACCAGTCGTTGGCTCATCGAGGACATACAACGTATGTGCAGATGAACGGCTTCCCAATTCGCTGGCGAGCTTAATGCGCTGCGCTTCGCCGCCGGACAACGTTGTTGACGGCTGACCAAGTTGCACGTAATCCAGCCCGACGGCGTGCAGGCACTTGAGCATACGAAGCGTCTTGGGATGCGCATCGAAGAAGTCAACCGCGTCCTCGACCGTCATGTCCAGTACGTCAGCGATGTTCTTGTGGCGGTACGTAATCTCAAGCGTCTCGCGGTTATACCGGCGACCCTTGCACGTCTCGCACGCGACAAAGACATCGGGAAGGAAGTGCATTTCGATTCGGCGCACACCCTGACCCTGGCACACTTCGCATCGGCCGCCCTTGACGTTGAAGCTGAAACGGCCCGGTTGATAGCCGCGAATCTTCGCTTCTTTCGTCTGTGTGAAAAGCTTGCGTATGTCATCGAAGATGCCGGTGTATGTCGCGGGGTTTGATCGAGGTGTTCGGCCAATCGGTGACTGATCGACCTGTACGATGCGCTCGATTTTGTTGAGGCCATTGATCCGCGTGTGTGCGCCGGGCACAATGCGCGTGCCGTTGATGGAGCGCAACGCGGACTTCAGCAGGACTTCATTGACGAGCGTGGATTTGCCGGAGCCGGACACGCCGGTGACGCACACGAGTCCGCCGAGCGGAATTGCGGCATCGATCGTCTTCAGGTTGTTCGCTCGTGCGCCCTTGACGACGATCGCCTTGTCGGGCGAAACATCGCGCCGCTTCTTCGGCACGTCGACCGATCGCGTTCCCGACATGAACTGGCCGGTCAGCGATGTCTTGTGCGCCATGATGGCGTCAATGTCGCCGGCGGCGACGACGGTGCCTCCGTGCCGACCCGGGCCGGGGCCGATGTCGATGACGTGGTCTGCGGCGCGAATCATGCCATCATCGTGCTCGACGACGACCACGGTGTTCCCGATGTCCGCGAGATTGCGGAGGGTGGCGATGAGGCGATCGTTGTCACGTTGATGCAGACCGATCG
>JBCCFX010000168.1:0-8879 GCA_039029515.1 Planctomycetota bacterium
CGACGACGACCGACTGCGTCTATGACGGCAATCTGGGCGTGTTCGGCGGCGCCATTCGCAACGCTCGCGATTCTGCGCCGCGGATCGAATCGTGCGGATTCTTCAACAACGTCGTCGAGCAGCGCGGCGGCGGGATCTACAACGTGTCCGGCGCTTCGCCGCGCATTGTTGACTGTACGTTTGTGAACAATCAGGCGGTGATTGTGCAGACGTTGAACGGTGACACGGTCCCGAGCGTGCTGATCTGTGGCGATATCGCCGAGACGAACCTGGCACGCGGCGGCGCCATTTGCAGTGTGGATGAAGCGCGGCCGATCATCATCGGCAGCCGATTCGTCAACAACATTGCCGCCGACGGTGGTGCGATCGCAAGCTTGTTTGCCGCGGAGACGACCGTGATGTCGAGCATGTTGCAGGCGAATGACGCCTGTTTCGGCGGCGCACTGTTCGCATCCAAAAGAGGTCAGATTACCACTGTCAATACGGTCATGGCGCGCAATGCGGCATCAGTGGGCGCAGCCGCTCTCTGCCGTGACAATGGTGTGCTCGAATTGATCAACTGCACGATCGCGGACCATGTCGCGACCGATGGTGGCGCGCTTGAAGCGCAGTTCGGAGCGAGGTTGATCGTCCGAAATTCGATTGCCTGGCAGAACACGCCAGCGTCGTTCGTCGCCGATGCGATATCCGATCTCACGGTGCGTTCATCGATCGTCGACCATGAGGTCGAGGGTCTCAATGTCATGATGCAGGATCCTCAATTCATCGATGCGATGTATCGCCTGGCCGCAACGTCACCGGCGCGAGATGCGGGCAGCGTGAACGAAATTCCCGCAGATGTGCACGACGTCGACGATGACGGCAATCGGTGCGAACGGATCGACATTGATATCGACGGCACCCCGCGCTTTCAGGTTGAGGATGTGCGTGGGACATCGAATTGTGATGCGGTCATTGATTGCGGCGCCTATGAAGGCTCAGCCGCGCACACACGTGGTTTCATCTGGGGCGATATCACGGCCAACGGCACCATCGACACGGATGACCTTGTCGCGCTGCTGATTGCGTTCGGACCGTGCGACGATTGCTGCTTCGCGGATGTCAACGCGAACGGCATCGTCAATGTGGATGATCTTGTGCAGTGGACGAACGAAGCCGAGTGCTCATTCTGAGATCACGCCTTCGATGCTCGCATGACTTCTTCAACCGTCGTGAGCCCCTGGCGGACCTTGGCAAAGCCTGCGGTTCGAAGCAGCGAGAGATTCCCATCACGTAGCGCATCCGCGGCGATCGTGCTTGCGTTGGCACGCGACATAATTTGTTCGCGCACGTGTTCACCGATCGTCAGTAACTCGTAGATGCCGATGCGGCCGCGATAGCCGGTCTGTCGACAGTCGCGACACCCACGACCGCGTTGCAACGAATCGCCCGGCTGCTCCGGGAAGTCTGCAGGTCGTTCGTTCGCATGCAGCGTGACTGCCTCCGCGCACGAGGGACATACGCGACGGACAAGCCGCTGCGCCATGACGCCTTCCACGGAGCTCGCGACGAGAAACGGTTCGACGCCCATATCCAGCATGCGCGTGATCGCACTGGTCGCATCGTTGGTATGCAGTGTCGAAAACACGAGGTGACCGGTCAGCGATGCCTGCACGGCGGCGACCGCGGTTTCCACATCGCGGATCTCGCCGATCATGATGATGTCCGGGTCGTGACGCAGAATACTTCGCAGGCCGGCGGCAAAATTCAGGCCGACCTCGGGCTGGACCTGAATCTGATTCACGCCTTCCACGTGGTACTCCACGGGATCTTCCACCGTAATCGCCTTGATCGCGTCGCTGACGATGCGATTGAGTGACGCGTACAACGTGGTCGACTTGCCTGAGCCGGTCGGACCGGTCACGAGCACGATGCCGTGCGGCCGCGCAATCAGGTCATCCCAGCGCGCCAGGAGTTCATCGTGCATGCCGAGTTCGTTGAGTTCGAACATCACGGTGCTCTTGTTGAGCACACGCAGGACGACGCCTTCGCCGAACAGCATCGGAATGACCGACATACGTAGATCGTATTCGTGGCCGCCGTGACGCAGCATGATGCGACCGTCCTGTGGGCGGCGCTTCTCGGCAATGTTCAGGTTCGCCATGATCTTCAGGCGACTGATGATCGCGTTGCGGAATCGGTTTACGGTTGGCGGGACGCCGGCGGGCGTCAACACACCGTCGATGCGATACCGGATCGAAAGTTGGTCTTCGTACGGCTCGATGTGGACATCGGTTGCGCGCTCGCGGATGGCTTCCACGAGCAGATCGTTGACGAGCTTGATGACGCTTGCTTCCTGCGCCTGTTCGATTTCGTCAATATCTGTACCGGTTGCGGCGACATCAATTTCCGTGGTATCACCCGCGAGCGCATCGAGTGTGTCGCCCGCAACGCCGTAATGCGTCCGAATGAACTTGCGAAGATCCTGTTCGTCGGCGAGGACGAGTTCGATGCGGTGGCCGGTCAGCAGGCGCAGTTCATCGAACGCGGTCAGTTCGAAGGGATCACATGTTGCGACGCGGAGTGTGCCGTTCAGTTTTTCGATCGGTACGCAGCGTTGCTTGAACACAAGTTTGGGAGGAAGCGCGGCGAGCGTGCCGGGATCGGGCTCAATCGTGTTCAGGTCGACGATCGGCATCGCGAACTGGTGGCCGATCGCTTCCAGAATCTGCGGTTGTGAAACGTGGCCCAGGCGCACGAGAACATGGTCGAGCCGTTCACCGGTTCGATTCTGCTCATCGATGGCCATTGCGAGCGAATCAGTCGTGATCAGCCCGCGTTCAACAAGGATGCTGCCTATGCCCACGATGCCATTCTAGCCGAACGCTGGTCTGTTCTCGCGTGTTTCTCTACAATGAGGGATCGGGGTCATTCGAGGCATCGAGGCGGGAATTCACGGTGAATACCCTCGCTTCGCTGCCTTGCCATGGTTGCGGCCCGGCGATGCCTTGCGTTGTCCGGTCGGGAGAGGTTCGGATTGATGAAAATTGACGCAATGAACGTTCACGATGTCCTTCGTCGGCACCAACTCGTCGATGGATACCCTGTGGTCGTGGACCTCGAAGGTTCCCATGGCATCTGGCTGCGCGATGGTCGCTCCGGCGATGAATTCCTCGATACGTTCACCTGCTTCGCATCATGGCCGGTCGGTTTCAATCACCCCATGATGCAGGACAAGGGATTCCAGAACGATCTGCTCAATGCCGCGATGTTCAACGTGGCCAATGCGGACCTGTACACCCGCGAGATGGCATCGTTCGTCGATCTCTTCGCGTCACACGTCACGCCTGACTCGCATCCGTATCACTTCTGGATCGCAGGCGGTTCGCTCGCCGTCGAGAGTGCCATGAAGGCGGCATTCGACTGGAAGGCGCGCAAACTTGGTCGCACCGATTTCCTCGAAGACGTCAATGACCTCGTCATCCTTCACTTCAAGCATGCATTCCACGGTCGCAGTGGGTACACGCTGAGCGTGACGAACACCGTGCCGGACAAGGTTGGTCTGTTCCCGAAGTTCGACTGGCCGCGCGTGCACACGCAAGCGATTCAATTCGACCTCGATGGCAATATCGCCAACGACATCGAAGCGGAAGAAGCCAAGGCGTGCGCTGAGATCGAAGCGGCGTTCGCGAAACACAAGGGCAAAATCGCCGGCATCCTCATCGAGCCGATGCAGGGTGAAGGCGGCGACCATCACTTCCGCACGGAGTTCATGCAGAAGCTCCGTGACTACGCGGACAACGAAGAAGCGCTGCTGCTGTTCGATGAGGTGCAGACCGGTTTCTTCGGCACCGGCAAACCATGGCTCTGGCAGCATCACGGTGTCGAACCTGACATCGTGTCATTCGGCAAGAAGACGCAGGTCTGCGGCATTTACGCGAATCGTCGAATCGATGAGGTCGATGACAACGTCTTCCACAAGTCGAGCCGTATCAACTCGACGTGGGGCGGCAACCTTGTTGACATGGTTCGATGTCGCCGCTTCATCGAGATCATTGAATCCGAGAACCTGGCGGCGAACATCACGGCCCGCGGCGAACAGATGATTGCGGGGCTGCGCGAGATCGCACGCGAGAGCGGCGCATTCAACAATGTGCGCGGCGTCGGTTCGCTGATCGCATTCACCGCCGATTCACCGGATGCACGTGGCGCGATGCTGCACTCGATGATGGAACGCAAGCTGATGGCGCTGCCGTGCGGTCCGGATTCCGTTCGCTTCCGCCTGCCGCTGGTGATTACGGAATCGGATGTGAACACCGTGCTGGAACGCGTCGCCGCGAGCATGCCGGCGGCAGTGTGAGGGGAGCTGTCAGCTGTCAGCTCTCAGCTCTCAGCTGTCAGCTATCAGTGATCAGCAGGAAGAAACGCCGGGTCTGAGCGTGTAGGGCAGGCTTGCCAGCGTGCCTGACGTCGGGAGTATTGATCAACGGCAGGCAAGCATGCCCGCCCTACGATTCTCGCCAATAGCCAATAGCCCAAAGCCCACAGCTCCCTCACTTCGACCGAAAGCCGAAGACCAGACCTGCGGCCACGGCGCCCGCGGATGGCAGTGATCCCTTCACGAACTGCGAGAACGTCTCCGTCTCCGCGCGAAGCCAGCCCATGATGCCGTCGTACCGATCCTGAAATGCGTTCCAGTCGACATCGATCAGGCCGGCATACTGCAAGCCGAAGAGGATCAACAGGATCATCCCGATTCCGATGATCGACACCTTCACAAACGTGCGCACCGCATAGCCGATACAGAAGCCGACGAAGAAGCTGAACCCGAGCTTGAACAGTGCCGGCGACCAGACGTCGATCGCATATTCGTTCTCGGTCGATGCTGTGCTGTCGTTCGCCGTGGATTCCCGCGGATCGCCGGTCGCGGCGAAACCGCTTGCGAGCAGGTCGGGATCAACGACGGATTCACCTGTACCAGCGGTCGCTGATTCCTCAGGTCGATCCTGCGTCATCGCCATGACCTTCAGCGATGCACCGGCGATCATCAGCACGATCGAGACCACAAGCACGAGCTTGCCCACCGTCGACATGCCTGACTTCGGGTTGTGGTCGCCGCTCGACGATTTCTGCTCATCGTGTCCCATTGCAATTCATCTCCGGCATCAATCGAGTGGTGCGTTCGTTTTGTGCGTCGATCGGAACAGGACGAGGCACGCCGTGTGTCCGTGCAGGAACGATTCCTGGCCGACCGGTCCAACCTCGCCGCCGGCAAAAAAGCCTGCGAGCGGCACATCACCGAGTCGCGAACGGATCAGTCGCACATCATGATGCTCATCGTGGAACAGACGCGATCCGCGACTGTTGCACGTAAACAGGAGCGCCGCGAGCGGCGGATCGTTCAATTGTTCCAGATCGAGCAGCAGTTGGAGATCTTCATCCGCGGTGTCCGCATCGCGCACGTGGAACTGAATCGTCTGGCCGGTTCGGATGCGATCGCCGACGACGAGGCTGCCGGCATCGTTGTCCATACCAGTGACTGCGCGGATCAGAAAATCGCCGCGCCCGAAATGTGCTTTGTGTTCGTTGATGACTGTGCCAACAAAGAGGCCGCGCCCAAGCAGCGCCTTGTCGTGATCGTTCAACTCGTTGGCTTCTTCGCGCAGCACTTCAGTCGCCGGCCGACCGCTGAGTTCGAACACCGTGTTGCCGTCGCCGCGGGTGATCACATGCGGTTCGCCGATCGGTCGACACCCCTGGCTCACGACGCAACTGATCTCAACATCGCCAGATAGTGTGACGCCGACAATCCCTGCCGTCTGCACGTGATCATCCATGATCAGCATGTTGTGGCCTGGCTGGCTGGCGCCGGATGCCAGTCCGCCCATGATCGGGACGGGTTGATCGCGCGTCGACAAACTCGATAGCGCGCGGAGCACATCGTTGATCGGCGTGGTGAACGGATCCGCAACAACGATCACGCCTTTCGCATCATCGTTCAGATGCGTCTGGTCGCGCAGTTCTTCGTGATCTGCAGCGCGAAGCGGAACGCCCGGTCCTGCCGACCAGACGCGCGTATTCAACCCCGGAAGGCGAAGTGCAAGGACCGACAGCGCCGCGAGACCCTCGCATTCGAGATCGCCGCCAAGCACCGATTCTGCCGTGACGCCGATCGTTGTCGTTGGATGCACGGTCTGTCGAAGCGTCTGCACCGCGATCTCGAAGGCGGCCCGATGATGAAAGCTGCCGAAGACGAACATCAGATCGCACGTGTCGCCAACGACGCCGTGAATTGATTCGGCCAGCTCGGTCGCCGCCGTCCGCGTATCGAAATGCTGGCTGATCGCACCCGCCGCGCACGGCTGGCCGGCGGCGGCCTTCGTCTCAGCGTCAGGAATTTCTGGCGGCGAAGAGCTCATTGGGGCACGATTCTAGGCATTCTGCGAGAACGAGGAACTTCTCTACAAGCTTGACGGAAGGATGGCCCCGTCTCGCGCCGACATACAATGCATGCCCATGGACACGTCACACGAGACCACCACGTCATCGCCGATCACGCTTTCCGTCGAGGATCGTGATCGACTTGCCGGCCATCTTGATCGCGCGGTCAAGGCGCTGTTGAGCCTCCAGAACGATGATGGTCACTGGTGTGCTGAATTGCAGGGCGACTCGATCCTCGAGAGCGAGTACATCCTGATGAAGTTCATCCTCGGCCAGGAACGGCAGCCGATGGCCGATGGTTCCGACGGCTGGACGACACTGCAGAAAATCTGCGCGTACATGCGCACGTTGCAGCGCCCCGATGGTGGCTGGGGTCAGTACCCCGGTTCGGGCAATGATCTCTCCGCAACCGTCAAGGCGTATTTCGTCCTGAAGCTTATGGGCGATGACCCTGAGGATGAGCACATGTTGCTCGCCCGGCAGCGCATTCGCGAAATGGGCGGCGCGGAGAGAGTCAATACGTTCACGAACTTCTATCTCGCGTGCCTTGGTCAGGTCCCGTGGAGTGCGGTGCCGTCGATCCCGCCGGAGATCATGCTGTTCCCACGATGGTCATACTTCCATCTGACGAAAGTTGCGGCGTGGACGCGCACGATGATCGTGCCACTGTCACTCGTGACGACGCTGCGCCCGACACGTGAGTTGCCGGCCCGCGCCAGCATCGACGAGTTGTACATCGACGAACGTGAACGAACCCAGTTGGGCAAGACGGTCGAAGCGCCACCGTTCTGGAGTGCATTCTTCAGCGTCGCCGACCGTGTGCTCAAGTTCATGCATCATCTTGGTGGTACACCGGTACGCCGGCTCGCGATGCGCAAGGCGGAACAGTGGATCATCGAGCGCATGGGGCAGGATGATCCTGCACCGACCGAAGGACTCGGTGCGATCTTCCCGCCGATGGTCTATCTCCAGGTTGCGTTTATGGCGCTCGGCCATCGGCGCGACAACCCGATGATGCAGCGTGCGGAACGCGAACTCGATGACTTCTTCATCGAAGAAGATGACATGATTCGCATCCAGCCGTGCTTCAGTCCCGTCTGGGATACCGGCATTGCGACCTACGCGCTGACGGATTGCGGGCGCACGAATGAAGACCGCGCGCTCGCACGCGCGGCCAAATGGCTCCGCGACAAGGAATGCACGCATCGAGGTGACTGGGCGGTAAACGTCAACGAGCCGTTCGAGTCCTGTGGCTGGTACTTCGAATACAACAACGCGTGGTATCCCGATGTTGATGACACCGCGATGGTTTCGATGGCACTTATGCGTGCCGGCGGACCACTGAATCACGAAGCGGCCGCGCGCGGTGTCGAGTGGATCTTTGCGATGCAGAATCGCGATGGCGGTTGGGCGGCATTCGATCGCACGAAGCACCGTCAGATCCTTGAGTACATTCCCTTCGCAGATCACAACGCAATGCAGGATCCGAGTTGTCCGGATATCACCGGCCGCATTCTGGAATGCTTGTCGTGGAATGGATACGACATCAGCGATCCGCGCGTCGCGAACGCCATCGACTATGTGAAGTCACATCAGGAAAAGGAAGGCTGCTGGTTCGGGCGCTGGGGCGTGAACTACATCTACGGCACGTGGCAGTCGGTCATCGGGCCGATTCGCGTCGGCGTTGATCCCGAGTCGCCGTGGGTCCAGCGCGCCGGCGCGTGGTTAAAATCGATTCAGAAACCGGACGGTTCGTTCGGTGAATCCGCAAACAGCTACGAAGATCCCGGGACGAAAGGTATCGGTCCATCGACGGCGTCGCAGACCGCGTGGGCCGCGATGACGCTTCAGGAGATCTACGGTCAGGATGATCCCGATCTGCTCCGCGCCATCGAGTGGTTGTGCGCGACACAGTTGACCGAAGATCGGGCGTCGGATCCCGCGCAGAATCCGGATGGCGATCCTGCAGGGTCATGGCACGAGCCGTGGTTCACCGGCACCGGCTTCCCGAAGGTCTTCTACCTGCGCTATCACCTCTATCGCCTGTATTTCCCGGTGATGGCGATGGGGCGATATCTCGGCGCGCACGGCGTGCGCCTCTCCGATGAACGTGTCGTCAAAGTGCTGCCGAAAGTCGATGTCTGATCAGTCTTCTGATGGCGTTGACAACTCGCCCAATGGCGGCTGTTCAAGCCGGCCGCATTCCGGGCAGGCCGAACTCTCGGTCGTGGCACGCAGGTCATAGCCACATCCCATACAGATGTCGTAGCCGCAATCGCGAATGGCCTGTCGAAACAAGCGTCGTGCATCTTGAAACACGAGGCTCATCGGCACCGTGACGGCACAAAATGCGGCCACGAGTGTGACTGTGAATATCAGTCCACGGCTTGAGAAATTCGACATCGCCACAAATGCTGAGGCTGCTATGAAGACGATCACGCATAGGATCTGAAGCGCGC
>JBCCFX010000169.1:0-8872 GCA_039029515.1 Planctomycetota bacterium
CCACGAACTCGACCAGCAGCAACGACATATCGTCGTGTCGTGGCGTATGGTCCCCTCGATAGGTGTCCAGCGTCTCGAGCAGCGCGCTGACCTGATCTTCGACGGGCGCATCGCGGTGATCATCGAGAACGCTGATGATCCGGTCTTCGCCAAAGCGTCCGCCATCGGTCCCCGGCGTTTCTGCGATGCCATCGGTGACGAGCAGGAGCCGATCACCGCGCTTCACGCGTTCGGTTCGACGCGTGAAGGAGTTCGATTCGGCGATCGCAAGCGCGGCGTCATGGACGCCGGTTGATTCTTCGGGGTGCAGACCGAGTCGAGTCCAGATGCCGGTCTCGGCGCGGTAGATCCAGCCCGGCGGATGACCGGCGTAACTGAGCGAGAGTTTGCGTTGCGGCGGGAAGTACGACACTGCGGCCATGGTGGTCATGGCGCTCTCGCCAACGACGGCAAGGTCATCGTTCAGGCGTCGAAGTAATCGGCGCTGATCGGTGGTGTTCATATGACGGCGCATCAATCGGTGGATCTTGGTACTGATCTCCGCGACGGTTTCGCCATGCCCGACGACGTCGGCGAGGCAGAAGCGGGAGAGTAGCCCGGAGCCGCATACTGAGAGGTAATGGACGTCACCGCCGAGCGCGCCATCGCACGGACGTGAGTACAGCACGCCCTGAAGCCCCGGGAGGGCGACTGGTGTGTGCACGTGCTGGTTCCCGCCCCAGACCTCTGAGCAGACGAGGCTGAGCTCCTGATCCGGGCGTTGCGATGTCGAACTTCCTTGTGACATAGATGTCCAGAGTGTCTTCGATTCCCGGCGCGGCTGGATGCACGATTCGGCCCAATGATCGCGGTTTTCGCCGCCTGAGCCCTCGTGGGGTGCCGGATCGTCTCGTCGGCACTTTTTTTCGCTCTGGTGAATCCAGGCGATTCGGGCGGGCGAAAGCAATTTCATAACTCAGACCCCGCTCGGCAGACGGCTGATATTCGCCTCTTCCTCCCGGCAGCCCAATGCACCGTTTCGGGAGCCAGCCGACTGCCATTTCAAAGCCCCGACCTCGTGTCGGGGCTTTTGATTTTTGCCTGCACACAGTTGTCACGGTGCGTTCTCCTGCAATTTCATGGCCGTCCTCCCCAAAAGAAAACCGGAGAAGTCTGGATTTCACTTGCGTCTACTACCGAGGTAGTACTATAAGGGTCGTAGAAGGCCCTTGTGTGGGGACCGCAGGCCCGACCCGGGCGGGAGTACCGGCATGACCAAACGCAACCGGCTTGGCGACCTCCAGCACGCGATCATGCGTCAGCTGTGGGACCGCGGCGAGGCGACGGTGAACGAGGTCCATCAGGCGTTGCATCCCGAGCGTGGGCTTGCGCTCACAACCATCGCGACGATGCTTCGCAAGATGGGCGACCGGGGCCTCGTCACGCATCGCACGGAAGGGCGTCAATATGTGTACCGCGCATGCGTGAACGAAACCGAAGTCAATCGGTCCATGGTTGGCGAGTTGATTGATCGCCTCTTCGACGGTCAGCCGTCAGAGCTCGTCAATCACCTTGTGCGCGAACGTGACATCGATGCACAGGAACTCAAGCGCATGCGAGCGCTCATCGAAGATGCCGCCGGCACGCAGGCAGGGGAGGGTGGCGATGCTTGACGTGATCTTCACGCTTCTGCTGGCATGGCTCGGCACGTATCTCATTCACAGCTGCGTCCTGCTCGGTTCAGTCTGGGTGGGCGTGCGCTGTCTTCCCATGACCGAAGCCACACAGGAAACGCTCTGGAAACTCGCCTTGGTTGGCGGAATCTTTACCGCCACTGGCCAGCGCATCATGACGCACATTGAGTTACCGCGCGTCGCCGCCGTACAGACGATCGCCGCGCGACCGACGCCAGCCGCATCGTTTGATCCGAACGAATCCATGATGCCGCGCGAGACAGATCACAGTGCGATCGTCTCGATCATCGAAGAACACGCCGCACCGTTGCGGTCGCTCCTGACGCCCGAAGCAACGATGGTTGCAGAGCCGTCAACAACGAATCTTGCGGACACGGTCACGGCGCCGCCGGTCGCCCCCACGCCGGCGGCGTCGCTGTCCGCCACGCCGTCGCGCTGGCAGGTTGCACGTCAACGCATTGCGGAAGTGTCGCCTGCCCGTTGGATTCGCGGTTGTGTCATCGCCGCAATCTGCACTGGCGGTCTGTTCTGGATCGTCACGATCCCCATCTCACGACGCCGCTTCCGACGCGTACCCTGCGCGACGCCCGAATGGCAGCGCATGCTCGAAGAACAAACTGTTGCTGCGGGCATGTTCCGTCGTGTTCGCCTGACAACGTCGCCGGACATTGCGGTGCCGTGCGCATTCGGCGTCTTCCGGCCCGAGATCTGTCTGCCTGATGATGCTGGCGCCGTGCTGTCAGCGTGCGAGCTTCGGGCTGCGGTCGCGCATGAGATCGCGCATCTTCGTCGTCACGATCCCGCGTGGCTCTCGATCTATCGCGCCATGCGGCTGGTCTTCTTCATGCAGCCGCTCAATCGACTGGCCGTCCGTCGACTGCTCGAACTCGCGGAGTATCAGTGCGATGCGTGGGCTGCGAATTCCACCTCCGATCCGTTGGCGCTCGCTCGATGCCTGGAACGGGTTGCGAGCCGACTGGTTCGTGGATCATCACCCGCGCTGGTGGCATCGCTGGCGATGTCCCGATCCATGCTGGGTCGCCGTGTGACGCGGCTGCTGGCGACGGGAACGACCATCACCCCGGGCCGTCGCTCACGGTGGGCGACCAGCGTAGCCTCGACGGCGCTGATTGCGGTCACACTGCACGTCCCGGGCGTGCAGGCTCAGGTTCGCACAGTGGACGATTCCACGGACGAGAACAGCGCTGCGCCCACGTCGCCTGACATGCCCATGGCAATGGCAGCGGAAACGCCGGCACCTGAACTTGATGATGAACTCTCAGCGCTCGCCCATGAGTTGCAGGCATTGCGCCGCGAATGGGCTGCGTTACGTCGCGAAGCATCGGATGGTCGCGATGAACGCATGAACACACTGGATCGCGCGATGGAGTCCTTCGCGCACCGATACCGACTTCTGGATGTGCTCTCGGCGCATCTCAACGATACACCGCGGACCACGTCTTCCGCCCCCACGGAGAATTGAACATGTTTCACTACGCTTTGACGACACTTGGTGCCAGCGCCGCTGTCACACTCGCCGCGCTGCACGGTCATCCGACTGCGGCGGAGCCAGTCGCGCCGATCGCCCCGATATCAGCGGCCGCATCGCCCGGCGATGTTCATGATGAGATCGAACTCGCGATGGCGCTCGTTTCAGAATTGCGGTCTGCCGAAGACTGGAAGGACGCAGGTCTGCTCATTGCGCATCTCGTGATGGAAGAAGCGGGCATGGATGAAGAAGAGATTCACGAACTGCATCGTGAATTGATGGCGTTTGTCGAGAGCGGCGAAGCGGAAGAAGCGTTGCACGAAGCGCTCGCGCTCGTCGAAGAGCTCGCTGAAGATGAAGACGTCCACGAGATCATCGATGAGCTGCTGCACGGCGTCGTCGCGGAAGTGCTGCATGACGTCAACATCGAAATCGATGAAGACGATATGGAAGAGATCCATGACATGTTGGCGCACGTCCATGTCATGCTTGGTGATCTGGACGAAGTCGAAGTCCATGAGACGCTGCGAGCATTGATGCACGAGCATGAGCTCGCGCACGTCCATGATGAAGAGCATGAACATCATGAGCGTGAACTGCACGAGCATCATGAAGAAGCCGAAGAGGCGATGCATGAGCTGATGGAACGGGCGCACGAACACATGGAATCTGTGCAGGAACACCTCGAACACGAGATCGAGGACCTCCACAATGCCTACGAAGAGCGCATGGAACACCTGCATGAGGCGATGGAAAACCTGATGGAAGCCGGCATGGAAGAGCAGGCGAATCGCCTTCGACGTGATGCCGAAGCTCTGCGTGCCCAGTTCGAACGCCAGGTGCACGAGCGTCATGTGCACATGGATCGAATGCGAGCTGAAGTTGAGCGCGAAGTTGCGATGCAGCACGCGGAGATTGAGCGAGCCATGGCTGAACGACGTCGTTCTGTCGAACGTCGTGCACATGAAGAGCATCTGGAGATGCGTCGGCGTCATGCACACGCCCACGGTCACGAAGGCCATGAAGCAACGTCATATGAGACCGCTGAGCTGCACCGCGAACTGCTCGGCGAAATCCGCGCGCTTCGTCAGGAAGTCCGCGATGTCCGGCAGATGGTGACTGAACTGCGCGATGAACTTCGCCAGCGCAACCGTGGACGAGGCGCACGTGGCGGCGAAGGCCGCGCACCGCGCGATGATCGCGGTCGCGGTGCCGGCAGTCGTGCCGGTGCAGCTTCGGCACCGGGTGTCGCGCGTGGCTCAGGCCGAAATGCGCCAGGCGGCACCGGCTTCGCCAGTCAGCAGGGTCAGGCGACTGCGCCGAGTGGTGGTGGCAGTAACGTCCAGGGTCAGGCAAGTGCGCCGAGCCGTGGTGGCGGCAGCAACGCTCAGGGGCAGGCAAGTGCGCCCGGCAGTGGTGGTGGTCAGGGTCGCAGTCGCTGATTCGAAATTACATCAACGAACCCGTCTCAACCGGGCGGTCGTCACCGGGACGATCGCCCGGTTTGTGTTTTGGTGTGCATCGCATCACGCAGGACGGTATGGCATCGATCCTGCGCGATCAGGATGGCATCTGGATTGCGATCGATGCCAATCGCATGACATCCATGCTCAAGTGCCGCGACAAGAGTCGTCCCGCTCCCGCAGAATGGATCGAGAACCGTCCCACCGGGTGGGGCGCATGCGCTGACGAGCAGGTTCAGCAGCGCAATCGGTTTCTGTGTGGGATAGCCGACACGCTCGCGGGCCATGTTGTTGATGCTCGGGATGTCGAGGACATCCGTGGCTTTCTTCATTTGTCCGCGCATGCGCTGGCTTGTCGCCGGCACGAGTGGGGGATCGAAGTGATACTTCGGCCCGGTCGCGTAGAACAGGATGTCATCGTGCTTGCGGGCAAATCGACGCGGGGACGACCCACCAAGACCGTAGCGCCATATGAGATGGTTGACGAACGCTTCAGCGCCAAGCAGGTCATCGAGCAGCAGGCGGACATGATGCGATGTGCGCCAGTCGACGTGGACGAGGATGACCGCGTGATCATGGAGTGTACGCAGGACGACTTCGAGCCGTTCACGGAGGAACTGGACGTACGCTTCGGTTGAGGCAAATGAATCGTCGTACCGACCCGCTGCTGCGTGGTGGCTTCGGCCCGTGTTGAACGGTGGATCGAGGTAGACGAGGTCAACGCTGTTGGGCGCAAGATGTTCGAGCACATCACGGCAGTCGCCGCAGCGCAGATCCACACGCGTGGTGGTATCAGAGGTGATCACAGAACATCATGTCGGCCGATGGTTCGCCGTCGCGTGATGATTCATCTGATCTTTCTGGATGGCTGAGAGCAGGCCGTGCAGCGCGCTGATCGCTTCGCGCACCTCGCGGACATCGACCTTCGAGACTTCACCGTCGCTGATCGCCGCGATCGCCTCGGCGCATTCCTTCACCGCGTTGACGGTGGCGTTATCCAGCGCTTCGTGGCGGACGAAGTAGCCGCCCATCTCCTGGCAGATGAAGTCGAGCACCTGGTCGCCGGCTTCGGCTTCGGCTGCTTGCAGGGATCGAATAAGGCGTTCCACCGGATTGGGCTGGACACCCGAAAGGATGCGGTTGACCTGACGCGTGGATAGATCGAGCGACGTTGCGAACCGTTTGACGCCCGTGCTTTCCACGAGCGCCGTGAAGGTCTGCAGTGCCTCATCGCGAAACGTATCGTGACTGTTCTGCTCGTGCATCGGCCCCGCTTCCCGTTTCCACTCCGGCCCCACCCCGGGGCGCAGCGCGCGTGCCACAACGAATCAGCATAACAGGCGGCTGGCGGGAAGGCACGGTTTCTCTGGAACGGCCCTCAGGAGCGTTCAGGCTGGCTGGTTTCTGTCCGGACGATCAATTCCCGGCGGGGGAGGATCAGAACCGCAATCCAGGCCATGACCACAGTGATCGCGATCCATCGCAGCATGAGCCAGTCATCCGCATCTGGTGGTGCACCGCCGCCTTCCGCGAGCCGATGGACCGACGTCAGCGGGCTGATGATCGCGTAGCGGTCGGGTTCCATGACGATACCCGTCATCGTGCCGAGCCAGCCGAGCATCGGCCCCGCGAGGCAAAGCGCGATGCAGATCACCATGGTCAATGTTCGGATGAGCGCGCGATGCGAGCCAATGGCAGCGGCGACAAAGGCTGATGTCAGCAGCAACCACGCGACGAGGGTGGCGTCGATGACCGCCGTGCGCTCGATCGACCATGGCGTCACAAGGCGCAATGGCCACAGCACGACCTGAATCGTTGACAGGAGCACAGTGAGATCGAGCAACGTCTGGCGCACCGGATAGTCCGCTGCGCGCTGACTCAGGCGGAGCAACGGCCAACCGATCATGAGACCAATCGTCAGGCACAACAGCATCAGACGCACGCCAGGCGTGTAACTCTGCGAGGATGGTTGCAACGGCTGACGCACGCCGATGGAGATCAACCACGATCCCACCAGCCAGAGGGAGACGAAGAAGATCAACGGACGTGGAAGCACCAACGGTGGCTTGCTCGTGGTCATCGCCGACGAGTGTACCATCCGGCGAGCGCGCTCAGCGCAGAATGACGGCTTCGCGATGCGTCAGATCAACTTCGCCATGATGACCTCGATCAATGTGACCATGCTCGGTGAAGTGATGGTTCAGGTACTGGACCTTGAGCGCGGCGAAGGACTCGAGTGCGCGCTCGCTCTCCGGAGGCGAACCCCAGATGATCCGGCATCCACGGTCACTGATGATCGACAGCGCGCCGGTTGTGCCGAATCCACTGAGATCGACGGCGCGAATCTGATGAAGCCACGGTTGATCATCGATGAATCGAAGCAGGCGAAGTGCGGCTTCGACATCTTCGCCGGCCCAGTGTTCGCCGGCCGACGTCGGTCGGATCATGCGCGGCGCACGAAGTACGATGAATCGATGGCCGTTCCCTTCGGTGTAGGTCAATGGCAGCAAGCGGCCGACTTCATCCACAACGTGATGACCATCGGCATCCGCGATCGTGGCGAACGGCATGAAGAACGATGCGTCGACCTCAATCACGCCACGGCGGATGTGGCGCACCTGATCGACCGACGCAAACCAGCCGGTCTGCATCAGCGTCGCTCGAACATCGATGAGTTGTTGTCGGTCCAATGGATTACCGGTGACCTGATTCATCACGTTCATATGCAGCGCGGTCTTGAGGTCACCCTGCAGCCATGCCGGCGGATCTCGGAAGACGATCTGCATGTCGTCCGCTGCCGTGATCGTCTGGCCCGCGTACGCCTGAAGCTTCGGGACGCCAACGGACCATGACACCACGATGGCGACCACGACCGCGGCCCACTTCGTGGCGTGGGTGATGCGGCCGACATGGTCCCAGTCAACGTGATCGAATCGATCGCGCCACGATGAAGCGGCCTTCTTCTTCGATCGCTTCGAGCTGGACTTTCGTCCGGACTTCGAGGTCGACTTCTTCTTTCGGCTGGAGCCTGATCGGGATGCGGTCCGGGCCACGTGAGCACTCCTGTGATGAATCTCACAGGATCATCGGCTGATGGTGGCGTCCGGGTTTGACTTCTGCGCGTCCAAACCGCGTCGACGGGCACATTCAACGAGGCGTTGGCAGAGCTCGCTCATGGACAGACCGACCGCCTGAGCGGCCATGGGGACGAGGGAATGGTCCGTGAAGCCGGGCATGGTGTTGATTTCGAGAAACCACGGACCGTGTTCATCCACGATGAAGTCAACACGGGCCAGATCCCGAACACCGATGGCACGAATCGCGGCCTCGGCATTCGAAACACATGCCGCCGCGAACGGGAGGTCATCCGGTTCGATGCGATACGCGGTGTCATCGCGTTCGTATTTGGCCTCGTAATCATAGAACGCCGCCGCAGGCACGATCTCAATAAGCGGCAGCGTCTGACCATCCAGGAAACCGACCGTGACCTCACGCCCGCGGATGTATGCCTCGACCATCAGGTCATCGCGTCGCGCGTGAAGTGCGGTGCGAGCTTCATCAATCTCCGCACTGTTCTGACAGATGCGCAAGTCGACGCTTGAACCATCGTTCATCGGCTTGATGACGCACGGTGCCGGCAATGGACATGGTTCATCGGCGCGCAGCGGAAACGCGGGCGGTGTCGGCACGCCATGCGATTCAATGCAACGCTTGGAGGCGATCTTGTCCATCGCGAGCCGGGCCGTGGTGGAGTCCGCGCCGACGAATGGAAGGCCGATCGTCTCCAGCAACGCCTGAAGTTCACCGCCTTCGCCCCAGGTTCCGTGCAGCATCGGAACGATGACATCGCCGCTGATTGCGCGCAGGTCTGCTGCGGTCGGTTTATCGATCACGACGTCGCGCACGACGTACTGTTCGATGTTACGCAACGCCGCGGCAACCGCGTGGCCGGACTGCAGGCTGACTTCACGTTCGGCGTCAGGTCCGCCCATGAGCACGACAACATCGAGGCGTTCGTCACTCATGATTGCGGCTCGCGGTGTCGCTGCCAGATGTCGATCTCAGGATTCATCTCGATGCCGATGTGGGCAAAGACGCGTTGCTGCATCAGTTCGAGCAGAGCAAGGACATCGGTCGCGCGGGTACCAGGTTTCGTGAGGGGCACAAGACCGGCCACTACCTCGACCAGCGCGACAACCGCGTGCGCGCCGCGGCCTACGCGGCTTGCAAGGACGGCGCGCGCGTGC
>JBCCFX010000170.1:0-8787 GCA_039029515.1 Planctomycetota bacterium
AAGGTGAACAAAGCCAGTCGGGTTCGCAGTCACAGCAAGGTGAACAAAGCCAGTCCGGCTCACAGTCACAGCAAGGTGAACAGGGCGAATCGCCTGCACTGGATGAAGATCTTCCGCAGGATGCAAGCCCCGAGGATCAGGACATCGTTGAAGCGCAGCAGGATGTTCGTGATGAGCTCGCGGATCTCATCGAGCTTCTCGATCGCGATGAAGACACCTGGGTCGTGACGCGACAGCTCGAAGAACTTCTCGAAGAACAGGGCCGACTGCAGGCCGCGACATCGTCGCTCGGTGATCAGACCCTCGGCCAGACGGCTGAAGAACTCTCGCAGGAAGATCGCGAAGCGCTTGACGATATCGCGCAGCAGCAGGAAGAACTCAGCGAACGTGTCGACCAGCTCACCGATGAACTGCGCGATCGCGCTGAAGCGCTTGAAGAAGTTGATCCTGAATCCGCCGATGGCATGCGCCGTGCCGCGAACACCGCGGAACAGCGCGGTCTCAACCGCGACATGCAGCAAGCAGGTCAGCAGGTGGAACAGAATCAGATGCAGCAGGCGCAGGAGTCACAGGCGGCGGCACGGCAGACGCTCTCGCGAATGCTCGAGGACATCGAGGAATCACGTCGCGCGCAAGCCGATGAATTGCTTCGTAAGCTTGCCAGCCTCGTGGAATCCATCGAACGACTCATCGTCGTGCAGGAAAACGAGATCACCGCACTCGCCCGTTCCGTCGATACGTCGGATTTCACCGGCCGTGATCGTGCGATGATTCGGCTCAATCAGAACACCAGTGGCGTTGCCGACGAAGCACGCGCCGCTGGCAACGAAGCACGACGCATTGCCCGATTGCTCAACCGTGCCGCCGATGCGCAAGGTGAAGCGGTCAGCGCCCTGCGCGCCCGACCGATCAACAGTGATCGTGCAACCGAATCCGAAGAACGTTCACTTGAACAGCTGAAGGAAGCGAAAACACTCGCGGAGCAGCTCGAAGAGGAAACGCAGGAACAGGAAGTGCGACGCCGTCGCGAAGAGATTCAGGAGAAGTACCGCGAGTTCATCGAACGTCAGATCGGACTTCGGGAATCTGCGGTTGATCTCGCCGCGAAGGATGAGCTCGATCGTCGCGATCTCGTTGAAGCGCGTCGGCTTGGCGTTCGCCAGGGCGAGCTTCGACGAGAAATCGCCGAGTTGCGCGATACGACGCAGGAGATTCTCGATTCCTCCGTCTTCTCACATACGCACGACATGATCGACGGCTGGGCGCAGGCCGTCGCAGATCAACTCGGCAATGGCACCGTCGATATTGATGTGACCGACCGTCAGATGCTCATCGCCGACAGCCTGCGGCGTCTCATGGAAGCGCTGGAAGAGGATGAGTCGGAAGAAGAGGAGTTCGCACAGGACTCACAGATGGGTGGTGGCGGCCAACAGGGTCCGCAACCGCTCATTCCGCCGGTGAAGGAACTCAAACTTCTTCGTGGCCTGCAGGAACAGGTCTATGATCAGACGAAGTCGCTCGACTCGCGCGAAGACCTCAACTCAGGCCAGATGCGTGACCGGCTTCGTGATGTCGGCCAGCGACAACGCGATCTGCTTGATCTCGGTGAAGCCATGCTTGACGCGCTTGACGGCGGCGGAGCGCCGCCGCCACGAATCACCGAAGAAGACCTTGAACGCGCGCTGGATGAAGAGGAAGCGCCTGACAACGATACATCGCTCCGCCCCGGAGATTCGTCATGAACAACCGACACATCACGCTGACCTGGATGAGCACGCTTGCGCTTGCGCTCAGCGCGCCAACGCTTGCGCAGGACGCCGAGGACAACGACTCGCCGCCTGCCGTTGAAGATGTCATTCCCGCCGATCCCCCGGCGGACACCGAAACGGCGCCGGAAGACACCGATGATCCGCCGACACTTGATGACCTGCTTGGCATCGATGATGACGATGAGGATGAAAGCGCAGCCGAAGCCGCTGAGCGCGAACAGAAGGAAGACCTTGAACGCGAACTGAATGAAGCATCCATCGCCGATGCCTTTCAGGAAGCGATCGGCAAGATGAAGCTCAGCGCCGATCTGCTGGATGAGGACTTTGATCCCGGTCTCGGTACGCAGCGCATTCAGGAAGACATCATCGCGAAGCTGTCGTTTCTCATCGACAAGGCAAACGAACAACAGAGTTCAAGCTCGTCGTCCAGCTCATCCTCATCATCCGAATCCCAGCAGCAACAGCAGCAGGACCCCGGCGCGCAGCAACGCGGTGATCAACAGTCACAGCAGCAGCAGTCGCAAGGCGAACAACGCGACGATCAGGCCAGCGAATCGCAGGAAGGTGATCCCGCCGCTCGCCAGGACGAGCTTGTGAATCCGATCCTCGAAGAATCACGCGCCGAATGGGGGAATCTCCCGCAGCGCGAACGCGACATGCTCCTACAAGGTCGACAGGAGAAGTTCTCGAATCTCTACGAGCGACTGACCCGAGAGTACTACCGGCGACTCGCCGAAGAAGGCTCCTGACCACGGAGGTTTCGATATGAATACACGAATCAACACGCGATTCGCACGAACCACCGCCCTGCTCATTGCCGCCGCCCTCACCGGCACGATGACCGCTCAGGATGCCGAACCGCCCGCTGCGCCGCCGGCGACGGACAACGCACCCGCGACCACACCGCCGGCTGACGCTGCAACTGAGACCACAACGACCGACGCCGCGGCGGACACTGCGGAAGATCGCGAAACGAGCGCGCAGAACAATCCTGCCGCCAACGAGATGACCCCAGAACTTCACGACGCCGTCGAGAAGGGATTCATCTACCTCAAGAGCCAGCAGAACTCGGATGGTTCATTCGGACGCGGACGCTACGGTCGACACGTTGGCATCACCGCATTGTGCGGCCTTGCCTACATGGCCGACGGCAACCTGCCCGGTCGCGGACCGTACGGCGAACAAGTTCAGGGCGCACTCGAATTCGTCATTCAACACGCGCAGGAAACCGGACTGCTCGCCGCCGAAACAACGTCGCACGGTCCAATGTACGGCCATGGTTTCGCCACGCTGTTCCTTGGCGAAGTCTACGGCATGAATCCCGCCGACAAACGTGTACGTGATGCGCTTGAAAAGGCGACCGAACTCATCGTTGGTACGCAGAACGATGAAGGTGGCTGGCGATACAACCCCGTGCCCTACGACGCGGACGTCTCCGTCACGATCTGTCAGATCATGGCGCTGCGATCCGCCCGAAACGCCGGCATCAAAGTGCCGAAGCAAACGATCGATCGCGCCGTCGAGTACGTGCGCCAGTGCCAGAATCCCGATGGCGGTTTCAAGTACATGCTACAGACCGGCGGGAGCGCGTGGCCGCGCACCGCAGCCGGTGTTGCCAGCCTCTACTACGCCGGCATCTATGAAGATGATTCCATCGACCGCGGCCTCGAATATCTCAATCGCATCGCCATGCCCGGACGCGGCGGCGGCGGTCAGGCCCACTACTACTATGGCCACTATTACGCGGCCCAGGCGATGTACCTCGCTGGCGGTGACTATTGGCGGAATTGGTGGCCTGCGATTCGCGATGAGATGATCGCCCGACAGTCAAGCGGGGGCGGCTGGCTCGATCATCACGCGGGTGGAGCCTACGCAACTGCCATGAGTCTCATCGTCCTTCAAATGCCCAAGCGTTATCTGCCGATCTTTCAGAAGTGATGCCCCGATTCACACGAACCATCCTGACCGCCTCATGCATGCTTGCTGCGACCGCATTCTCCGCAACGTCGCTCGCGCAAGACGGCGACTTCGTCCTCGTTGATGAATCACTCGAAACACGCGCGATCCGCGTGGTCGAACTCAACGATGCCGCACTCGTTTTCCGCACCGGTGAAGAAGAACGACTGGAATCACGTCGCGCCGGCGGCTGTGTTGCCATCTTCGCCCGTGGCGGCAATGAACGGCCACGTTTGCGCGGCATGCTGCTCCTCGCCGATGGCCAGGTGCTGCCTGGCTCCATCGTGCCGACATCGGTCGATGATGGTTCGACCTTCGTCTGGAATCACGACTGGCTCGGGCGTATGGAACTCCCTGTCGATGCCGTGCGCTATCTCACGTTGCAGGGTTCTGCCGAACGCGCCGAGAACGCCGAAGCCGATGTCGTCCAACTCGCCAACGGCGATCGACTCGAAGGCTTCGTCGTCGGGCTTGGCGATCCGATGGCGCTCGAAGTGACCGACAGCGAAGGTCTGCCGGACCTCATCGAAGTGCCGCTCGAACGCGTCGTGTCGATCACGATGGTGACGCCCGATCAGCCGCCCGAAGGCTCACGCATCTGGTTCCGCGATGGTACGGTCATCGATACGCGCTCGCTGCGTATCGGCGATGACGGCTACGTTCGTCTCGAATCCGCGCTGGATGTTGAAGACGATGAAGAACCGGTCCGAATCCGATTCGACCTTGTCTCGGCGATCCTGTTCTCACCCGATTCACTTGTGCCGCTGTCGACGCTTGAGCCATCGCGTGTGGAAGCGCCCGAATCGCGGTATCGCGTCACGCCGCCCGATCGATCGGATGATGAACGTCCGCTCAACCTTGGCACGCTGCGCTACGACGGACCGTTGACCGTGCGCTACCTCGTGCCCGATGGCACGCGCCGGCTTGCGGCCGAAGCGCATCTCCCGTCATCGGCGTATGTCTGGGGCGATTGCGAACTCGTCGTCCGCAGTGACGACACCGAAGTCTTCCGCGCCCGGCTCAACGCCGATGCGCCGTACACGCTGATCAACGTGCCGGTCGACGGCGCGGAACTGACGATCAGCGTCGAAGCCGGCGCGAATGGTCCGGTGCAGGACGTGGTGATTCTCACCAACGCGATGCTGCTGCGATCGTCGTAGGAAGACGTTGTTCGTCGACCGTTATCCGTTATCCGTTGTCCGTTCTTCGTAGGGCGGGGATTCATCCCCGCCGTGAACATGGTTCGATGCGCCGTGAAGACTTGATTGCCAGATCCCCGTAGGGCGGGGATTCATCCCCGCCGTGAACACGGTTCGATGCGCCGTGAAGACTTGATCGCCAGATCCCCGTAGGCCGGGTTCAGCAGAACCCGCCCTACAGGGACCCACAGTCGCCCTACTTCTCGCTTTTCCCTCTTCCCTTCCCCAACAAACAACGACGAGCACTGTTCGCGCTCGCCGTTGCCTCTTTCCACCTTCTCAAATCGCGAAGGTCGATACGTCTGGACGCAGCACTCGTCGCTGCGATTGTGTCGTTCGAATTCGTCAGTGCAGACGACGTCGACGCGAGGGCGCCAACAGCGTCGCCACACCAATGCCCAGCGTGCTCGTGAGCGGAATCGGCGTTGGGATCAACTGGATGCCGTTGATGAACGACGTGTCTTCGCCCTTCACCGTGACGTCCAGCAACCCGTCGGCACCCACGATGACGGTATGCATCGCGTGCGTCTTTTCCATTTCAAGATCGTCCGGGAACACGCCCTGCACATCCATGACGTTGTCGCCAAGAATGCCGTTCGTGAACACCCAACTCATCGTCGGCGTGGACGCTGGCCCGGTCGTGTAGGTCAGCACCTCGTACTCGCCCGGCTCGAGCCCGGCGAAACTCACCGTGATCATGATGCCGTCGACGTTTCGGATGAAATCCTGAAGCAACGCCGCGTCATTCCCGACCGTGGTCTGGTCGGTCGTCGACTCGAACACGATGCCCGTCGGATCAAGTCCGAACGAAGCCGCGGTGATGTTGCCGTCGATATCCATCAGCGGCGTGGGCGAAATAACGTTCGTCACGCTATTCCAGAAGCCCATCATGCCGTCGGCGGCATAGTCGGCGTCCGGCGTGCCGGAGTCGGCACCGAAATCAATGTTGATCGCTTGCGCGTGTACATGCGACGCGAATCCCGCCAGCGACAACGTCGCGACGGCCAAAAAGCCTGGGCGCACCATGTGGGGTTCTCCCTCTCACTCTCATGTCGTCGCCACAGCCACCACCGTGCGACGCAGAGAATGTAACACGATCAGGGGATCACGCAACCCCCTTTGGGACAACTTGTGGAGACATGCGCAAGTCCATGTTTTTCAACGGTTTGATGCTCTATAGCGTTGGTCGGGGGCTCCGCACCCGCCGTGAACACGGTTCGAAGCGCCGTGACGACTTGATCGCCAACTCCCCGTAGGCCGGGTTCTGCTGAACCCGGCATTCGACCGTCGTTGCTTGTTCATGGTGGGTCGCTGCGGCGACCCACCCAACCGCCCCCCCCCCCCACCAGAGTCCACCAAGGTGCGGATCAGACCTTCCCCCCCCCCACAGAGCATCGCGAAGTGTCGGATCGATGGTGAACATCTCAATGCCGGGTTCAACAGCCCCCGCCCTACAAGTCGCTAGTCGCTCTTCGCTTCCTCCCCCCACGTCTCCAACGTCGCTTGCGCCGCGCCGCTGTCAATCGACTTCCGCGCGGCCTCAACACCCCCGGCCAACGTGTCCGCAATGCCCGCCACCACCAGCGTTGCCGCCGTCGTCAACAACGTCATGTCGCGGAACGCACCCTGATCCGTCCCGTTCACAACATCGCGCACGATCTGCACCGCATGATCAAGATCACGTGCCACCACATCCTCGTACGGCACACGCGCTAATCCAATATCTGTCGCGTCCAGTCGTTCCATCGTCACCGCACCATCGCGCACATGCGCAATCGTATTCGGCGCGGTCGTGGTCAATTCATCCAGCCCATCATCACTATGCACCACCATCGCGTGGATCGCACCCAACTCCGCAAGCGCATGGGCGATCGGCTCCACGAACTGCCGGCCGTACACACCCATCACCTGACGCCGCGCCAACGCAGGATTCGTCAGCGGTCCGAGCAGGTTGAAGATCGTCGGGACACCCAAGGCTAGCCGCACCGGCATCACGTGTTTCGTCGCCGGATGATGATGAATCGCAAAGCAGAAACACACACCGGCGTCCTCAAGACACTTCACCTGCGTGGCCCGATCCGCATCGACGTTGATCCCGAGCTGCCTGAGCAGTTCCGCCGACCCGCGACCGGTGCGGGACTTATTCCCGTGCTTCGCCACCTTCGCGCCTGCACCCGCGGCCACGATCGCCGCCGCCGTCGAGACATTGAACGTCTTCGGCGCACCGCCGGTCCCCGCGGTATCCACGATGTCAGATGGATCGAGCGATGTCTCCAGGCGATCCACATGCATCCGCATCACGCGAGCGGCTCCGAGAATCTCGTCGGAGGTTGGCACCCGCGTTGCCAGCAGTGCAAGCAACGCGCCGATCTCGCCGTGCGTCGTCTGACCTGTCATCATCGCTTCGAATGCCGCTGTCGTCTCATCCGTCGACAACGTCGCGCCGCCCAGTAATCGCTTCAGGTACGGCGTGAGATCCGCCGACTGTTCCGCCCGCGCAAACTCTGATGGTCCGCGCGCGCCCGTTGCATTCGTGTCATCAGCCATTCGTGATACGCTACCACACCCGAACCGGGACCTCACGATGCTTGCCGACGCCTTCCTTCATCAGATCGATCCCTTTGTGTTCCGCATCACCGACACCTTCGGGCTGCGCTGGTACGGCACGTCATACCTCGCCGGCCTCATCGTCGGCTGGCTCGTCCTGCGCTGGCTTGCGAAGTCCGGCCGCTGCGCGTTTCCGGTCCCGCAGGTCACCGATTTCCTGTTCATGGTCTTCGCCGGCGTGCTCATCGGCGGTCGCGTCGGCTACTGCGCGTTCTACGATCCCTCACTGTTCCTCGACTTCACGAGCAGCCTCCCGTTCTGGGGTGTCTTCCGACTCAACAAGGGCGGTATGGCGAGTCACGGCGGGATGATCGGCGTCATCATCGCCGCCATCTGGTTCTGCAAGAAGAACAAGATCAACCCGCTGCACGGCATCGACATGGTCGGCTTCATCGTTCCTGCCGGCTTGTGCTTCGGCCGCATCGCCAACTTCATCAACGGCGAATTGTGGGGTCGACCGCTCGCCGACGACATGCAGGCTGATGCACCGTCGTGGAGCATGAAGTTTCCGAAGGCCATCCTCGATTGGGACAAGGCCGACCTGCCGCGACTTGCTGACACCGCGAACACCATCGGCATTGAACCGGTCATGTGGAACGCGATGGTCAACACCCTGCCCGATGATCTCGCTGCACCAGATGCCGTCATCACGGACGTCGACAGTTTCCGTCAGATTCGCAGCGCGCTCAATGAGATGGTCGCGATTGCGTACGACCCGGCGCACGCCGCGCACGGGGCCGTGTCCGAAGCGCTCGCGGGCGCGCTGTACGCGCGATATCCATCGCCGCTGATCCAGGCGGCGGCGGAAGGCCCGATCCTCGCGCTGATGCTGGTGATGGTCTGGTGGAAGCCACGACGTGCCGGCGTCATCACCGCATGGTTCCTGATGTTGTACGGCGTCCTGCGCATCGTGACCGAACAATTCCGCGAGCCTGATCGTGGTATCTCGTTGTTGTTCGGCTCGATTACCCGCGGTCAAACACTCAGCGCCGCGATGATCCTCGCCGGCGCTGCGGTCCTTGTGTTCGCGATGAAGCGACCACCAAACGCGTTCGGCGGCTTGGTGAAGAAGGTTGAACCCTCTTCGTAGGGCGGGGATTTCATCCCCGCCGCACATCGATGACATCAGGCGTTTCGTGGGCGAGCGAACGACGAACGATTCGGCGGGGGTATAACCTCCGCCCTACGCACTCGCCTCCTCGAACCGCACCACAAGGCGTTCGAAGACGAGCTTCATGCTCACGTTCGTCGCGAGC
>JBCCFX010000171.1:0-8756 GCA_039029515.1 Planctomycetota bacterium
CGCGTGCATCGTTCAACGCATCCTTCTTGAACTGCTGACACGGCGCACATCGATTCGCTGTGGCAAATGCAATCACGAGACGGTTCTCGTCCTTGCCGGCCTGAACGGCATCGTCGATTCGTGGCGCTTCAGCAAGCTGGGGTGGCAGTGCAATCGTCTGCCTGGCCATGATGAAGCCGGTCTGCGGATCGTATGCATGCGGTACTGTGAGGCGGTTCATCCACGCCTGAATTGCCGGCGGTGGCGTTGCTTCAGTCGTCATCGTTGTGGCCTCGGTCGCTTCAAGTGTCGAACACGCCGTCATGCCGGTGAGGATGACGACGCTCAGTGCTGTGCCCAGAAACCGATGTGCTTGTGCAGTGAACATGCTGAAACCATTGGCGCGCTGATGGCATGTGTCCACTGCTGCCGGCGAATTCACGATGTGTGACACCACGGTCGCGATAAATGGGTATGCATCGAGTCGTGCGTCGATACTTCCGGCAATCACGCGGTGACGGGAATCCCGTGAATCGAAAGCAGGGCGGCGACATGCGGATGGGCGCGCACATAGCTCGGCTCGCGCGAGCAATCGAATTCGCGGCAGCCTTGTGGGCGCGTCTCGTAGATTGTGCAGCGGCCGGCATCTGTGACGTGCGGGCAGCGCCCATCAATGAACGGCAGGATCGATCCGTCATCCAGCAGAACGCCGCGATGCCCGGTGCAACACGTGCCTTCACACTCAACGCATGGCAGGTCTACCATAACAGCCGCGCAGACTGAGCGGCGTGCAGCTCTTGATGTGGTGAGACTTCAGGCGTGCGTGTCCTTGGCGTGGCGATGGCAGAGTATAGGCCGCCGCACGACGAAGTGACCAGGTGGGAGAGCATTCTGCCGACGAGAAGCGAGTCATCGCTTCATAGTTCCGTTTCTCGCACAATGAAGGCTGAGCAGTTCGCGTGATCCAGAAAGTTCGTCTCGTCGGCAAGCAGGGCTGCGGCGAGCGATTCGCCCTCAGGCGTGCTCATCGCGCTGATCATGTCTTCTTCCGATTCGAACCAGACCTCGGCCACGCCGTCGTACTCTTGAATCATGTCACGGGACGATCGGAACGCATCGTTGACGGGTGAAGTGATGGTGTGCGACTGGACATATCTGGTCGCGCGCATGGTGTCGACGTTCTTCATGAAGAACGGGCCATGACTGTTCAGCCAGTAGTCCTGAAATTGTTCTCGCGTCATGTCGGGATGGCGGCGAAGACACATCACAAGTTTGATCACGGTCTTGGTACTCCAGGCGAGCTTTGCATGCATGAATCCTATCGCAAGATGACGTGCATCATGGATGGTTCACAGCATCGTCATTCGGCGGATTAATGGCTGAGCTATCTTCGGACGCGTCGTTAGCGGGTTCATTGTCGCTTGATAGCTCGAGTGGATCCAGGGTGACAGGATTCACGTTGTTGGCAAGATCGAGTGTTCGGTTGATGAGCTTCAGTTGGTCGTCAGGGTGCATGTCGAGTTGACGGAATGCAAGCTCAACCATGTAGGCACCACGGAGGACCCATGCTTGAGTGATTCGAAATGGTGCGTCTTCAAACTCACCGGTGAGTGTGACGAACACGCTTGCGTCAGACTCAATGGCAGTGAGTTCGGTCGCCTCAAGTGAGTCGATCGAAACGCCTTCATTGCGCAACATGGACTGGAATCTTAGAAGACGCTTTGAGAGCAACGTGGGAATCTCCTGGACGATTGGCGAATCGTCGTACTCGAAAATCCCGTACGAGGTCGATTCACCAAGCCGCTGCCGCCAATCCTCGTATCCCGCGGACACGATTCGCTGCGTCGCCTTCTCGGCGGCATTTGCCTTTGCGTCCGGAAGGAGCATGTATGCGAAACCAAATTCTCTCTCGCCGCCAATGTTCACCGTAAGCGACCCGTCACCGGGAGTCGGGAGGTGTTGAGAAAGCTGATTGACAATTGCTTCGAGGCGGTCGTCCTCGACTGAATGAGGTTTGGCATCCGCCATGCGCAGCGGCATGATTGGGAAAAGGGTGTCGCTGGAACTACTCCCTTCTGCCCGAAGGAGAACGCCGACAACTGAACCGCTGTCATTCTTGATGACCGGCATGCCAGTAATCGAGTAGGCATCAACTGGTGCATTCAGTTTCAGGCCGATGCGACCAGTGGGATGATCATCGTCTGCAGGAATCGAAACTGCATGCCCTTCAATCAGTGCGCCATCCATGGAGCGAGTCATGAGTTGATCGCCGACGTCGAGTGTGACCTCGGCAGAATATGCAAGTATCGGCGGATCGTCCTGAAGATCATGGAGCGGAATGCACAGGACATCGCTGATGCGAAGTGTGCCCGTCAGATCAAGGTGGATCTGCTTGTCATCGGGCGTATTAAGACGAACGGGCGCGTCCCCGTACGTTCTCTCAAGGGATGTAATTGACCAGGTTTGCCCGTTGTATTCCACCAGGCATGCGGGCGCTCTACTTAGGTCTGCTTTGAGTGCCGGATACTCAGCAAACGGTGTGGTACCGATAGTCGACATCGCGCATGCGGCGGACACAAGGAGTGTAATCAACATGAATCATTCCTCCGGAAACGGGTGAGTGCTGTCGCATGGTACTCCATACGCGCGGTTGATATTAGTTGTGTGTGGGCACTCAGGAATCAGAACGCCCGCTCAAAGCGTTCGCCGTCAAAGCGATGCACGCCGTCTCCGCCGACCAGGAAGTCGCCATCACGTGTCGTAGCGAAGCTTGCGAATCTGCGCCCCTCGCATCGGACATTGAAAGTGGTCTCGTGGACTCCTCGGGACACAGAATGATGTTGGCGCACCATGGTGCCATCGCTCAGGCGAGTTCGTTCGCATGTGGTTCTCTGTTTTCTTCGGTACAAAATCCTTTCGTATCGCACTTCCAGAAGGCATCGCTCGTGCGGTATTCTTTCCGTTATGACGGGGCTATCGACCAAGGACGTTGTGGGTGCTTTTCCATCACCGATAGAGCCGGTCAGGCCATCGGCGGGCTATTTGCTCGGGCTTCTGGTGACCACGACGGTCGTCCTGGCGCTTCCGCTCGCCTATGTCGGGCTGGTTGGGCTCTTTGGCGTTGGTGCCAGCCTGTGGGCGATTCACGGGACGTTTCTCTTTGAGAACGGCACCGTCGGGCGCATTGTGATCTTCAAGACGATCCTCTACATCGCGCCGATTATCGCTGGCGTCATTGTTGTGATCATCATGCTGAAGCCGATCTTTGCGCGGCCATCACGTCGCGTGAGCCCGTACTCAATTGAGCCGCAACAAGAACCAATGCTCTTCCTGTTTGTTGAGCAGATCGCCGACGCTGTCGGTGCACCTCGCCCACGTCGGATTGAATTGACATGCGAACCCAACGCCGCCGCGTCCTTGGGGCGAAGCATATTCAGCGTGTTTGGCAACGATCTGACACTGGTGATCGGGATGCCGTTGATTCAGTGCCTGACGGCACGGCAGCTCGCGGGGATCATCGCACATGAACTTGGCCACTTCACACAGGGCTTTGCGATGCGGTGTCACTACCTCGTAGGCGTCGTGCAACGCTGGTTTTATCGAGTCACGGAAGAGACGGACACTTGGGATGACCACATCGCAGAGATGCTCGATTCTGAAGTGGGCGTCATATTGATCATTGGCATCGTGTCGAAGCTCGCGGTCGTCCTGAGTCGCTTGATACTGCGACTGTTCATGGTCATTGGTCATGCCGCGACGTGTTTTACGTTGCGGCGAATGGAGTTCAATGCAGATCTGGCAGAGATTCGGCTGGTCGGAACAGAGTGCTTCGTAGAAACATGTGACCGTCTTGATGAAATCGGCGCGGCGTATCAATTCACACTTCAGGAACTCAAGCCAGGAATGCGGCTTCCGAATGATCTGCCCGCATTGACGGAATCCCGACTCCTCGTGATGCCACCAGATTTGAAGGTGTACCTTGAAAAGCACCGTGCGGCGGAGCGTACCAAGCTGTTTGACACGCATCCGCCGACACGGAAGCGAATTGAGTACGCACGGAAACAGAACGAGCCTGGCGTCGTAGCGCTGGAAGCGCCGGCGACAGGAATCGTCAACAGTCTTTCCACGCTGTGCCAGTGGACGACCATGCGACTGTATACCGAAGGCTTCGGATTGAATGTCAGGCTCGATGATCTTCTTCCCGTGGAACGCACCGTGCGACAGCGACAGATGCAACGGACGGGCGACGACGCAACGAAGCGGTGGTTGTACCGCATCGACCGGCCGGAGTTGTTGCCACCCGCAGTGGTTCACAAGGACATCGAACCTGATCGCGCCCGCGCGCTGCTTGAGCGCACTGCCTCCAACATGGACCGAAATCGTGAGCGACTGGATCAGGCGGCGGAATCGCTTCGACGGAACGCGTCGAAGCAGGCAGATCTGGCCGCGGCAGACGCACTCGTGTTCCTCGACGTCAAAGTCCCGGTGGAACTCACGCATGGCGCGATGCCCGATTCGACCGTACTGAAGCGGACACGAGCTGCGAGCGAATCGGAGAGCGCACGCCAGCATAAACTCGTCGATGCATACTGTGCGTTGTTATGGCGTCGCATGGATGCCGCACGCGCGTTGCTGAAAACAAACGACGTGGCAGCATCGTTCAAAGACGTGAAAAGCGTCAGGCACGCCATCGATGATGAATGTAAGAGATTGGAATTGATCAGCCGGGAGCGCAAACGACTATGTGGCATGGGGCATCGATTGAACATGATGCGCCATGTGACCGATCTCACGTCACCCAAGAACGCGAAAGCACTCGTGATGGTGAAGGAAGTGGCCGAATCACTCCGAATCGATCTTGAGGCATTGACCGCAAACGGCCTTGTGAAGCAGGTGCCCCTCGGTGGCAATCCGTTCGAGGTATTCCAGGAATCGGAAGACGCCATCGGGCGTGCCATGAAGATCGCTCGGAAATCGATCGGCCGTTTGAGTCTGCTCTCGGATAAGGTGGCGCGGGCATGCGGCGTTGACCCGGGCGCTCGCCCGGAATCGACTGAAGATGTCGAGACTTCTGAAGCAGCGATCTGAATCCATGGAGAATGCATACGTTCCTCGTGGGCTCAGGTCGGATCAGACTCAAACAACGCATCATGTGGAATGAGCTGTCATCGGTCTGATCGTGTGAGGCCATCGCTGCTCACGGATGACGGACTCGCACGCTCGGCAATGTCGCCATTCCGGTCTTCGGGATCGCCGAATTCGGAATCATGTGCTGTTTCTTTACGTCACCTCTCGCCGCCTCAGAATTGCCACTTGTCTCCGTGTCCATCGTTTGCACCGGCGTCACTTGATTCGTACGGTGAAAGTGATGTGCACGTCCAACGACAAGACACGCCGGAGCGGGCGCACGCAGGATGCACGGGGGCGAACCGTCACATTGCTCGATCCGGTGCCGCTCTACGTCTTCGGGCGCCATGATGTCATTGACAAGGCATCGCTCGAATCGGTCATGATTACCATTGACCCGAAGATTGCGGCGACCGGTTCGATACGATCTCGACGTCGGATTGGCATCATCATTGCATCTGTCGTCGTGCTGGTCGCCGTGATTGGTCTGGGAGCGATCATCGCGTCGGGTGACAAGACAGCGCTTCGCACGCTCACGATGCCACACATGTTCCTGCCATTGATTTGCGGTGTGGTCATTCCCTTCATCATTATTCGAGCTGAACGCATGAGGACACTGGCTCGCGTGATGCTCAGCCATCGCCTTTGCCCGCATTGTGGCTACGACTTGCGTGATCGTGAGGTGGAAGATGATGGTGCCACGGTCTGTTCTGAGTGCGGCAGTGCATGGAACCTTGCGGACGTTGAAGAGAGTCAGCCTGCGACACTGTCCACGGACGATCGTGCAAGCAATCGCAGATTCAAGGTACTGCTTGTCATCGGGGTGACCCTGTTGGGCGTGCTGCTGATCAGCTTCTTGGTATATGAGTTCACGAACTGACAATGTGGTCGTTATGACGACTGTTTGGAACGGGATGCAGAAGGAAGACTATGACTGAACAGCAGGTCGTGCTGGTGATTGGTGGCGGGAGCGGCATTGGTGCAGATGCGGCGCGTGCACTCGCTGAAGATGGCGCTGCGGTTGCGGTCATGTCCTCATCGGGCAAGGGCGAAGCGCTCGGCAAAGAACTGGGTGGCGTCGGCTACACCGGTTCGAACCTTGTGCCGGACGACCTCGAAGCATTCGTTCATCTGTCCATGGAACACTTTGGTCGAATCGATGGTCTGGTCAACTGCACGGGGCATGGTCCGAAGGGCTTGGCGCTGTCGATTTCAGATGAGGAATGGCACCTGGGCATGGACGTGTACCTGATGAACGTCATTCGTGCCGCACGCCTTGTGACACCCATCATGCAGGCCCAGCAGTGTGGGTCGATCGTGAATATCTCCACGTTCGCCGCGTTTGAACCCGATCCGGACTTTCCGACGTCGGCCGTGTTTCGGGCAGCGCTCGCGGCGTTCACCAAGTTGTTCAGTACGGAATACGCCGAAGCTGGCATTCGAATGAACAACCTGCTTCCGGGGTTCATCGACAGCTTGCCGGAGAAAGCGGAGCGCGTTGAACGCATTCCAATGAAGCGGTATGCAAGGGTTCGCGAGTTGTCCGAGGTCGTTCGCTTTCTCGTGTCCGATGCGTCCAGCTATCTCACGGGTCAGAATCTCAAGGTCGATGGCGGTTTGACCAAATCCGTGTAGTGGGGCACGTACTCATCGTGTCCCGGGCGCAAGCATGCGCCTTGCAATGCACACCGCCCGGGCAGAACCCGGGCTGCGGTTGAATTCAATTCAGTTCTCGAAGCGACGAACGTTATCGAGCGCGGAGCTTGAGGGTCTTCGTCACACGTTCGCCGTCTCGAATGACGACGACCTCAATCACGTCATCCGGTGCATGGTCGATGAGCATTCGACGCCATGTGTTGACATTCTCGACGTCATTGCCATCCCATTCGATGATGCGATCACCGGCGAGAAGACCGCCTTCTGACGCGGCGGAATCAGGCGTGATCTGGCTCAGCATGACGCCGCCATCCTCACTCGGCTGCGGGAACACGCCGACCATGACGCGAGATGCCGGCATCGGCGGCGGAGGAGGCGCGTACTGCAGTCGTTCCGGCTGCAGTGCGATTGCTGTGGCGATGTTCTCGAAGAAGTCGATCACCTGCACGCTGCCGAGTCGGTTGATCTTCCACGCTTCATCGCGATCTGTGTGGTAGTCGTTGTGCAGCGGATTGATGATGCCGAACAGGACCGGGATCTGTCCTTGGAAGTAGAACGGGGCATGATCGGATCGGCGGCCGACCGTCGGGGAGACAGCAAAGTTGAGCGGCGATGCATCCATGTACGGCTGAAGCCAGTCTTCAAATCCGACCGCCGACGTTGCGCCTTGCAATGTCAAACCGCCATCAACGACGCGACCAATCATGTCCATGTTGAGCATGAGGACGTGATCTTCGGCCGGTGCAATCGGATTCGCGACGTAGTGATTCGCCCCGTTCAGGCCCGACTCTTCCGCATCAAATCCGATGAACAGGATGGAGCGTGCGTTGGCATTGTCCGGAAGGCCGGCGTAGGTGGTTGCTAAACGGTCGGCAAGGATAAGGACGCCAGCGGTTCCGGAGGCGTTGTCGTCAGCCCCCTCGTGAACCTGCGCGAGCGTGTCGGGGGTTCCAAAGCCACCGTTGCCGGTGTGATCGAAATGTGCGCCGATGACGACGTACTCGTCAGCGAGATCTCCCTTGCCCGGGAGTAAGCCGGCCACGTTCTCGGGGGTCAGCGGCGTGCGCTCAATGTCAGCGTAGAGCTGAATGTCACCATCGAGTTCAACCACGGTTGGTTCGGCATCGGCAAGCTTCTGGAAAGCAGCAAGTGAACGACCGTCAGCATCAAGCGCCGACATGAGTCGGTCACCGGCGTCGGTCGACATGTGCATCACGGGAATGTCGAGAATCGAACCGCCACCGCCTCCTGCAGGAAGAAGCGTCTCGGCTCGCGGATCTGACGAAAGCGGCGGGTTGATGATGATGACGGCATCAGGGTTCCGTTCCGCCACCGCGCGAAGTTTCGCATTGAAGCCAGCGGCGCCGGACCAGCGTCCATCCGTGAACTGGCTGCGGCCATCGGCATTCATGGGTTCAAACCGAAGCATCACCGCGACCTTGCCTTCGAGATCAAGATCTGGCGCGGATGCGTAGGCATCGTAGTCGGGGGTGACGACGGAGTAGCCGACGAAGACGGCTCGTCCCTGCGCTGCGCCGGCAGTACCGAGTCCGGTTGCATTAAAGTCCTGTCCGCCGGTGAGGCGACCCGGCCGATCACCATTCGCCGACACCGCGCTCATCGCCTGCGCCACAACTTCTGATCGACCGCCAAGCTCGAACGGCTGACGGTATGACATGGAGTCGCTTGACGTGTCCGTGAACGGCGCAACGAGCCCGGCCTGTTGAAGGTAGAACTCAACGTAATCCTTTGCGACCTCTGAGCCAGGCGAACCCGGCGTGCGTCCCTGCATGAATGGATTGGCAAGCGTGGAGATATGGATGTCAAATGCCCGAACATCCGCGGGCAGCGTGGCGAGCGCATCGGCAATCGGCGACTCGAGTTCGATTGGTGTCTGGGCCGCGCGTTCCGAGGGCGCGGGGGACAGCAACGTGGACTCGGCATCATTCGCAAGGGCGGTTGAAGCGCCGAGGCCGGCGGCGGCGATGGTGCAC
>JBCCFX010000172.1:0-8748 GCA_039029515.1 Planctomycetota bacterium
CCGCCAGCACGCGCGCGGTTTCGCGAATCGAATCGACAGGCAGATCGATGTCGGCATCCACGAAGAACCGTGGGAACCGCGTCGCCGTCTCATCACCCAGATTCAACGCAATCGCCTTGTTGCCGACCTCGGTCTCGATGACCTGCACATCATCGCCGAACGTGCGTGCGATGGCCGCGGTGTGGTCGGTGCAACCGTTGCAGACGACGATGATCTCCAGTTCGCCCGGGCGCGCGCCATCGAGCATCGCACGGAGTGTTCGCGCGATGACGGCTTCCTCGTTGTGAGCTGGAATGATGACCGAAGCGATCGTGTGCTGCCTCCCCACTGCCATCGCCACCCGAACGGACGGCGTTCCGATGATACGGCTCGCCACCGGACCGATGGAATCGTGCTTTCTGCTATCGACGCGAGATGTCCTGACCTTGGGCTACGGGCGCGATGAGCCGGCTCAACCGCCGCCATCGCTGCGAGAACCGGGCGAGACGGCTCGCGGTGTTCCGATAAGTCAGGTTTATCGACACCGATGAGTTGAAACGCCGCACGTCATGATGTGGCATCGCCGCCACACATCCTAGAATGGTCGCACGCATGCAGTACGGAGCCGGCGACATCACGAAACTCCTGGACGCCCACCGCAACGGTGATGGCGATGCGTTCGAGGCGTTGCTCCCGCTGGTGTACGAAGAGCTGCGCGCCTTGTCTCACTACATCATGGCGGAGCAGGGTCGTCGGCATACGCTGCAACCCACAGCGCTGGTCAACGAAGCGTGCATGCGATTGATGAAGCAGAACGGCCTGCCGTGGAATGATCGCTCACATCTGATCGCCGTGGCGGCGACGGCCATGCGCCAGATTCTCATGAATCACGCGCGCGAGAAGCGTGCGGCGAAACGTGGTGGCGAATGGGATCGCGTCACGCTTGACCAGGCCGATGGTCGTGACGCGCCGTCCTCAGAGGTGGATCTGATTGAACTCGATGACGCTCTGAGCAAACTCGCAGAGCTCAGTGAACGTCAGGCGCGCATCGTGGAACTGCGCTTCTTCGGCGGGCTCACCATTGCGCAGACCGCCGACATCATGAACATCGGGACGACGACCGTCGAGGACGACTGGGCGCTCGCCCGCGCATGGCTGGCACGCGAACTGTCGGCCTGTTCGTGATCAGTCTGCGGTTGCCGCACGACCAAGCCAGAAGCGTCGCCATGATCCGCCGCACGAGCGAAACGCGATGACCGCGTACAGACAGGCGATCGCATTCCCCAGCGTGAGGATGAGCAGCACCCACAGCACGCTGACCGCGCGGTGTTCGCGATACACGACCCACACACAGAACAACGCAAAGCCGACATACACATCAACCAGCGACACGTTGAACCATGGGTACTTCACGAGCAGCGAGACCTCCGTCCAGCCGTCGCCCCATCGGAAGCCGTAGTACAGCGCACCGACCATGATGATCATCATGATCCACGTCAGGACTTCGGCGACGGTCATGCCGATGCTTCGTGTTCCTGTCGACGATTCGCTCATGATGCATCCGTGCGCATGAGCCGCGCGTGTGTCACAAACCATTCCTGACCGCGGTCGTAGCCAAACAATTCCGCACAGGCGAGGAAGAACACGCGCCACCGGCTGATCCAGCGATCGACGTCATCGCCGTACACATCGGCAAAGACCGTGCGAATCTCATCGCGGTGCGCATCCATGTTCTCGAGCCACGCTTCGGCGGTCTTCTGGTAATGCGTTCCATCCCAGCGCCACTGCTCTTCCACCTGCAGGTTGTCTTTGAATTCGTCGAAGATCTTCTCCGCTGGCATGATGCCGCCCGTGAAGAAGTACTTGCCCATCCAGTTGTCTTCGCCTTCCTGCATGAATTCGTAGGCGTAATCGCGATGGCAGAAGATGTGCACGAAGAGGCGACCGTCGGGGCGCAGCCAGTTGGAGATGCGTTGGAGCAGGAGCTCGTAGTTTCGCATGTGCTCGAACATCTCAACGGACACGATGCGGTCGAACTGGCGATCGATCTCGAAGTCGTTCATGTCCTTCGTGATCACGTTCAGGTTTGTGAGCCCGCGGTCACGTGCCTGACCCATGATGAACTCGCGCTGCGAGTTCGAATTCGAGACGGAGGTGATCGTCGACGCCGGATAGTGCTCCGCCATCCAGAGGGACAGCGATCCCCAGCCGCAACCGAGTTCGAGCACATCCTGACCGTTCTGCAGATCGGCGTGCGCACAGGTCTCGCGAAGGCCATCGGCTTCAGCCTGGTCCAGCGACGTCACGCCGTCCGCCCAATACCCACTGCTATATTTGAGGTACTTCCCGAGCACGCGCTGAAAGAACGCCGCCGGCAACTCGTAGTGCTGATCGTTCGCGCATTCCGGCACCGGGGCGATCGGGCCGCCGCGCATGCGATCCGCGAATTCACGTCGGGCACGCAGCGGATCGGACGGTGCTCGGCGAACTTCATCGCGCAGTCGTTGTCGGCAACGACGACGAATGCCGTAGCGGGTCACAAAGTCAGGCATGTAGCCACGTTCAACGAGTTCAATGGCGAGTCCGGCACTGGAACTCATGACGGTACCTCTTTCTTTTTCGGAGGCCAGGGAAAGAACACACTCGTGGTGCGCTGATACTCACGGTACGCATCGCCGCGACTTCGCAGCGTCTGCGCCTCAGTGGGCGGAATGCCCGTCACTTTCAATAGGAAGAACAGCATGATGACGGGACCGAACCAGGCGAGCCAGCCAAACGCGAATCCCATCGCCATCAACACATAGGCGAACCAATGCGTCCATTCAAAGAAGTAATTCGGATGACGCGAGTAGCGCCACAGCCCCTGATTACAGACCTTGCCGGCACTGTCCGGTCGCATCTTGAACTTCGCCAGTTGCCGGTCCGCGACGGATTCCATGATGATCGCCATGAGTCCGATCGCAAAGCCAATGATGTCGAGCGCGCCGAACGCGCGATCACCATTCATCGCGGCGACGAGCATTGGCGCGGCGAACATCACCGCCCAGAATGCCTGCACCTGGAAGAAGATGAACAGATAGCGCTGTGTCTTGTCGCCCCACTGTTCGCGAAGGCGCTTGTAGCGGCCATCCTCCGCTTCTCGCGCGACACGACGAGCGAGGTAGATGCCGAGGCGAAGTCCCCAGATGCCCGCGAGGGTACCGATCAGCATGCGCCGAGTTGGGTCACCGCTCGTCGCACCAACGGCGAAGAAGACGCCGAGCAATCCGGTGCCGAACGCCCATGCGACATCGACGATGCCTGCGTTCTTGCGCACCTTCTGGACGTACCACAGCGCGGCCATCACGACGATGATCACGGCGTACCCGATCAGGACGAGCTGCCACCAGGTCATGCCAGTTGCTCCTTAGGTGTGGTCGCCGACGTTGACGACGGTGCATCCAACGCGTCGCGCGGCCAGGTTCGGTCGGCGAGCCAGACGAGCGCGGGAAGCGCGACAAGCCAGACAAGACTGACGACGACGGTGCCGATCAAGTCACCGCGTGGCAACGTGACAGCGTCGATGCGCGAACCGATGTAATACGCGGGACCGCCGGTCAGCAAGCCGATCACGCCGGCGAGCACGTATCGGTTTCGCAGGAAGCCGAAGAAGCCGTGCAACGTGGTGGCAAATGCAACCCACAGCGCAACCATCCAGATGGTGCTGGGACCGCCGAGGCGCGCCTGGTCGGGAAAGTCCAGGAATCCTGTCAGCACGATGCCGGAATCAACGAGATAGCCAAAGACGGCAGCAACGGCGAGCATGATTGCTTCGCGCGTTCGGTCGCGCGCCACGAACCACAGGTGCAACACGGTCAGGACGGCGACACAGACTGGACCGAGCCAGACGAGTCCGCGCCCCGCGCCGAGGCAGCACGCAAGCCAACAGAGCTGATACCACGTCAGGTTGAGGAGTTTTCCGATCATCCGGCAACACGCTCCTGCGCGGGCAGCGCGCCAAGCATCGGTTCGGGTCTCGCCATGGGCTTGGCCATCGTGACCTGCACGACGTTAATCAAACGCTCCGCGAATCCTGCTTCGCAATACGCGAGATAGAACTCCCACATACGAATGAACTGATCGTCGAACCCTTGTTCGCGTACATCATCCAGATGCGACATGAACGTCTCGCGCCAGGTCGCGAGCGTGCGTACGTAACTCGGCGTGATGTCTTCGAGATGCGTCAGCTTCATTCCGTACTGCGTTGATGCATTCTGGACCGCCGAGAGTGACGGACAGCAGCTCCCCGGGAAGATGTACTTGCGAATGAAGTCCATCGACCGACGATACTGGTCGTATCGCGGCTCAGGCATTGTGATAATCTGATGCGCCATCACGCCATCGGGCTTGAGCCGATCAGCGCACGTCCGGAAGAACTCCGGCAGGTACTCGTGCCCCACTGCTTCGATCATCTCAACCGTCACCAGCTTGTCGAACGTGCCATCGAGCGTGCGGTAATCCTGCTTCAGCACCGTAATGCGATCGGACAGACCTGCATCGGCAACGCGCTGCGTCGCCATCGCAAACTGTTCATCGGAAATCGTGGTTGTGGTCACGCGACAGCCGTACGTTCGTGCGGCTTCGATCGACAGTGTTCCCCAGCCGGTTCCGATCTCCAGAAGATGGTCGTCGGCATTCAAGCGGAGTTTTCGACACAGGCGATGGATCTTGGCGCGTGACGCGTCCGCCATCGTCATGTCCGGCGATTCAAAGACGCCGGATGAGTACGTCAGCGTCTCATCCAGGAACACCTTGAAGAACTCGTTTCCCAGATCGTAATGCGCGACGATGTTGCGTCGACTGCCGCGCGTCGAGTTACGCTGCACGAAGCGTGCGGTTCGCCCCGCAATTCGGCGGAGGATGCCACTGCCTCGTTCGAGCGAGTCCGACTGATCGAGGTTGCGCGCGAAGATGCGCAGCAGCATCGCAGGATCATCTGTCGACCACTCACCGCGCATGTAGGACTCGGCTGCACCGAGGCTGCCGAGCAGCACCACGGATCGGTAGAACGACAAGTCGTGAACCGTCATGTGCGCATGCAGCGCTGACGGATCCATGGTGCCAAAGGACCATTGTCCGTGCGCGTCACGAAGCTCGATTCGACCATCGGTGATCGACTTGAATCGTTTCAACACAAGGCGACGCGCTGTTCGATTGATGGTCGAACGCGGCGCCTGATCTGGACCTGCGGTGGCCACGGCGGACTGTTTCATACTGCAGAACCTTCCGGCGGGATCACCGGTCCTGGATACGAGTGATATGGCGTGCGCTTCAGCCACAACCGAAACGCCTGCCAGTAGATCCCCAGAATCACCTGTGCGGTCATGAACGGGTACTTGGCCAGCACGATGCGCAGCGCTGCAGGCGACATCGCACGGCGGCGCATGGCAAGCGTCGCGTCAAAGCATGCCGCACCATCCTCAAAATTCTCCATGTGTACTGCCAACGTGCGATCAGGCGACGTAAATCGCCAATCGTAATCCTGCTCCATCGGCATAAACGGCGACACATGGAACGACTTACCAAACTGGAAACGCATGTGGCGATCCGCCGGTTGATCATCCGTCGTACTGCACACGTAGCAATACCGATCTTTCCACGGCGTGTTGTTGATCTCCGCCACGATGTGTTCGACGCGCTCGCCCGCTTCATCGAAGCAGTACATGAAACTCACGGGGTTCATGCAGTACCCGAAGTACCGGAGATTCGTGAGCATACGGATCGGGCCGGTTGGACGCGCTCCGCTGCGTTCTTCCACGAGATCGCGCACGGCATCGCTGATCGTGTCGACGGAGTCGCCGATGTGATCACGTGCGGAGAGGTATGCGAGCGTGCGCCGTCGCGTCGACCATGACCACATGCCGCGGAAGACGCCATCGAGTTCATCAAGATCGAGGTATGCCATGAAGACGCGATACTTGAACGCATGCGGCTTCGGACCGTAGCGGCGATGTCGCACCGTTCCTTCATACAGGCAGCTGTGTCGCGTCATGATGCCACCCCGAATCGTTCACAGACTCTAAGACCGCTCGCGACACCATCTTCATGGAATCCGAATCCCCAGTACGCACCGCAGTACGAAATGCAGTCGTGATCGATCAACTCAGCATGGCGTGATTGGGCCATCGAGCGATCCGGCGTGTAGATCGGATGATCGTACGTCCATTGGCCGCAGATTCGCTCCGGTGCAATGGCCTGGGTCTCGTTCAACGTGACACAGAACGTCTCCGGCGCATCGAGACCCTGCAGCATGTTCATATTGTAGGTCACGGTTGCCGGTGCGCTGGCATCCTGCGCCAGGTGATAGTTCCAACTCGCCCATGCGCGACGCCGCTTCGGCAGGACGCGATTGTCCGTATGCAGAACGACATCGTTCGCCTGATATGGAAACGCTGTGAGCAACGCCTGCTCCGTCGACGACGGCGTATCGAGCATGCGCAGCGCCTGATCCGCATGACATCCGACGATCACATGATCGAACGCTTCCGGTTCGGCATCATTGGTGTACAGCCGAATGCCTCGCGCGGTCCGTTCGATGCGTTTCACGGGCGTCGAGCAGCGAATGCGATCTGCAAAGGGTCGAATCAGGGGATCCACATAGTTGCGCGAACCGCCGCGCACGACGCGCCAGGTTGGCCGTTCGCGCGTCAGCATGCGATGGTTTTCGAAGAATTCCACGACGAAGCGAATCGGGAATTGCCGGAACGTCGCAGGCGGACATGACCAGAGTGCAGCGCCCATCGGAATGAGAAATCGTTCGAGGAACTCCGTCGAGTAGCCGTATTCGCGCACGAACTGCTCGACGCTCACCGTGTCATCAAGTCGCTCGAGGATGTCGTCGGATTGCCGTTGAAATCGAAGCACATCGCGAATCATGCGATAGAACGCCGGCCGGAGTGCGTTGCGCCGCCGCGCGAACATCTGGTTGATGGAACCGCCGTTGTACTCCACGCCGGTCTGATCACACCGAACGCTGAAACTCATGTTTGAAGGCTGGCTGTCGACGCCAAGCTCGTCGAGCATCCGCGAGAACTTCGGGTAGTTGATTGGGTTGAATACGATGAAGCCGGTATCGACCGCCCATTGCCGGCCGTCGAGCATCACATCAACGGTGTGCGTATGGCCGCCAACTCGATCGTCCGCTTCAAAGATCGTCAGGTCATGCGCTGCGTGCAGGTGATACGCACACGTCAGACTGGAGATTCCCGTCCCGACGATCGCAATGCGCTTCGGCTGAGATTGACCAGGCGAATCGATCATGATGCATCGGTCGCTCCGGCTTCAGCGAACACGTGTTCGGGCACAGCGCGCAGATCCCAGATGATGCCAACCATCGCAAGCAGGCGGAGGACGTAGTACGTGATATCGATCTCGTACCAGACGAATCCCTGGCGGGCAGATGCGGGATAGTGATGATGATTGTTGTGCCAGCCTTCGCCGAGCGTGAACAAGGCGAGCACCGCGTTGTTTCGGCTGTCATCGTCCGTCTTGAATCGTTGTGATCCCCACGTATGGCACAACGAATTGATCGTGTACGTGAAGTGATACAACACGATGGTCGAGATGAGGAAGACCCAGATCAACAACTGCCAGCCGTTGGTGCCAAGCGCAGGCGCGAATCGCTCAAGCGCAGCGCCGATTCCAAAGATGATGAATGCGCTGACGATTGGGATGAACCAGTCGAATCGATCAAGGAAACGGAGTTCCGGATACCGTGCCAGATCACGAATGTACCGAATCGGTGTTACAAAACCCGCACCGGTCATGAACCAGCCCATGTGGGACTGCCAGAAGCCGCGATGTTCCGGCGAATGCTGGTCCGGCGGCTCGTCCGAGTGGGCGTGATGATGACGATGATGCGCCGCCCACCACAGGGGACCGCGCTGACCAGCGGTGTTCCCCGCGACGGCCATCACAAACTGAAATGCGCGCGATGTCTTGAACGCTCGATGCGAAAAGTAGCGGTGATAGAACCCGGTGATGAAGAACATGCGCACGACGTAATACGCCACCGCAAGAATCAACGCGGTCCAACTGAAGCCGACCCAGATCACCGCAATGCATGCGATGTGCATCAGGATGAACGGGATACACCGATACCAACGGACCATGTGGTCTTCCGAGGTCAGGACGGACTCGTCTTCGATAAAACCGTTGTCGGTCCATCGCTTGAGAATGCCCCACCGTGTTGGCGTGGTCTGCGTTGATGACACGGAATGTCCTCCGTCCGTTGAGGTGACGGTCTGGTTTCGATTGAACTTTGCGACTGGATGCAGGACGCATCGAAAAAGAACGATGCCGTTCCTTCGTTACGCGATCGGGGCGACAGCCACGATACGGTATCGTTCAGGATCCCGCTCCGGATTGTGCTTCACGACGCCGCCGGGCGGCTCAGACGTGATGGCAAACAACGTTGGGTCTTTGACTTCGAGTTTCGCGGAGATCGGAATCACGACGCGTCCATCTGCCGTGACATCGAACACACCGCCATCGATCGCCGTGTTCTCGCTGTAGGCAGCCAATGCGTCGTCGAAGATCCACAGTTGATACTGGAAGTCACTCGGATCATTGACATCGAGGCCATCGATCACGATGAATCCGGCTTGTCGTTCGTTGCTCCAGATCACTTCGCCGGTCATGCCGCCATCAGGCGACCACGAAACGTTCATCACGTCAGTTGCAACGGCCTGCAATCGCTCCGGTGTCATCGGACGATCAAGCGAACGTAAC
>JBCCFX010000173.1:0-8706 GCA_039029515.1 Planctomycetota bacterium
CATCGTTCTGTCGGACAAACGTCAGCGCGAGCGGCTGGGAAAGGTTGATGCCTGGCATGTCGCGGAACCACTGGTCAAAGGATTCCGCGTTCTCGACGCCGCCGGTGCAGCTGACGCCAAGGTCGGCATCGTGGTCACCTGATGCGTCGTTCACGAGCGCATCGCCGTCAAATCGGCGGTTCGCGAGGTGCGGCGCGATCGTTCGGTTGCTGCTGTCGCGGGCCTGTGAGTTCACCTTCTGGCCGTTGCCGGTGAATACAGGCTTTCCATCGTCGCCAAGCTGATACGCAATGTTGCCGACGTAATGACCGAAGCCGGCGCTGGGCTTGCGTTCAAAGTCGGTGTGTCCATGCGGATCGGTGCGTTCGCGGAAGTCGCGCACGACGCCGGTCAGTTCGATGGTGTCCGGACTATCGCTCGCCACCACGAGTGTCGTGGGGATGAGGCAGCCGGCCAAGAGAGAAGAGGTGATCAGTACCTGTCGCATTCCTAGCTCCTTCCAGGGAGTCCTGCGTGACGCATACTGATCTGACGCGGTATGCGTCAACGTGATGGTCTCATTGAATGACTCGACCGCGAAACGTCAGCGCACGATTTCCTTCGTGCGCGTTCGTGTGAGCGCATCTCCCCAATTCAGCGAGGCACGGCGCTTGCGGAAGACCAGCGAACATCCGTTGACCATGCCGACCGCGCGGGCACGTCCGAAAAAACAACGCCCCGAGCATGTCGGGGCGTTGTGGACAGTTTTCTGGCACGTCTTTCGCGTGCTAAGGTCGAACGCGAGCCTTGGGCGTCGCATCGTTCACGATCACTTCCGGCGCATCACGTTCATCAAGAGCGCGCCGAACGGTGCGCGCGATTGATGTTGCATCAATGCCCGCCTCTTCAAGCTGCCAGTCTCGCGATCCCTGATGGATCCAGCGGCAGGGAAGACCGAGGCGAATGATGTTCGTCGTTGGCAGGCCGGCATCGTTGCACGCATCGATCACGCACGACCCGAAACCACCTTCGAGGCCGTGATCTTCCACGGTGATGATTGGAATGTCGCGATCCACCAGCGTGCGGACGAGATCGATGTCGACCGGACGTGCGAATCGGGCATCGTAGACATCAACCGAATACTCGCCGCTCAGTTGGTCGACCGCCTTCATGGCTTCGATCGCCATCACGCCGAGTCCGAGGATGGCTGCGTCCGGCGTCGCGTGCTGTTGCAGTGCCCGAGCCTTGCCGAGTTCGAACGGCGGACACGGTGCATCCGCGAATCGCGGCGACACGTTGTCGCGCGGATATCGAATGGCGCTCAGGCCGGTGTCATACTCGCGCATGAACTCCAGACCGGCGCGCAGGCTTGGTTCATCCATTGGGGCAAGAATTGTCGCATCCGGGAAAACTCGCAGCATGCTGATGTCGCAGAAACCGTGATGGACGGCGCCATCGCCGCCGACGAGGCCGGCACGGTCGAGGCAAAGACGCACCGCGAGACCCTGCAGCGAGACTTCCTGGAATGCCTGATCGAATGCACGCTGAAGGAATGTGGAATACACCGCGAAGAACGGGCGGAAACCCGTCTTCGCCAGTCCGGCCATCATGTCCATCGCGTGTGATTCGCAGATGCCGGTGTCCCATGTGCGGTCCGGATACGCCGACATGACCTTGGTCAGGCCGGTGCCATCGGGCATGGCCGCGGTGCAGGCCACGGCGTTGTCATCACGTTCCATGATGTCGAGCATCGCATCGGTGAATGCTGCCGTGAAACTGCGGCCGGAACTCGCGAGTTCGACCTGACAGCCCTCGACGCGGAACGGTTTCGGCGAATGGAATGTCGTGGCATCGCCTTCCGAGAAGTCGAAACCTTTTCCTTTGACCGTGTGCACGTGCAGGACGAGCGGGCGATCAAAGTCTTTGATCTCATTCAGCATGTCGATCAGTGACGGCAAATCGTGGCCGTCGATCGGGCCGACGGTGATGAGGCCGAATTTCTCAAACCATGCATCCTCGGAGAGTGCATCCTTCGCGATCTCGCCCATTCGGTGATACATCTCTTCGAAGAGCGATGAGCCGGGAAGGTGAGACACGACATCGCGCGCTGTGCGCTTCATCTGCCGGTAGGCAGGGTTGACGCGCACACGATCGAGGTAGTTGGCGATGGCGCCCTGCGGCTTGGCGATCGACATGCCGTTGTCGTTCAGGACGACGAGGAACTGTCGCTTCAGCGTGCCGGCGTTATTGAGTCCTTCCATCGCGACGCCGTTGACGATGCTGGCATCGCCGACCAGAGTCACGACGCGTCGACCGTCTGGCGCAGTGTCAGGATCGAATCCGTCGCCGCGCAACGTGTCACCGCGCGCCATGCCGACCGCGGTCGACACGCCGGTGCCGGCGTGACCGACGGAGAAGAGGTCGTATTCACTTTCGCGCGGTGCGGGGAAGCCGGCCATGCCATCGTGCTGGCGCAGCTTGCCGAGCATGGGGAACCGACCGGTCAGCAACTTGTGCGGATAGCACTGATGACCGACATCGAACAGCAGTCGGTCGTGCGCAAATTCAAAGACGTAGTGCAACGCGATCGACAGCTCGACGACACCCAGGTTCGGGGCGAAGTGGCCGCCGCTCTTCATGATCTGCTGACAGATCGCTTCACGTATCTCGGCAGCGAGCTTCGGAAGCTGATCGACGCGCAGGGCTTTGAGATCAGCAGGATTCTGAATCGCGGGAAGCAGTGTGAGATCCATGGGATTCCTTCCCTCTGGTGGCCCGGGGATCAGCAGGCCACGGTGCGGCGTAATCGCCGTATCACTAGCCTAGGTCTATCGGGTGCGATTTGCCATGTACGCCACCAAATCGAGGAGCGGCCGGGCCCGCGGCCCGAGTGGTGCCACGGCTTCACGGGCTTTACGTTCATAGCCGGCGATACGTTCGCGCGTGCCGTCCAATCCGAGCACATGTGGCGCGGTCAGCTTGCCCAGATTCTGATCCTTGCCTGAAGCCTTCCCCAGATGCTCAGTTGTCTGGGTCTCATCGAGGAGATCGTCCACCGCCTGGAACATCATGCCGATCGCCTCGCCATAGTCGGCAAGCGCCTCGATGGTGGCATCGTCGGCGTCCGCGGCAATCGCGCCGCATCGGCAGGATGCAATGATCAACGCGGCGGTCTTGTCGGCGTGAATCTGATCGAGTTGCTCACGGGAGGAGCGATCGTCGTCCTGTCGTCCGAGGGTGTCATCCACCTGGCCACGAATCATCGCTGTTGTGGCGTCCGCGATCTCGCGCACCAGTGCGACGCGTCGATCGTCGCTCATCGATGCACGGGCGAGATGGCTCATTGCGAGCGAGACCATGACATCGCCGGTCAGAATCGCCATGGCTTCACCAGCTTCGATATGAAGCGTGGGGCGGCCGCGACGCAGGTCATCGTCGTCCATCGCAGGCAGATCATCGTGGACGAGGCTGAAGCCGTGGATCAACTCGAGGGCGACGGCGGGGGCAAGGGCATCAGCGTGACTGCCGCCGGCCACGTCCGCACACAGGAGCACGAGGCCAGGTCGGAGCCGCTTGCCCGGGCCGAGCAAGGCATACCGAACCGCCTCACGCATATTGGGTGGGACGAGCGGGCCATCGGCGAATGCTTCGAGGGCGGCGTTGACCTCGTCGGTCAGAGCGCGGAGGACATCATTCATCGTTTCAGTGACGCCAGCATGCATTGCTACGATTGTACAGGCGACCCGATGACCCCTGTTCCTCGGTGAGCGTATCATGACTCGCTATGTTGCCGCGACTCAATGACGATCTCGCGATGCTGATCGAACGCGGCGGGTATGTAATGATCCCGCTGCTCGTGCTCAGCATCATCAGTCTCTCGATTATTGTCGAGCGGCTGTGGTTCTGGCTCTCGACCCACGGACCGGGCCGAATCCGCCAACTCGCGTCGCTCAACGATGCTTTTCGCGAGGGTGACTCGAGCGCTGCTCGCGTGATCGCCACGAGTGATCGGAGTCCGTATGGGGCACTCGCCCAGCGGCTGATCGAACGCGGCGCGACCGATGCGGTGGCCATCGAGATGGTCGAAGCACAACGACCTCGATTTGATCGATTCATGGTGACGATGTCCACAATCATCACCGCCGCGCCGTTGCTCGGCATCCTCGGCACCGTGATCGGCATCATCCAGTCGTTTCGCCTGCTCGGAACGCAGGATGTCCTGACTGACCCTCGTGACGTCGCAGGCGGGATCGCCGCGGCGTTGCTGACGACCGCGCTGGGGCTGATCGTCGCGATCTTCACCCTGTTTCCGTACATGGCGTTCAAGACCCAGGTGGACCGAGCGATCGGTCGAATGGAATCCGTGATCGCCGCTGCCCAACAAGGAGCGTCGACGACTGCCATGAGATCAGGGTCGACGCCGAATGCCGGCACAACCGCAGCGCAGTCAAAGCCTAATCCGTCGGTGGTGGCCACAACACAGTGAGACTCTTCATGCGTCAAGTCATGCGTCAATCTCGTTATGCCGCTGCGCTGGCTGCGGTACTCAGTCCGATCACCTTGGCCGCCGACATCGAACGACCGTTTCTTCGCGTGGACGAAACCGAGGATCGATCCGAGATCGCGCTGGAGATCGCGACACGTGAGTACGTCAAGAAAGATGGCGACGGTCCGACCGTGGCGCTGATGGGTGTGGCCCATATTGCGGATGCCGAATTCTATGACGCCTTGCAGGATGCACTCGCGTCGTATGACCTGGTGCTTTATGAATCCGTGACGCCGCCCGGAACGGGTGGTGCGGGCGGCGCATCGCATGATGAACGCGTCAAGTCGACGGAAGCCGCGATGCGCTTTGTCGCCAGCATCGGACTGGCGATCCGTGTCGAAGAGAACGTGACACCGACATCCATCAATGCGATCGGCAAGTGGTCGCGCTTGCAGGACGTTCGCATGGGCGATTGGGTTGATCGCGCTGCCATCGATGCATGGTCGAATCCGATCGAGTATCGACACACCGGCAATGACGGCGGGGGGTTTGCGCTCATCAGCTATGGCGAAGATGGCGAGCCCGGCGGTCGTGGACCGGCCGCGGACATCATCGTGAAGAGCACCGACGACATCGAGCCGTTTGCGATGGCCGGCGAGGGTGACAACCTGCAGATGCAGCTCGCGCAGGCGATCAACCTCAGCTTCCAGCTTGAGGCGCTCGACTACAGCGCCGAGAACTGGCGCTGCAGCGATATGGCGATTGATCAGGTCGAACGCTCACTCGCAGCGCGCGGCCTGGAGTTCGACCTGCTCGGCGACACGATGGCGGGTTCATCGCTGCCGGCACAGTTCGTCAAAGCGGTCCTTCGAATGATCAAGTCATTTGATCGATTCATGGATGGCGCTCTGACCGATACGTTCAAGGTCGTCCTGATTGAAATGTTGAGCGACGAGTCGCTGCTCGACGCGAGTATGGGACAGCTTGGCGATGGCTTCATGGATGTCATCATCAACGAGCGCAATCAGGTCGTCGTTGACGATCTGACCGAGTTGATCGCGGATGAGCCGCAGATCAAGTCAGTTGCGGTGCTGTACGGCGCGGGTCACATGCAGGATCTTGAGAAGCGTCTGATCGAACAGCTCGATTACGAAGCCGGTGATGTGACGTGGTATCGCGCGATCGCTGTGGACCTGAATGAGTCAGCGGTCACGCCGCGAGAGATGCGAAAGATTCGCGTGATGATGCGTCGAGCGCTCAAGCAGGCACAGGAACAGCAAACGAAGTAACGATGACTTCGAGCCGGCATGCCGAGCCGGTTTAGTCCGGGACGGTGACCTGCGTGTCGGTGTGTGACCAATCAGCGCTGTCGGCGGCGATGGTCCATTTGCGCATGTCCTGCATCGTGCCGGGCAACTCTGCATCAACACTCAGGTCAACGCGCAATTGCGGGACCGTGCCGGTGTAGCGTCCGACGGGCACACCGTAGCGATCGTCGAGCACCGCAACTTCCGCCGGATCGCCTGCGACATCACTCCATTGCGGTCTGTCTGCGAGTCTTGGCGGCACAATGACATGGAATCCAGGCATCTCATCATTGATGCGCAGTCGACCTGCATAGGTCTTGGCATTAGTGGCGTCATTGGATTGCGCATCGGTCGTGTCGACCGTGTTGACCGGGCCGCGCGTACTTGATGCAAACACGATCATCTCTGTCGGGCGCTGCACTTGTGGGATCGTGCGCGCGACGGGCATGGCATCGCGCCCGGTCAGCGTCTGCACATCGCGCGAATATCGCGCGTGTGGTGTGATGCCCATGCTGGCATCAGCCTGCCACCAGCCGCCACAGTAAAATGCGTTGTAACCGAACGCCGGTTCAAAGGCGATCAACTCCGCATTCTTCTGCAGCGAGAGTGAATCCGCTTCTTCGCCGGCATAACCGCGGATCAGCTGATGGCTGTAATCGAGGTACTGCAGGAGTCGCCACGTCCACGGTCCGGTCGTGTTGGGACTGCCGACGGCGTAGCCGATTGCGGCCGGTTCCATGATCGTGCCGTCGGGATAGTTGTACTTGAGTTCCCATTGCCGCTGCACTTCGATCTGCATGTAGCCGGGCAGCATCGCATCGTTGTGGCTGTTGGCGTAGACATTCCACGCGATACCCACCTGGCGGAGATCGCTGAGTTCGCGCGCCTTGAATCCGCGTTTGCGCACGCCGTTGGCGACCGGCAGAAGGATCGCGAGCAGCGCAACCATGATGCCGATGACCACGAGCATCTCGACGATCGTGAATCCCGATGACGAAGCATTGCGTCGTTGCATGGTCGTATTCTAGGAGTCTGTAGTCGACGACTGCGCCAGGGAATCCGCAGGTGGCATTGCAGCATCCTTGTTCGTCGGTTGTTCGTCCGACGGCAATGGTGTCGGCGGATCAACCGTAAATGGAGTTTCGCCGCGAAGGCGACGACAGATGTCGCCGAGGATTCGCGGGTCACGGTGCGCGGCGACGTGCGCGCCTTCGAGGAACGGCGTTGAAAGCCAGTACACAGTCTGGTTGTGCGGCGAGGCATACTGTTCGCCCACGATCCAGTCGGTCAGACGGACGTACGGCACGATCTCGTAGGGATCATTGAGCAGCGCATCGTCCAGCGCAACCATGAACGGCGAGCCAGGCTTCATGTCGTGGGCGCGCGGATCGAAGAATCCGAGCCAGGCGAGCTTGGCGCCACGATGCGGCGACGAAATCGTGCACATGCGGCGAATGCGAATACGTCGACCGTCGTCGCGCGGGATCGCGGAGTATCGGCCGACGAGTCCGCCCATGGACATGCCGACAACATCGACCTCGCCGGTGAACGGCTCACCGTTCTCGCCGAACTCGCGATCGAGCACTTTGATCACACGATTGCGACATTGATCGAACGTCCACGTCGTCAGGAACGAGATGCTGATGACGCGTGAATCTTCGGTGCCGGTGCGCCGAATGACGCGCGCGATATGCGGCGCTGCGACGCCGGGATCATGGATGCCACCGAGCACAACGACCGGCCGCTCGAACTGCACACGGTTGTCCTGCATGAGCCGCATTTCTGATCGTGCATCATCCGTCGTGATCGGGAAGGATGGATTGACGATTTGTTCGCTGCCACACCCGACGAGCGTCAGTGCGCTCGCGAGGAGACAGACGGAGTGGTAGACGGCGCCTTCCACCCATCGAACGGCCACACCTGGTGCATCACGTACGTCCAATGGAAATCTGCTCCACATCGCCGGCGCGAATCTTCTCGACGCCGCTGCCCAGTTCTCCGATCGGGTCAGGCGGCACGATCTCGACAACCTTCTCGCCGAGTTTCGCTTCGCCGCGTCGTACACGTTCCTGGAAGGTCATGCATTCTTCCAGCAGGCGGTCGAGGATCTCTTCCTCCTTGACGTTGGCGACGCGTTCGCCCTGCACGTAGATAATGCCGCGACGATCACCCGCGAACACCGCGACATCGGCGCCTTCTGCTTCGCCCGGGCCGTTGACCACGCAGCCCATCACCGCGACCTTGATCGGAACGTCAATGGCGTCGGCGAGCTTCGCGCGCACTTCCTGCACCAGTGTGAAGAGATCAACCTGAATTCGACCACACGTCGGACAGGCGATGAGTTCCGCGCCGATACGTTCGCGTTTGTTCAGACAGTAGAGGAGTTCGAGGCCATCTTCGACTTCGTAGATGGGGTCGTTCGCGTAGCTGATGCGAATGGTGTCGCCGATGCCGTTGGACAACAGTGTGCCCAGCGCGACGACGCTGCGGATCGTGCCCGTTTCCTTCGGGCCGGCGTGCGTCACCCCAAGATGCAGCGGGTAGTCGAAGCGTTTGGAGATCTCGGTGTAGATGTCGATGACTAGCGCCGGATCCATGGACTTCGCGCTGATGACGATGTCGTGGAAGTCGCGCGCATCGAAGATGTCAATGTACTCTTCGAGCTTGGTGATCATGATTGCGATGAGATGACCGTGGCGATGTTCGCTGAAGAACTCACCGAGTTCCTTCAGCCGACGCTGCTTGTCCCTGCGTTCGATGATCGAGCCCTCGTTCACACCGACGCGGATCGGAATGCCGGCGCCGTTGCAGGCATCAATCACGCTGTTGACCTGATCACGGTCGCTGATGTTGCCGGGGTTCAGGCGAATCTTGTGGACGCCGGCGGCGGCCGCCTCCCGCGCGCGCGGGTAGGGGGAGGGTGCATCGGCGGCG
>JBCCFX010000174.1:0-8609 GCA_039029515.1 Planctomycetota bacterium
CACCAAAGTAAGAGTAGTCTTTGATGCGTCAGCACAATAGGATGGCAAGTCATTGAATCAATGGGATGGCAAGTCATTGAATCAAGAAATGTACTTCTTGCGAGTGGCCTTCTTGCGGGTCGACTTCTTGCGAGTGGCCTTCTTACGGGTCGACTTCTTGCGTGTCGACTTCTTACGGGTCGACTTCTTACGGGTCGACTTCTTGCGTGTCGCCTTCTTACGGGTCGACTTCTTACGTGTGGCCTTCTTGCGCGTCGTCTTGCGACGCGTGGCCTTCTTCCTCGTGGCGCGCTTTTTAGCCATGACTGTGATCTCCTGTGATTGCTAGCATGTCGGAGCAGAAGAGAACGCAGCGCTCTTCAGGAGGACGAACGATCACAAAGGCTGCAATGGCACGAGTCGATCGTCCACGGTAAAAATTTTTACCTCTATCGGCCGCTGATTGGAAGACACTTGACAGATTTTGCTGGTGCGACACCTGATGCGACTGTTTCGCACGCTTCGCGCGTTGATCTGGTCGTGCATGGTCCGCGTGGCCGGATGGGGCAGCGCATCGTTGCGTTGGCGTCATCGGATGCGCGTGTCGCGTCGGTGTATGCGTGGGATCGGGAGCAGTCGTGCAGCGCGTTGGTTTCGCGTGCGGCGGCGCCGGTGGTGCTGATTGACGTGACGTCCGATCACGGCGCGCTGCGCGCGATAAACGAGGCTCACGACCTCAAAATCCCCGTTTGTATCGCAACAACAGGATTGCGCGCGTCAACCGAAGACCGAATGCGCGCGGTGAGTTCGCATGTCCCGGTGCTGTTCGCGCCCAATACATCAATGGGTATGGCGGTGCTTCGCGTGCTGCTCGTGCACGCGTCAGAACGGCTTGCGCAGCGCGCGGATGTGCGGCTGTCAGAGGCCCATCATCACGCCAAGAAAGACGCGCCATCGGGCACCGCGCGCGTGCTACGAAAAATTTTGAATGATTGTGGTTTTCCTTCCATTTCCGACGCGGAAACGGACGTTGTTCGCGCCGGCGACACGATTGGCACCCATGTCGTGACGTTCACACTTGGCGATGAAACGCTCTCCATGCGTCATGAGTGTCACGATCGTGACGTGTTCGCGCGCGGTGCGATCGATGCGGCGTGCTGGCTCGCGACGCAATCGCCGGGCATGTACGACATGGACGACGTCATCGCTTCATCCATTCATCCGGATGGGTGAATCACCGTGCTTCGGTGAGTGCGAGGTGTCGGATCTCGCCGGTGAGCGACGAGACATCGACATCGTTCACATCGTTGTAGCACGCAATCGCATCGTGATCGTCGAATCCTTGCGGGACGCGGCTGCGCACGATGCCGAGATACGGGTTGTACCAGTACATCGCGGTCTCAGATGTGGTGGCCACGCGATCGATGGGATGCAGCAGGAAGCGTTCATCGACAGAGGCGATTTCCATCCATGGTCGATCGAGATCAAGCATCGGGTTCAGCGGTGCGCCATCGGGGAACCATGTGGGATCGATGGTCAGTGGATACGCGCGTTCAGCCTGGCGTCGTCGCAGCAGTTCGGACTGCAGCGTGAGCTGGCGTTCGATGCGTCGCAGTTCCAGCCTCGCATCGATGCGATGATCGGACGTGCGAGCGCGTTGATGCAGTTCGTGCATGATGATGCCTGCGGCGACGAGGAGAACGACGAGCAGGCCAAGCCAGTTCAGGACGGTGCGCATGGGGAGTCCTCGCGCGTGCCTCCGACGTGTTGTGATGGTCTGATGCGTCCGGTGCCGTTGCCAGCGGAATACGGGTGGTGGTTCGGGATGGCGGGGCGAGGATGCGAACCTTTGCGTTCCTCTCGTGTCGTGCTGGTCGTGAAGGTGTGTTCTCGGACACGACGTGCGTCGCGGGCGGACGTATCATGCGAGGCCATCCACCTTCTGAGGAGCTTCCCGTGACTGCCGACACGCACATCATCAGGACTCTGTCATGCGGCATGCCAGTGTTGATTGAGCGGGTGCCATCGGTGTCGTCGGTCGCGATGCGGTGGTTGCTGCCGATCGGGGCGGCGACGGATGGCGCGCACGAGGACGGGTTCGCGTCGATGCTGTGCGAGTATCTGTTTCGCGGTTCGGGCGATCTTGACAGCCGGTCGCACAGCGATGCGTTGGATCGACTGGGTGTGCAGCGTCATGCATCGGTGGGGACGCATCACATGCATCTGTCGGCGACGATGGTCGGATCGCGGGTGGCGGAGGCGTTGCCATTGCTGGTGGATGTTGTGCGGCGTCCCCGGTTCGAGCCGGATGATCTGGAGCCGATTCGGAGTCTGTGTCTGCAGACATTGCAGGGTCTGGATGATGATCCTCGGCATCTGGTGATGTTGAAAGTGCGGGAGAACCACCTTGCGGCGCCGTTCAATCGGGCGGGGTACGGCGAGGCTGACGTGCTGAGCAGTGCGACGCACGAGGCGATCGTGCAGTCATATGCGCGGCGAACAGACCCGTCGAAGTCGATCCTCTCGCTGGCAGGCGACGTTGATCCGGAGCGCACGATTGATCAGCTCGAGTCATTGCTGAGCGGCTGGAGCGGTACGACGACGGAGCCGGCGGCGACGGACGAGCCGCGTCGAGGTTCGCACCATGTGATGCAGGACAGTGCGCAGGTTCACATCGGGATGTCGTACGACGCCCCGAGTGCGGTGGATCAGGACACGATGCTGGAGCGGCTCGGCGTGCATGTGCTCGGGCAGTCATCGTCAGGTCGTCTGTTTACTGAGGTTCGTCAGAAGCGTTCGTTGTGTTACAGCGTTGGTGCGAGTTATCGCGCGGGGCGTGATACGGGTCGGATTTCGTTCTACGCGGGGACGACGCCGGAGCGGGCGCAGGAGACGCTGGATGTCAGCCTGCGTGAGATCCACCGGATGCAAGAGGGTGTATCGGCGGACGAGTTTCATCGTGCGGTCATCGGGATGAAGAGTTCGCTGGTGATGGCGGGGGAGTCAACGACGGCGCGATCGGCGGCGTTGTCGGGTGACTGGTTCCGTCTGGGTCGAACGCGAACGCTGGCGGACATTGCGGCGGAGGTCGATGCGATCACGCATGACGACCTGAACGCGTACCTCGCTCGGCGTGTGCCTGAGGCGTTCACGATCGTGGCTTTGGGGCCGGCGCCGCTGGCGGTGCCGGAAGCGGTGGCCTGAGCCATCGCTTCCCGGGGGTTCGCCTGTTACACTTCGGTCATGGCGCTTGAGACGAAACTTCCTGCTCCCGGCTCGCGGGTCCGCGTGACCCAGCAGATGCCGCATCGTGACCAGACGTGGGTGACCACGGCGGAAGGCGTGATCACGCGATTTCAGCAGACGAAGACGGGTTCATGGTTCGCGCACGCGAAGGACGACCAGTTATGGCTGGACCGTCTGGAGCTTCGTCTGGATGACGGCGAGATCGTGGTGTTCAACCTCGATCAGTATTCGCGGGTTGAAACGGTGTCATCTGCGGCCTGACCGTGGCCTTCTCAACTTACTCGTCACCTGATGTCAGCACGGCGGATGCTTCGAGCAGTTCGCCGTCTTCGGACATGTAGTACACGCGAATTTCGGGTTGTCCGGGCCGTTCCTCATCGGAGATACCGAGGAGAAAGAGGTACGTGCGGGTGACGACGTCGTAGCGTTCGCGATTGGTGATGAGGTCGGTGAGATCGACTTCCCAGGTGACGAGGCTGGCGACGCCGGCGGTACCGCCTTGTCGGTCGTGCAGATCGATGCGTACGCGTCCGAATGCTTTGCAGGTGTGGTCATCCTCATCGAGGAATTCGACCCGGAGTTCGAGCAGCAGTCGGTTGCTCGGCATTTCGCGGACGTAGCGCGTGAGCGGATGGATTCGCATGGAGCGTGGCCAGAACGGCCAGGCCTGGGCGTCATTGCTGTCGTTGGTGAGCAGGGTGTTGCCGGGGCTGGGTACGCCGTTGGTGACGCCCGGTGCGGACATCGACGGTCCGGCGGCGGTGACCGGTTTGGGGGTGGTGGACGCGGATGGCGAGCACGCGACAAGGGTCAGCGCGCTGAGCGCTGTGACCATGCCACGTCCTCGCCATCGTTGTCGCGTCACCATCTCATCCTTCGTCGGCGCTCTGCCGGTATTTCGTCCAGCGTTCATCATCCAGTCGAAGCAGCAGGTCGGCCATGCGTCGTTGTGCTTCCTGAAGACCCGCGAGTGCGGCGGTATGTTCCTGCACGAGCCGGGTCAGTTCTGCGCCGCGAGTCTGTTCATGGCAGAGTTCGCGGTGCGCTTCATCCAATTGACGCTCGCGTGTGGTGGCGGCGCGTCGTTCCAGCAGCCAGAGGACGCCGATCAGCCCGGCGGGGCCGAATTGGGTCAATGCCTGCACGAGTTCCACGGACATCATCTCGTCTCCTGTGCGGTTCGTCACGTCATCGTCGGCGGAGTTGGCTGACGCCGGGGCGATTGCGGACGGGTTCATCTTCCTGAATCAGGGCAGCGGCTTCGGTCGCGAGGGTGCGGTAGTACCGGCCGCGTGTGGTGAGGGATTCGGCGGACCATCGGTTGGCACCTTCGGCTTCGAACATGCGTGCGAGTGCTTCGAGCGTGAGCAGCCGGCGAAGTGATTCGGGTCGATTCGTGGTTGTCGCATCGACGCCGAGGCGTTCAAAGAGTGCGTATTCGACATCCGTGATGGTGCGTTCAAAGGTTGCGATGCGTGCCTTGCCCATCGTTTGCGGCGGTGCGGGTCGGAGGTCGGCGAGGTCTTCGCAGCGCAGCCGGCTGACGCGCAGTTCGGTATCGCTGAGGACTTCGACAACTTCAAGGACCATCACGGACGTGCAGACGATGTAGCCGGGCTGGACATCGACGGCGATGAACGACGCGGTGTCAGACGTGAGTGAAGTGCCGGCGATGTTGGCGTCATCGACATTGACAAGTGTGGTGGGCAGCGTGGTGGCATCAAGAAAGAGCGATGCGTCCATGCGCGCGAGATCGACGTCACGAATCCAGGTCATGATCATGGGTGTAGGGATGGGGGGAAAGGGAAAAGGGAAAAGGGAAGAGGGAGGAGGACAGAAGCGGGGGCTGTGAAACCATTGACGAGGGTGAAGGAACATGTACGAATCAGGACATGAGTCAGAGGGAACAGAAGATGGTGTTCATGGTGGTCGAACACGACGTCATGCGCTGATGACGTTGGTGGCGGGCCTGTCGGCCTGCCCATCAGCGCGAACGAGTCATGGTCCCCGTTCACGTCGCGAAGACTTCCATCAACACCGATACCAACAGCCAACGGTCCACAGCCCACCGCGCTTATTCCTTTACGCTGCCAGACCCAGGCCGCGAATACACGCGTGGGCGTTCTCGTTGCGCATTTCGAGCGTGTACTCGCCGATCAATTGTGCGCTCTCTGCGTCGCCGGTCTTCGCGAGCGCGTGTCGCGTGAAGCTCCGGTTCTGGAGTGCGAGCACGTCAATGCGCGAGCTGTCGAGCAGCAGCAGTGCATCGGTCGGGAGCCAGCGGCTCATCACGACCCGGCACACGCCGAAGTCTGACTCGTAGACATGCACGAGCGATTGGTACGTCGTTTCGCGATCGATAAACCTTTGGTTCGATGCGATGAACTCGTTGATGCGACGTTTCTGGAAGCCGCCACACACGATGGTGTCGATCGTCCCGGAGCTTTGCGCCCAGACAGCGCGGAGTGCGGCATTGAGCATGGGTTCGGTCAGGAGGTCATCGTTGGTGCCTGCGCCATCGGGGACGGTGCCATCGCCGGGCGTGAAGACGTTGGTTTCAATGGCAGGCAGGATGCCGCGCATCGTGCGTCGGACGGTCATGTCGCCTTGCGGCGCGGTCGTCGAGGCGACGCCGTTGATGACGCAATTCTCGAGATCGCGAATCAGTTCGCGCAGTCGTTCCTGCACCTGGTAGTCCATCTCGTCGGCGATCGCGAGTGTCTGTGCGGCCTGCTGGCTGCCCGAGACTTCGACGGACTTGGTGAAGATCTGTGTGTAGTTCTGTCGTCGAATGCGATTGGTGAATCGCGCGACGGGTGCGGCGTCACCTTCGAGTGCGGCGTTGCCGAGGATCGTGATTGGTACACCGTCGGCGATATCGGTTGCGGTTGTGCCGCCGTACTGGCGTTGCAGTGCAATCTCTGACGCGTTCACCGCGAGCACGAGCATGACTTCTTCGCCGGCCCCGATCTGAATCTGATCACCGACTTTGAAGCGATCGATGTTCGCGACGCGAATGATCGCATCGGTCATGCCGTTGGCGATGGAGTCATCGTCGACGGTATCGGTGTTCGGCAGCAGTGTGTCTTCAAGCCATTCGTGCACGGTGCTGGTCGCCTGTCGCGGCGCATCGCCGAGATGGTCGAGCAGTGGTGTTTCGTGGGGTGAGATGATGGAGACGACATCGCTGACGTCTTCCGCGAGTTCAGGCAGGGTGCTGCCGGCGCTGAACGTTGCTTTACCCGTAAATGCCATGCATGTCCTTTCGTAAACCGTTATTCGTTCGTCGTTATTCGTTTGTCGTGATGGCGGGGGCACAGCCCCCGCCCTTCTTGTGGCTCATGCGTTCTCGATCATGCTCGTCGTTTCAGGCGCATGAATTCGAGGACGGATGTGCGGTCGCCGGTGGTGCGTGCTTTGTCGGCGGCGACGTGCATGGCTCGGTTGGCGTGAGCATTGGCATCGGACGGTTCGATATGTGGAGCGGCCACGCCGGTGGTTGTGGCGTTGCGCCCGAACAGGGCGGGTGAGCGTAGGCAGAGTCGGTTGACGATGGTTTCCGCATCGTCGTCCGGCCGTTCGGACCAGGCTTGTTCCGCAACCAATCGTCCGGCTTCGAGGTCGATGATCCCTGCGCGGAACAGGGCATCATCAAGGGCGCGGATGTAGCCCATATTCACGATGCGTTCACCGTCGTCGGTCAACGCCAGCGATGGTTCGGCGTTGTCCGTGTGCGCTGTGATGTCATCCGCAACTGCTCGCAGTTCCATGTGTGATCTCCTTCTGTCAGATGTGTGTGCCTACGCCGCATCGTTGCGGTCGTCAGGCCGGTCGGGGTAGCCAAGTTCAGATCGCAGCGTCGCGGTGGGTACGCCGAGTTCCGCCTTCTTGAGCGCATCTTCGATGCGTCGTGATTCGTCAGGCGGCAGGGCATCGGACCAGATCACGTTCACCGCGCGATCTGATTCCTGTGTGCGCAGGATGCCGTGTGCATCGAGCACATGCAGCACCATGGCGCACAGGTTCCGAATGCCCTGTTCATACGTCACTCGTTTGCGATTCACTTTCGCGATCGTTCCCAGGAGGCTGATGCGTACTGCATTCTCCGACGTCAGGTTGCCGACGCGCGACTGGATATGTCCTGCCGCAGCCGGCGCGACGCCTGACGCCTTGTCCATCGCTTCGCGGACATCCAGGATGTGCGCGAGTTCACTGGGACACCCTGCATCGCCGCCGAACGATTCGATCGACGCTTCGGGGTTGTCCGTCATCCACATCTGACCGGGGCCAACAGGTCGATCCACGAACTGTTCAATGCCCTTGCCTAACCACATGCGAAAACTCTGGAGCGTGACGCGATTCGCCCGGTCACTCAATCGCGTGTTCAATTCATCCTGCAGCGGAATCAGCGGCTCCACATCGCTGAGTCCCGCGTACCGCAACGGCTGGTTCATGTTCTGCACATGGACGACCGGCACGCGCCCCAGGCCGTGTCGCACATCGCGCACGAGTACTTCATCTTCATAGACCTGTGCGTGCGTGGCCGAGTAGATCTCCGTCACCGTCACTCGTGATGGCGTGCCGTCCTCGTTCAGGACGCGCGACGTCGCATCAGCGTGCGTGCGGTGGTGTGATGTTTCTCGTTCGTAGCGCAGGATGTAGCCGTCGAGACGTCGGTAATCGGTCGGGCAGAGGATCGGAATGCCGCGCAGCGCATCGACGAGATCAATGCGGACGGCGTCGATCGCGGCATCGCGCGTCGAGGCGCATGTTGTTCCGGCGTGCGCATGGACGAGAAAATCGACATGGCCGTAGATCGAGCCGAGCATGGCGGCGTTATGCCAGAGGGTTGCGCCGCCGTTCGCGGCCATGACATCCGCGAGGATGGTGTCGATGGTCATCCGCGTGTCAGCGTCGCGTGCCGCGGACACAATGGCGGGTGGTTCGGGGAACATGAAGTCGATCAACGTCTGCACGCGCCAGGCGATGTCGTTCTCGATGACGACTTCGCGTGGCGCATTGGTCCCGTGCGCAGGTGTGCGAAGTCGATCGGGCAGTCCAACCGCTTGTGCCGGCGGGCCGGCCGAGCCGCCGGCGGTGTCGGGCGCGTGCAGGGGGTTTCGAAAGTACATCCAGAGGCGTGAGAGATAGGGGACGGCGCAGCGTTCATGTCGAGCGATGAGTGATCGCAGGCGACCGTCATCCAATGCGATGTCTTCGAACCCTGAGAGTTCGTATGCCATGATGGTTGATCCGTTCGTCGAGTGCCGGTGTGTGGGTCAGGCGCGAGTGATGCCTCTACCTATGGGGCGGAACGAACGGATTGCGCGCGCAAGGCGTGCGCTTTTGCGAACAGAATGTGACTTTTTTCGGTATTGCGCACG
>JBCCFX010000175.1:0-8560 GCA_039029515.1 Planctomycetota bacterium
CGAGCGCTTTGCCGCCGAACGCAACGATGACGCTGCCATCGCCAGCTTGCTGAAGGCACTGATGCGAACGACCGACCGTGAGCAACGTCGACTCTGGTTACACGTGCGCCTCGCCCAGTTGCATGACCGGCGCGGCGACTACGTTCAGGCGGCCAGTCATGCGGCCGCAGCGTATGCGCTGGATGATCATCCTGTGTGGTCCGAACTTGAGCCGGACAGCCCGATGAATGAGACATCGCCCGCGGCGCTCCATGAAGCAGCTGAACAGCTCGATCGGGCGGCGCGGACCGTCCGCAGCGCGAACCTCCAACTCGCGATTCGACGGATGCAATCGACACTTCAGCCTCGATTGCGCGGCGTCAACGATTCGCGTCGGACGACCACGTTCAGCGGCCTGACGCGAGACGAGATCAACGCCCTTGACGTTGGCGCGGCCAGCCTGCCGTCCATGCCGGAGAACCCGACACGCGGACAGCATGGTGATGCCAGTGATCTCGAACCCGATGCGCTGGATGCGCTGCTCGAAGCCCGGCAGTACGCCGAAGCGATCGCGCGGTGCGATGCGATCGCCGCTGATCCGGGCGGACGATCGATCAGTCGATTCCTTGTGCAGTACGGCATCGCGCTCAACGGCGTGAGCCGCACTGACGAAGCCGCGGTCCGATTCAGCCAGGCCGCGATTCACGAACCGACTTCGATTGCCGGCGTGCGCGCCTTGATCGAGCTCGCGCTCATTGAGCGACGCGTGCGTAAGGATGAGGAATCCGCACATCGACTTCTCGTTCGGGCAGAGATCGTCGCCGGCCAGATCCGGAACGACACACTTGCCCGGCGCGCACGACAACTTCAGAAGGACACCGACGACCGCCGCGGTCGGTCATAAGGACGCAGCATGATTTCCACGCGACGATTTCTCATGATCCTCCTCATCGGCGCTGCCCTCGGCATGACCGCATCGCTGGCGTTCGCACAGGATGGCACGACCGACGGTGCGCAGGCCGGCGGCGAGAGTTTTGCCAGTGCGTTTCTCTTCTCACGTCGAACGAATCCCGACGGCGAGAAGTCACTTGAGATCATCGGCAGCCTCGTTATCTGGTTCCTGATCTGCCTGAACATGGTGAGCCTTGGGCTCATCGGACAGATGTCGTGGCTCAACCAACGGCGATCGATCCTGCCGCCGACGTTGATCGATGCCGTCGATGATCTGATTCGCGAAGGCAAGTATCGAGACGTGATGCAGCTCGCCGCTCAGGACAAGAGCTTCTACGGACGCGTGATGCATGACACGCTGGAAGAAGCCAGTCACGGGTTTGGCGCGATGATGCGCCGACTCGAACAGACCGCTGATGAACTGACCACGATTCGATTCCGCCGACTCGAATTCCTCAACGTGCTCGGCCAGGTCAGCCCCATGATCGGACTCTTCGGCACCGTATACGGCATGATCCTCGCGTTCCAGGCCATCGTGATCTCAGGCGGCAATGCGAATCCTGTCCTGCTCGCGGGCGGCATCGGCACGGCGTTGACGACGACCTTCTGGGGACTCGTCGTCGCCATCCCCGCACTCGCGGCATACGCGATTCTGCGCAACCGTGTCGATGAACTGACTACAGAAGCCGCCATCACGATTGAGCGTCAACTCGGCCGCTTTCGGCCAACGGTGAATACGCCCGGCGCGCGCCCGACCGCGCAGCCCACGCCGCAACCGTCAGCCCATCCGGAGGCTGCACGCGGATGAGTGCCGGTTACCAACGCGGTCCCACGAGTATCAACGCGAACCTGACGCCGATGATCGACGTCACGTTCCTGCTCATCGTGTTCTTCGTCCTCGTCTCCCAGATCGTGGAGGTCGAGAACGTCGCGATGGAGCTGGTTGAACCCGCGAGCCCCGCATCCGAGCGCATGGCCGACGAGCAGCGCGCGGTTATCAACCTCGTCCCCGATGTGGACGGCGGACTCGATTCGTATCGACTCGGGAGCAACAGTTTCCCGCCGAACGATGATGGTCGCCTTGCGCTCCGCGCCAACCTCATCGCGCTGTATCGCGGCAACCAGTCACTTCGCGTCAACCTTCGCGCCGATCGATCCACCGAATATCAGCACATCGAACCCGTGATGCAGACGATCTCCGATGCCGCCACCGCCGCCGGCGACGTCGTCCCTCGCATCAACCTTGTCGTGATCGGAGAATCCTGAGTTGCGCCCTGCTCGCACCATTCGATCAGATGACCTCGTCGCTCGACCACGCCGACGCGCGCGCGGGCATGCCACGCTCGGTCTGAACCTGACGTCGATGATCGATGTCGTGTTCCTTCTGCTCGTGTACTTCATGGTCGCAACGGAGTTCAAGGTCGGCGAAGAGGTATTCCGGCTCGATCTGCCCAAGCAGATGTCGTCGGATGCCATCGACGATCCATTCGACATCGATGAAGAGCCGTTGCGCATTCGCGTCGCAACGCTCGGCGAAGGCGCAACGAGCTATCGCCTGGTCATGGAAGGGCCGTACGACCAGCCGGGCACGTTTGATGACCTCTTTGACCAGCTGCAGTCCGTCCAGATCAATGATGTGAATGGCGGCGGCCTGTTTCGAGCTGATCACCCCATCATCATCATCCCCGGGCGCACGACACGCTGGGAACACACCGTCGAAGCGTTCAACGCCGTCGTTCGTGCGTCGTACTCCAACATCACGCTGGCGAAACCGCAATGATGAAGCATGCGATGATCGCCACGCTTGTCCTTGCCGGCAGCGCCATGCTCGCGCCGGCGCAATCGATCGATGAACAACTCGACGTCGAATCCTACCTGCGCGGCATCGTGGACCTTCGGCTGCCCGATGTACTCGAATCCTACATCACGATGCATCCTGCGACCGATGAGACGACCGCCGCGCTATATGACATTGCGCGCGCACGCCTCGTCGCCGCTGACCCGACATTGACACCCGCCGAGCGCCAACGGGCGGTGGAAGCCGTACTCGCTCGTCGCGCCGAACTGCTCGACCGCGAGCGCGATGACGTCAGGCGACCGCGTTGGATCGTCGACCAGGCGTCAGATCTCATCTTTGATCTTCTCGGAGGCGATGGGACCGACATCACGATCATGTTCGGCATCCCGACGGCGGAACAGCGCGAACGCGGACAGCGTGTCGTCACGTCGGTTGAAGATTTGCTACGCGACGCAGAAGTCGAGATCGCACGAACGCTCACGAGAATTGCTCCGGGCAATACCACGTTGCGGCCTCGCTACGAGACCGAAGAACGTGAACGCCGCATTCCATTGCTTCGCGGCATGACACAACTCACCGCCGGCATGCTTGCTGACGACGATGCAACCCGTCGAAACCTCTGCCAACGCGCCGTCGATGATCTGCAACCGCTCGCGATGCGCCTGGGCGGCCGGCAAGTGAGCCTGAGTCAGTTGTATGCCGGCATCGCGCTCATACAACTCGAACAGTACGCCGATGCGAATTCGCGACTTGATGTCGTGCTCAACGACACCACGAACCCCGAGTCGTATCGATTCATGGCGCGCCTCGCTCGCGCGACACTGGCGGGCGAACGAGATGGCGCATCCGCAGCGATCGATGACCTCAGTACATTCGCCGCCGCACTCGAAGACGCTGACCTGTTCTACCGGCTCACGTATACGGATCATCGTGCGATGTGGGAACATCGGGCGCACGACCAGCACGATGCGTCGACCCTACGAGCGGTCTACCAGCCATATCTTGATCTGCTTCGGGCCGTCAATGACGCTGAACGCGAACAGCTTCGCGCACTCACGATCGACCGGCTCGCCACGCTGATGACCATCGATGTCCCCGCGGAATCGACGCCAACGCTCGTCACGCTCGCGCGGGCTCGCCGCGAACTTGCGCAGACCGAGACTGCATCCGCGGGACGCGAACGACTTCGCGACCTGCTTGCCCTGCCAGGATTGAGCCACGCCGAGCAGGCCGATGCACTGTTCATGCTTGCCGAACACGACGGTGCAATGGAACGCTGGGACGACGCGGCGGATACGTATCTACGCATCGCCCGTGATTTCCCGTCCACACGGAACGCCGAGTTCGCCATGGATTTCGCGGTCAGGCTCGCCGCCACCCTCGACCGCGCGAGCAACGGCAACCAAGCCGAACGAGCGCGATACCGCGAAGCGCTCGATCTCATGCTCACGCGATATCCAAACGTCGACTCGATCAATCGATGGCGCATCGGGGCTGGCGAATTGGCGCTCGATGAGTCCCGTTTCATGGACGCGATCAATCACTTCCGGACCGTCACCCCGAATGCTGAACGCTGGGGCGATGCGCAGATCCTCCGCGTTCGTACACGTCGAGCCTGGGCCGAAGCCGGCGATGACATTGATCGCCTGTACCGGCTGCGCGAAGTGCAGGACGAAGTACGCACGGTGCGCCCACCCGTCGAACGTAGCCTTGCCGCCGCCACCGATGAGGATGAACGCCAGCGTCGACAGTACGTCCTTGATGAACTCGATCTGCTCGATGCGGACGCATTGCTGGAACTCGCGCGGTACCGCGAAGCGCTGGCGCTGGTGTCACCACGCGTGCAGAACGGGCAACTGCCCGCCGACCAACTCGGCCGTGCGCTGTTCATCAAGATCCAATCCCATCGTGAGCTGAACGAAATCACGGCGTCACGTGATGCCCTGCGCGAATTCGCACAGGCAGCACCTGATCGTGTCCCCGCCGTTGTGCTCCCGATGCTCCGGAACCTCAATGACTCGTACGAGAAACTCCTCGACCAACGGCGCGTCGATGATGCAAGCGCCATGGCGGAGAACGACATCCGGCCGCTGACGGAGCTCATCGCCGAAGTCGTGCCCGCTGCGTCGCCGGCATTGACGCTCGCCCTCGCCGATGGCGAACGCGCAGCCGGCCTGTACGGACGTGCTCGACTTCGATACGACGCCATGCTCGAACGCTATCCCAGTGCCCAGGAACTGCTGGTCGGACGCGCAGAATGCCTTTTCTTTCTCTCGGCTGATGCCGACAACGCTGGCAACGATGACGCCGCGAACGCGATGCGGCTGTATCGCCGGCTGTCGGCCACCGGACCAACCGAAGGCGGCTCAACGTACTGGCTCGCGCAGCTCCGCATGCTGGAGTTGCTCGAACGCACCGGTCGGAATGTCCACAAGATCCGCCCACAGATCGCCAAGCTGCGCCAAATGGACAGCACGCTCGGCGGTCCGCGTTACGAACCGCAGTTCATTGCGCTCGAACGACGCATCGCGCCGTGATGGTCAGTCGTCGATGACGTGCGACGGTTTCACCCGGCCGAAGATCACGCGGTCGAGGCTGATCGGTCCCGCACCTGTGAACACCAACCCGAACGACATCACGAAGAACGCGAGCTGGATGTACAGCGTGTTGAACTGACCCGGAATCGCGACGCCGAATATGCCGCCGTCAATGTTGGCGATCATCGGAAGCGATGTCATCCAGAACGCGACGACCATCGTGCTCGCGAGGCCAAGTCCCCACAACCATGTGAACAGGCCGAGCAACAGCAGAACGCCACCGACGAGCTCGGTCAGGCCAGCCGCCCACGCCATCTTCGACGCATGCTTCCCGAAGATGTTCGCAATGCTCGCATCCCATGCGGGATCATCCGGATTGGCGCGCGTCTGCTGCACGTTGTGACACATCAGCGTGATGTTGTGCAGGCCTCGCGCGGTGTACATCGTGTCCGGGTCCAGCACGATCGGGGTCTCGGCATCAGCCGCGTCATCGGCGGCATCGACTGGCGCACCGTCAGATGTCGTGTCGTCTTCAGGCAGTTCAGGCGACGTTTCGGAGCCCGGGTCCGGCGAACGTTCAGTTTCGACGGGTGCATCCTGGACTTCATCATCCACCGGCACCTCTTCGGGGAGCGCGGGATAGCCACCTTCAGGGTTTCCCGCGGGCGGCGCATCGGACGATGTTTCCTCATCAGGCGCGGTTTGCTCGCTTTCCTGATCCTCTTGGTCGTCCGGGGAATCCTGACGATACGACGCCGGCACGACGTCCGGCGTTTCGTCAACGGGCTTCACGTCGACGCCATAACTGACCAGGATCGCAGCCTGATCGGCGTTGAACTCGGCATTCTGGAGAACTTTGGTGTAGCCTGCGTAGCTGAACGCAAGGCCCAGCACGACGCGGCTTAACGTCGGCACGAAGGTCCGACCCGCGAAATCTTTCATACCCATCGGTGTTGCTCTCCGTGCAGATCGCGGTTGCCGAGTCTCGACTCCGCTTTGATAATCAAATCGTATCGAAAGCGCCGTATGCGGGCGTGGCGAAATTGGCAGACGCGCCAGATTTAGGTTCTGGTGGGGTAATACCCGTGGAGGTTCGAGTCCTCTCGCCCGCATTCCTTGAGGCCCAGCGCCTCGAATCATCATTCCGAAACCCAATTCACGAGTTTCGTCGAACCGTTCGACGGTTTGTGCGGATTTTCTGACGGCCGCCCATGGCAATCGCATCCGGGCGTCTGAACAGCGATGGTGTTCACCGCCGGTCCGAACTCGCGACCGTCATGATCCCCTCCCGTCGAACCCGTCGCCTTCCAACGACTCTTTGGTTCCCGTCGCATAGACAGAGCAGGCTGGGCGTGCCTGGCTCTGGCGACGGGAATTGCGCCCTGCTCGCCCTCGCCCGCAACTGAACCCGGACACGTCAGACACGAATGTTCCCGATTCTTCGGGGATGACGCTCCTGATCCGCTCGTATCATCTGAATCGGGATCGATCGACCGCCTGAAGAGCCGCGGCAACGAACCCTAGTCACATTGATGACAGAGACTTAGGAGAATCAGATGCGTCTCAATCGCCTCGTTGCCGTAACCGCCCTTGCCGTGTGCATGGTCAGTTCCCTCGCTCTGGCCCAGGATCGCGGTCGTCTCCGCGGCGAACGCCCGCAGCGCGGCCCCGCACTGACCGCCGAGCAGAGCCAGTCCGCCTGGACCTGGCAGGCGAAGAGCTACGCCCGAAAGCTCAAACTCGATGATGCCGCCACCGAGCAGCTCGTCACCGCCTACATCGAAAATCGAACCGATGCCGCCAAGCGCATCGAAGCGCAGCGCGAAGCGCGTCGCAACAACGCACAGGGTGAAGGTCGCGGCGAAGGCCGTCGCGGCCGGATGCGCGGACTTGATCCGGAGCTCCAGCGCGAATTGCAGGCCGATCTCAAAGCCGACATTGCCGCGTTCGTCCCCGCCGACGCCATGGATGACACGATCATCGCGCTCGGGACCTACAACGCGCAGTACGACATGATGACGCACAACCTCATCGAGATGAACATCGGCGATGAGAAGACCTACGCCGCGCTCGTGCCGATGCGCGCGTACATCGTCGAAATGAGTGCGCTGCGAACCAGCGGCAACCGCGATGAAATGCGTGCACGCTTCCAATCAGCCCGCGAAGCACTGAGTGATGATCTCAGCATGGTCCTTTCCGAAGAGGAAATGGAAACGCTCATGGCGTCCATGCGCGGCAACCGCGGCGGCGAAGGTCGTGGCCAGCGCCCCGACCGCCAGCGCGGTCGTGATGGCGACCGCCCGAATCGCGGCGGACCGATCGTCAACGCTGACGGCATCGGCGAAGATGCGCCGGCGTTCACCATCGCCGACAGCACCGGCGCTGAGCATTCCCTCAGCGACTTCAAGGGCAAAGTCGTCGTGATGCAGTGGATCAATCCGGATTGCCCGGTCTGCAAGCGCGTGACGAACAGCGGCAAGGTCGCGGCAATGCAGAAGACGCTCAGCGAGAAGACCGATGACATCGTGTTCCTCGCGGTCAACAGCACGCACTACATGGAAGCCGCCACCGGCGCGTCGTACCTCAAAGAACACAAACTCGATATGCCGCTGCTCATCGATCGCGATGGTGCCATGGGCAAGATGTACGCCGCCAAGACCACGCCGCATATGTACGTGATCGATGCCGAAGGCGTCCTTCGCTACTCCGGCGCACTCGATGATGACTCGTACGGCCGCAAGGGCGCTGAAGCGACCAACTACGTCGTCAATGCGGTCTCTCAGATCCTCGCCGGCGAAACGGTCACGCCTGACGCGACCAAGCCGTACGGCTGCTCCGTGAAATACGGCGACTGAACCTCGATGCACGCCCCCATGCCGGTCGACTGAATGGAGGCGGCGGACCGTGTCCGCAGGACGTGAATCGGAAGAGGCGTCCTGCGAACCACATTCGCCCACGCGACCACGATCGGCTTGGTTATGAACGCCCCCGCAACTCATCATGGTGCGGGGGCGTTTGTCGTGATGAACCATGTCGTCCCACAGGTTCGCGCCGAACCGTTACCATCCGACGCCATGGCGGACTGGTCACCGACATCCTGGCAATCTCGTCCGGCACTCCAGCAGCCGACGTATCCCGACACCGCAGCCCTTGAGCACACGGTGTCCACACTCAGCACGCTGCCACCGCTCGTGACAAGTTGGGAGATCGAAAGCCTCAAGCACCAGCTCGCGGAAGCCGCCGAAGGCAAACGATTCGTGCTGCAGGGCGGTGACTGCGCCGAGTCATTCGACTC
>JBCCFX010000176.1:0-8318 GCA_039029515.1 Planctomycetota bacterium
ACGTGCAGCAGGAAGTTGTCGCCTCATTCAAGCCGCAAGACGACGACGACTGAATCGGACGACGGCTCACCCAACGATTACAGGCGAGGCTTCGGCCTCGCCTTTTTCATGCGCGGTGTCGTTCCAGTGGGCTGCGGTCAGTGACCGTCAATATCAGAGAACAATCGATCCCAACGCGGTGCGTACTTGCGTTCCGGATCAAGCGAGAAGACGACGCCCGCAACACGTCCGACGATGCGATCGCGATCGACCATGCCGAAGACGCGGGAATCGCTGCTGTTATCACGATTATCGCCAAGCAGGAAGTAATGTCCGTCCGGCACGATCACCGAGCCGACCGAATGACGCGATCGTCGATGTGGTTGCAGCATGATGCGATGGGTCGAGCCGGCGATGGCTTCGTTGGCAAAGACGTGCGGCGGGGGATCGTGTAGTTCGCAGCATTCCAACTCTTCACCGGATGTGCGCCAATACAGCGCCGGAATGTCATTGACGTAAAGTTGATTCGCCATCAGTGTGATGCGATCACCGGGCAGTCCGATGACCCGCTTGACCATGCGCACATCCGAGTCTGGCTCATGAAAGATCACCACTTCGCCACGTTCGGGATCTGACCACCGTGCGACACGGAATTTCGTGAACGGTACGCGGAGGTCGTAGGCAAGGCGATTCACGAAGATGCGGTCGCCGGTGAGAATCGTCGGTTCCATGGACTGCGACGGCACGTCGTTCCAGTCTGCCACCGCGGACCGTATCGCGCCCACGGTAATGAACACCACGAGCAGTGGCTTCAGGATGTGTGCCCAGAGAAGAAGCGGCTGGCGCTCCGACGGCGTGGTGACGCCCGCGCGGGATTTCATTCTGGCAGCCATGCACGCGGCCTTTGTTCAAGCAGGCGGTGCCGCGGCCAGATGTGGTCGCGACCTGCTTCAACGGTGCCCGCACTTGCGCGCCGTCGCAATGGTCTCATCGATGTGAAGTGGTCCAGCCGGTCCCGAAGCCGCAGAGGTCGCCTGGATTCACGTCAGGCTGGGGAATCCGCGTCGTTATCGGGCGGGTTGTCACGGTCGTCATGGTCGCCGAAGTGACGGTGGTAACGGCGGAGGATCTTCAGGGCCTCTTCCTGAGATCGTCGGCACTGATTCTTCCCGATGACCAGGTCGCGACCGAACAGTTGCCGATTCGTAGCGCACATGTCATCAAGCGACTTCGCCTTCAACAATTCAAACCATTTGCCCTTGAAGGTGACCAGCGCAATCATGCAGATCGCCACACACATCACGGCGGTATAGGCATACAAACGGATGTTCTTCCGGACTTCAATCGTGCCCGCGTGGTCAGGCATGAGGTCAATGCCGATCAGCGTATGGCGCATATGTTTCGTCGTGCTGATGACATCAATGGATGTCCATGGCACGGTGACGAGCGTGTCTGAGCCAACCATAAGCAAGGCATCGGGCGTCAATCGAATACAGCTGAGCAGCGCCAATGACTGCACAAGCACGAACATACTGGCCACCAGAACAACGATGGCGACCAACACCGTCAGTGCAATGATGAGCGTGGTCCATTGGCTGAGTTGGAGAATCAATGCCGCCGCGAGGACCAGAATGACGACATTCATCGCCATCCCGAGTATCGGGAGGCGACGCGAGCGAAACGTCACGACGTCGCCATGATCGCGCGAATCCCAGTCATCCGGAATTGACGTCGGAGGATGTGCCGGGGCGACGGTTTCGTTCATGTCACCGGGTGACGACACGTTCACGGCTCGCATCCCAATCCGTCATGTCGGTCGTCTATTGCTTGATCGACATGCTCGCCGTGGTGCATGTGATAGCGCTGAAGAATTGCGAATACAACGTCAAATGGTTGGCGATACTGGAATTCTCCAATCATGATGTCATGACCGATCAGTTGGCGATTCAGGCGCAACAGAGTCTCAGCATCGCGCACCTTGAGGTACTGAAAATTGTGTCCTTTCGCGGTAATGAGCGCAGTGAACACCAGGCCGATGAATTGGAACACATCGATGATCCTGGTACGAATACTCCGAGAAACTGTGAATGTAGCGCGATGGTCTGGCCGTACATCGAATGCGATGGGAGTCTGCTTGCCCACACGCGATGCCGTCAGCGTCTCGACTGATGCCCACGGTAGGGTCAGATGGACGCGGTACGATCTGAAATGTAACGCGTCGGGAGCCACGACAAATGACGTCGACAGCAACAGGAGCATGTTCAACGTGTGACCAAGTGACAACAGCAGCATGATGCCCGAAAGTGCTGCAAAAATGAGCGTATCATTCAGGCTCATCCCCGCGCGGATGATAAACACGATCATGGCGGCCATGATGATGGCACACGCCATGTGGACGCCCAGCATGAATCGTCGTGGCCTCAGGATCACCACGTCAGAGGCCGAGGCTTTGGGTGTTTCACCGGGTGACGACACGTTCACGGCTCGCATCCCAATCCATCACTTTGCCTTGTCGATACGCTTCAACCGCCATCTTGATCGCCACCATCGTGGAGCAGCCGAGATCGACATTGCATGCGACCTCGCCGTCGCCACGGACCGCATCGATGAACGCGCCCATGTGGTCGCGGCGCGGTGACGTATGGACATCAAACGAAGCGCTGCCCGGTTCGGGATCACGCGTGACCGACCCGTCTTCAGCGCGGTCTTCTGAATGCGGGAATCGGCCGGCGTTGATCATCCGGAATTCATCGTGCCACGCACGCTGTTCGCGAATCGTGATGCCGCCATTGAATTCGATGGTCCCGTACTGGCCGCGAATCATGTCATCGAGGCCGACATCGTTGGTCATGACGCTCGCGAGCACGACCGAATGCTCAGTCGGATAGTCGACCATCATCATGAACGTATCAGGAATGTCGCGTTCATCTTTTTCGAGATACCGACCGCCCGATGCGACAACACGTTTCGGGTATTCACCATCTGAGCCGGAGACCGCGAGCAGGATCGGCGCAAGCTTGTGGTAGAGCAGGTCGGTGGCCAATCCGCCGTTGTACGCGAAGTACTTTCGGAAGCGGAAGAAGTGGTCGGCATTCCAGTCGATCTCCGGAGCGAGATCCCATTCGTGACCAAGCCAGCGATCCCACCAGACGTAGCCGTCGTGATCCCGCTCCTGTTGCGGGCCGGCATCGGGATCAATGTGCCAGTTGAACTGTCCACCGCGTGAATTGCGACAGTAGCTGCCCTGGCTCCATGTCACACGGCCGATACGGTTCTCGCGGATGGCACGATGCGCTTTCCAGAATCGATCATCACTTGTGCCTTGCGGTCCCACCTGAAGCGTGCGCCCGGTTCGGCGGACGGCATCGCGACATGCGAGCGCCTGCTCGATCGTGTGCGAAAGCGGTTTCTCGACATACACATCCTTGCCGGCATCCATGGCCTCGATGGCGATCTTGGTGTGCCAATGGTCTGGCGTTGCGATGAGGACCGTATCGACATCGCGATTGTCGAGAACATCGCGATACTCCATCGTGCCGGTGGTATCGTTGCCTTCAGCGGTCCGAACTGCGGCATTGAGTCGCCGCGTATACACATCGCAGACACGGTGAACACTGAGGTTCTCGCGTTCCCGTCGTTCCATCAGGTTGCGAAGGTGTGCGGAGCCCATGCCGCCCGTACCGACGACCCCGAACCGAATGCGATCATTGGCGCCGAGGATGCGCGCGTAGCTCGCGGCTGGCATCGCGATGGCCGCGGTCGCGGCTGATGCGGTTTGGAGAAACGATCGACGTGTCCAGATTCGATTGCGGGTCATGAAGCACCTCCATATGTGCCGATCATCATGCGTTGGAACGTCCCGCCTCGCAACGATCACATCCCGATTCGGTAGGCTATGCCCATGCGAAACAAGACTCTGAACGGTGTTTTCTGCTTGAAGGCTGTCCTCACGGCCTCCGCGCTGTTGGTCATCGTGCCTGCGGCAAATGCACAGACCGAGGCGACGACGCAGGCCGATTCGGCAGGCGTCTTCGATGTCTCACCCAAGGATGCGCTGCACCAGATCTTCAAGGCGTACGACGAGTGGTCGCGTGCATCGTTCCCTGAATCCGCGATGCGGCGAGGCGATTATCGATTCGCCGATCGCATCACGGATCAATCCATTGTGGCGATTGAGCGTCGGTACAACGAACGGATCGGATTCCTCGATCAACTCAATGACATCGATCGCAATGCGCTCGACGAGCAGGATCAGATCAGCTTCGACTTCTTCGAGTTGATTCTCCGACAGGATATCGATGGGCATCGTTTTCGCACGTTCCTCGCGCCGATCAGCGGTCGAAGCGGACCGCATCAGAGCATCCCGCAGATGGCGGATGGTGTGCGTTTCCGATCCGTCGAAGACTATGAGAATTATCTCAGGCGCATGGAGCAGTCCGCGCAGAGTGTCAGCGCGTATATCCAGCGCATGAAGCTCGGATGCGAAGAAGGACGTGTGCCACCGCGCGTCGCGGTCGAGAGCGTGCCGACACAGATTGCGTCATTGCTCGCGCCGGGTGGCCTGGATAGCCTCGGCATTCCATTCCAGACGTTCCCGGATCATATTCCAGCGCGCGCTCGGGATCGATTTCGAAATCAATACCGCAACGTCGCCTTGCCGTCGATTCGCAATGCGCTGAACTCGTTTGGTGAGTATGTCACGAACGAATATGTACCTGCATGTCGCGAGACGGTGGCTGCGAATGATTGGCCGGATGGCGAAGCGTACTACAACCATCAATTGCGTGTGATGACAACCACCCGACTGAGCGCGCAGGACATTCACGACATCGGGATCAGCGAGGTCGCACGGATTCGCGCTGAGATGATGGAGGTCATCGCACGGTCAGACTTCCTTGAACTGTTTCCGGCGTATGCGGAAGTCAGCGCTGATGAGCAGTTCGCGGCATTTCGAACGTACCTTCGGACCGATCCGCGCTTCTACTACGACAACCCTGAAGATCTGCTCGCCAACTATCGGCGAATCTGCAAGGAAGTCGATCCATGGATGATCAAGCTGTTCAAGTCGCTGCCACGACTCCCGTACGGCGTCGCTGAAATTCCATCGTTCATGGCGCCGTCACAGACGACTGCGTATTACCAGCCGGGCAACCTTGAGAATGGGGAACCGGGATACTTCTACGCGAATACGTATGCGCTCGATCAACGTCCGAAGTATGAGATGATCGCGCTGACGCTGCATGAAGCGGTGCCGGGACATCATCATCAGATCTCGCTCGCGGCAGAGATCGAGGATCTTCCACCGTTTCGGCGGCAGACGTATCTCACGGCGTACGGAGAAGGTTGGGCGTTGTACGCGGAGCGTCTCGGCATCGAAATGGGCTTATACAGCGATCCCTACGATGACTTCGGGCGACTCACATACGAAATGTGGCGCGCGACCCGGCTCGTCGTGGACACCGGCATGCATGCGCTGGGATGGTCACGTGATGACGCCATCAAGTTCATGCTCGACAACACGGCACTGAGCGAACTCAACATCACCAACGAAGTTGATCGCTACATTGCCTGGCCCGGTCAGGCCTGTGGCTACAAGATCGGAGAACTGCGAATTCGGGCGCTGCGCGAACGCGCTGAAAAGATGCTCGGTGCGGATTTCGATCTTCGCGAGTTCCACGATGTCGTGCTCACGTCAGGTGCAATTCCGTTGCCGGTGCTGCAAAAGCGAGTCGATGCGTGGCTGCTCCGCCAGGTCGCGCCGCAGCAGTACGATTGATCTCACATTGAGCACGTCAGCTCAGTTCGCGCTCATCGGCTTGACTGTGCAGTTGCCCGATCCGGTATCGACGATGATCTTCACGCCATCGTCACCGCGCGTGGCCCCGGTGGGATCGTACTTCGTACCGTGTATGGCCGCATCGTCGAAGCCGATGTACATCGAACCGGAACCCTGATCGGCATTCAGCGTGAATGCAGCATCTGGATGCAACATGATCGTCACGCTGCCGGAACCGGTATCGCATTCGAGGTATTCGCTTGCGCGCATGTCACTTTGAATGGTGATGCCGCCCGAGCCGGTGTCTGCGACCATGCGATGGAACGTCGCGCCGTCAACGCGAATGCCGCCCGAGCCGGTGTCGGCGGTGATGACTTCGGCATGCCCCGTTCCGATGGCGATTCCGCCGGAACCTGTGTCGGCAATCAGTTCATCAAGGTTGATCGCGCCGATGGTGATGCCGCCTGATCCGGTGTCCGCATTGAGAATAGAACCTGATGCATCGTCGATCGTGATGGTGCCTGATCCAGTATCAACGAGACTGTCGCCATCAACGATGCCGATCTTCACATCGCCCGATCCGGTGTCAATGCGCACGACACCTGAGGCTCGACCGACCACGACCGGGTTCACTGAACCGTCGATAGCCAGGGTGCCGTCGGCTGCGTCGACATTGACATCGCCGATGTACGTCGTGAGATCAAGGGTGCCGGTATACGCGCTCGTATCAATCGGACCGGCGAGATTGCTCAAGTGCAATTCCGTGCCCGCCGGGCACGTGATCACGAGGTCCGTGTACATGGTGATGGTCTGATCGTTGCGGCGCGTGGTGACCCACAACGGTGCGCCATCGTAACGATTGGTCTTCATCTCAAACCCGCTGCCCGACCACGGATAGTGCACTCGACGCGTGGTGTCGAGTGGATACGTCAGTGTCCACCGCGTGACGTTGGAGTCATCGGTGACTTGAATCCAGCGCATCTGATCGAGGTATGTCGAGGTGTAGGCATCGCCCGCGTTTGCATACACAGTTGCATCGACGAATACCGCATCGACGTCGTCCTGCCGAACGGTCACCGAGCCGGCCAGATTGCGGATCGCGACCACGCCGTCATCGCGCGGTTCAAGAACCACTTCGAATGACCGGGTTTCGAGCTGGCCGCCGGAGTCGACGGCGCCACCCATTCGAATCGACGTTTCTTTGGCGTAGGAATCCCAGTCACTGACGCCACAGGCGGTCAGGGCGATCGCGCCCGAAATCGAAAGTGCGATGGCGAGCGGGCACGACAGTGTGCGATGCATCATGAGTCTTCTCCTGCGCGTCCGGATCGTGTGAGTCGGGACGTCCACGGTGTCTTGTTCGGAGGAAGCGTCGGCGATTTGCATCCGGAAGGCTCAAAAGCCGTGGAGGACGAACGGATTTGTGCGGCGTTCGACGCCGATCGTCGACGATGGCCCGTGCCCGGGCAGAATCGCCATCTCGTCGGGCAGTGCCATGAGGACCTCGGCGATCGTATGCCGCATCGCGGCCGGGTCGCTGGTGGGGAAATCGACGCGACCGATACTCTCCTTGAAGAGCGTATCGCCGACGATGGCCTGGCCGGACGGCGCATGGACGAAAAGCACGCAGCCCGGACTATGGCCCGGAGCATGGTGTACGGTCCAGGTCGTGCCGTGGAGTTCCAGGGATTCACCGCCATGCAACAGATGTGTTGGTGGTCGACACGTGATGGGTCGACCGGCGAGTCCGGAGAGGTTCAGCATGGGATTCATGCACCATGATTCCTCCGCCTCATGCAGGTAGATGGGCACGTCGCCAAAGCGGGCGAGTGCCGCATCGATGCCCGCGATATGGTCGGCGTGGGCGTGGGTCAGCATGATGGCAATCGGTTTCAGTTTTCGGTGATCGATCGCATCGAGCAGCGCATCCGGTTCATAGCCGCAATCGACGATCCAGCAGGTTGACTCATCACCGACTGTGACGATATGGCAGTTCGTCTGGAAGTCGCCGAGGGCGAAGGTGGTGATCTCAGGTCGCGGTTCCGTCATGAGAAATCTCCGAAGAGCGGGATGAGGGCCATCAGATGTGGAGTGACGGTCCGTTTCGGGTCGATGGCGCGAGCAGATCGTATACTCTCGCGTCGGAAGGGAAACCACTGATGCTGATCCGAACTGCGGATTCCATGCCGGGCCAGGCCGTCGAAATGGACGGCGTCAAGGGTGTTTCGATGCGCCTGATGGTTGGCCGTGAGGATGGCGCGCCGAATTTCGCGATGCGGCATTTCACGGTTGAGCCCGGCGGCCACACGCCGCACCATCAGCACAACTATGAACACGAAGTGTTCGTCGTCAGCGGTGAAGGCCGGCTGGAATACGATGGCAACGTCCATACGCTTCGCGCGGGAGATGTGGCATTCGTCGAACCGAATCACATCCACCAATTCACGAATCCGGGCACGGAACCATTTCAGTTTCTTTGCCTGGTCCCATTGGAATTCGATTGCGGACAAGATCAGACCGCAGCGGTTCCCGGGAGTTGAGCAGAGCAGGATGACCTGATGGC
>JBCCFX010000177.1:0-8293 GCA_039029515.1 Planctomycetota bacterium
ATCACCATCGCCATCGACGTCAGCGGTGACAATAGCAAGCGATGAACCGATTGCGATGATCTGACGCTCGACATGAAACGCGCCATGGCCATCGTTGAGGCTCACGCCAATCGTTCTACCATTTGCGGTCAGGATATCGATGTCGCCATCGTCGTCGATGTCGGCAGCGCTGAGCGCACGGGTGACTTCGCCAGGATAGAAGCGTGGCAGAAGCGTGAATCCCGCCAGTCCGTTATTGATCAGGATTGAAACGCTGTCGTCGTCATCATTCGCAGTGGCCACATCGTCATCGCCATCCCCGTCAAAGTCGGCCAACACGATGTCAATTGGCCGATCGCCAACGTCGTACAAGCCATCAACGAAGAACGTTCCGTGGCCGTCATTTGTCAGGACGTGGATGGCATCCTCACTTGAATCTCCCACAACGAGATCCACATCGCCGTCATTGTCGATATCACTCGCGGCCATACACCGAGGAAAGCCGCCAAGGGCGATGGTCGGACCAGTGTCGAACCGTCCCGAACCATCGTTTGTCAGGATCGCAACGCGTTCTGAAGCAGGATCAACGGCGGCAATGTCGACGTCGCTGTCACCATCAAGATCTGCGGCGATGACACGAAACGGGAAGGCACCAACCACATTGATGTGGGCCAGCGTGAAGGTTCCCTCGCCTGAATTCGAGAAGACGGAGATGCCGTGGCCCTGCCCATTGGCGGTGATAATTTCCGGCGCGTTGTCACCGTCAAGATCTGCGGCGATGACGTCGAATGGTGTATCCGCAAGCTCTATGACAGGATGAGGATTGAATTGGGCCTTGTCGTCATTCATCAAGGTCATGATGGAATCATCGGTGCTATTGACCACCGTGAGATCGACGCGATTGTCCCCATCGAGGTCGCCAGCCGATACGGCAACAGGAAAACTGCCCAATGCAATTGGCAGGCTGATGAAGAAATTTCCGAATCCATCATTCGTCAAGATCAACATCGTCCACGTCCAGTCACTGACGACTGCAATGTCAATGTCACCGTCATCATCAAAGTCGTTCGCAACGAGTGAGCGGGGCTGCTCCATGACCGTCAATGGTCAGAATGATGCAAAGTCGCCTGCGGCATTGCGGCGAATGAACGAAATGTCATCGCTGGATCGGTTGGTGGTCATCAGATCGAGATTGCCATCGCCGTCAATGTCTGCAGCATCGATTGAGAACGGCCCGTCGCCCGTCGCGATCGGTGGCAGCGAGTTGAATTGTCCGGCACCATCATTGATCAGGATTGAAACACTGTTGCCAAACCGGTTTGCCGTTGCAAGATCAACATCACCATCGTCATCAAGGTCGCACGCGGTGATAGAGATCGGAAACGCACCGACGCCGATCGTTGCGTCAAAGACATACTCCAGATCGCCCTGTCTCTTGAGTATCGTGACCTCGTGTGAGTCGCCGTTGGAGATCGCAATGTCGACTTTCCCATCGCCGTCAAAATCGCCGGCAACAGCGGCCAGCGGATCGGACGCGATGTCGGTGAGGATAAGCGGTGTCATCGCACCAGTACCGTCATTGATGAGGAGCGTGACGCCACCGATCTCGCGATTGGTCGTCAGAAGGTCCAGATCACCGTCTGCGTCAAGATCGGCCTGGGCCAGGCCGATTGGCGTCGGACCTGTGGGCACAGTCGAAAACGACACCATGATGCCGTCGCCATCGTTCCGAAGTATGGTGACTTCATTTGAACCGCCGTTGGCCACCGCAACATCGAGATTGCCGTCGTGGTCGAAATCACCCATCGCCACCGCATTCGGAAACGACCCGACTGCATACATCGGCGTATCTGGAAAAACCGAGCCGGCAGCGCATTGGTCGGCGCATGCAATTCGCGGCGTCTGCATCAAACAAAGCGCCGTCATGGCGAGAATCCATCTCGTGCGATACCGTGAGTACTCGCAGGCAAGTGCGGTCATGACGCAGTCTCCCCGGTTGATATCGAATGTAGCCAGTGATCGGTGTACCGCAAGATGGAAGAGTCCAAATGCGCTTCAACCGATCGAGATCGATAGGTTGTGTCGTTCGGCTTGCCCAATCGTCCAACGAAAACGGGCACTCCGTGAGGAGTGCCCGGGGGAAGATCGTGGAATGTCGAATTGACGCGCGATCAGTCCTGCGAGTTCAGGAAGCTGTCGAGGCGACGCTGACGCACCGGGTGCTGCAGCTTGCGGATCGCCTTGGACTCCACCTGACGCACGCGTTCACGCGTGACCTTGAAGATGCGGCCGACCTCTTCGAGCGTGTAGGTGTAGCCATCACCGATGCCATACCGGAGCTTGAGGATCTCACGTTCACGATACGTCAGCGTCTTCAGCACATCATTGATGCGCTGACGCAGCATCTCACTCGTCGCGGTGTCGCCCGGCGAGTCCTGCCGTTCATCTTCGATGAAGTCGCCGAAGTGTGAATCTTCCGACTCGCCGACCGGCCGATCGAGGCTGATCGGATGACGGGAGATCTTCATCACGCGACGCGTTTCGTCGACGGACATCTGCGCCTTCTCGGCGATCTCCTCGATGGTGGGCTCGCGACCCATCTCCTGCAGGAGGTTCTTCTGGATCGTGCGCAGTTTGCTCATCGTCTCGATCATGTGCACCGGCACGCGGATCGTGCGGGCGTGGTCGGCGATGGCGCGGGTGATCGCCTGACGAATCCACCACGTGGCGTACGTCGAGAACTTGTAGCCACGCTTGTACTCGTATTTGTCGACCGCACGCATCAGGCCGGTGTTGCCCTCCTGAATGATGTCGAGGAACGGCAGGCCGCGATTGCGATACTTCTTGGCGATTGAGACCACAAGACGAAGGTTGCCGCCGGAGAGATCGCGCTTCGCCTGCTCGTACTCGTTGAAGACCTTCAGGATCTTGCGAAGGTTCTCGTTGAGTTCATCCGGCGTTTCGAGCACGAGGCTCTGGAGGCCCGAGAGTTCCTCTTCGAGCACGAAGACATCTTCGGGGTCGTATCGGTGCGGATACTTCTCAGCCTTGGCGAGGTCGCGCTGCACCTGCTTGATCTTCTTGGCAAGCGACTGAATCTTGCGAAGCAGCGGCTGCACACGGCCGGTGCGCAGGCAGCACTCCTCGAGCAGTGTCGCAATGCGGCGACGTCGCGCGACGAGTTCCTCGCGCAGCGTTTCCATCCTCGCGGCGGAGTTGCCTGTCTCCTGCATCTGGTCCCACGTCGTGCGGTTCAGATCGAGCAACCGACGAATGGTCACGAGGTTCACCGGAATGCGCGCGGCGAGCTTCTCCTTCGCGTTCTCTTCCGCGGTGGAGATGCGCATCGTGCGATCGAACGGCAGCGCGCCTTCGTGAACCTGCTGGAGTACTTCGACGGCCTGGCTCGCGGCATAATCGGATTCGAGCACGCGACGACGGAAGATCATGCGCGTGGTTTCGATCTTCTTTGCGAGGCGAATCTCCTCTTCGCGGGTGAGCAACGGAATCGTGCCCATCTGGGTGAGGTACATGCGAATGGGATCATCGATGCGCTTGGAGCCGGAGTCCGAGATCGCCTCTTCGATGACCGCCTGCGTTTCTGCTTCGTCGAGCAGTTCTTCTTCGCCGTCGTTCAGCGGATCGAAATCCTTGTCGAGCGCGTTGCCGGACTGTTGATCGTCCTTGCTCTTCTCGGGTTCGGGATCAACACCGTTTCGTCGGCGCGGGTCATCGCGCTTGAACTTGAGGTTGGTCTGCAGCGGGGCACGGAAAGTGCGCAGCTGCATTCGTTCCACGTCTTCGTAGTCACGGAACTCGATACCGAGCTGATCGACGAGCACGAGGAACTCGTCGAGCTTGTCAGGATCAACCATCTCGTCCGGCAGGGCGAGGTTGAGCTCTTCGTAACTCATCCACCCGCGGCCGGAACTGACACGGACCAGCGAGGAGAGAGTTGGGTGCATGGCAGGCAGCAATGGACTCACGTCGTAACGCTCCGATCTGGATTCTTCATCTCCCGCGTTTCACGCACGCGGCAGATGTACTCACGTTTCCTTACGACCGACCTTGTCCGATGGCCGAGGCATGTCCACCCCGACGTCGGATGTGTTCGATCAATTCATTCGCGGCGAGGGCTGCATCCGGCGATGATGCGAGGCGTTCGCGGCCTTGTGAGACCGCGGCCTCCGTCTGAGCCCTGACTATTTCATCGTTGAGGGCTCGAATCGCTGAGTCGAGCCGGTTGGCCAACATTCCTTCATCCTCATCGTCGTCCCGGGCACCACGGAGGTACAGATCAGGCACCATGCCGCGTGCGGCGGGTGTGGCGACGAGTTCATCCATCAGCCGACTGACGGTGACGGCATCGCCGGTGGCTCTGATCGACGCCATCGCGGTGATCAGATCGCGGTGGATCGCATCGACGATCGCAATGTCGCCGAGCCACGCGCCGACCGTCAGGTTGACGTCGTGGGGGACCATGCGGTCGATGAGAGCAGGACCGGCAATGAGGGTTCCGAGCACATCGGCCTCCGCGCGTCGCCGTGCGGCGCTGCCCATCGGTGGGGCGTCGATCGGTTCGGCTGTCTCGTTCGACGGCGTCGGACCTCGGCGTTCGGTTGGCGCCAGGCGGATCAACTGGTGGTTCAGATCTTCCATCGATCGCCCGTACAACGGCGACAAGGTGCCAAGCGCGTATTGCTTGCGGACACCATCGACGCGGGCGAGACCGAGTCGCGCGAGATCACGCAGGAACGCATCGAGCCGCTTCTCGCGGCCGGCGAGCGACGTCTCCTTGTCTAGCTGCGCACGCACACGATTGATCGCATACGGCAGGGCGTCAACAGCGCTTTCGATCGCCGCGTCAAACTGTGCGCGACCGTTCTCGCGTGACAGAAGTTCATCCGGATCCGCCCCGTCAGGCAGCACGCAGACGCGCACGTTGAGGGGATGCTGGAAGAAGACTTCGATGCCGCGATCGGCGGCGCGCTGGCCGGCTTCATCGCCGTCGAACAGGAGCACAACGGTATCCACCACGCGATTGAGGATGCGCGCGTGATCATCGGTGAGGGCAGTCCCCAGCGTGCCAACCACGTTGGTGATGCCATGCTGATGACATGCGATCACGTCGGTGTAGCCTTCGGTCACGATCGCCACGCGCGAATCGATCATGGATCGCCGCGCCTGATGCATGCCGTACAGCGTGCGCGACTTCTGAAAGATCGGACTCTCGGGGCTGTTGAGATACTTCGGTTCATCGTCCGGCTTGATGCGTCGCGCGCCGAACGCGATTGGCCTGCCGGAATCATCATGAATCGGAAAGATCAGGCGATTCCGGAACGTGTCGTAATGACCATCACCGGTATTGCGCGCACGCAGCAGTCCTGCCCGCGCCGCGACGCGGACGGATGACTCCTTGTGCGCGATGCGACTGAGAAAGCCATCCCAGGCATCCGGCGCCACACCGATCTGAAATCGTTCGATCATGTCCTCGGTGATGTCGCGTTCCGCAAGCGTTTCCCGCGCGATCGCGCCGGCAGCCTCGTCGTGCAGTTGCTCAACGTAGAACGCCGCGGCGTATGCGTTGGCTTTGCGGAGTGCTTCTCGGGGAATCGATGCTGGATCGTCCGGACTCGACGGTGGAGCCTGGTCGCGGGTCAGCGTGATGCCGGCTCGGTCAGCGAGGTATTCGAGCGCTTCGCGGAATCCCATCTGGTGGAACTCCATGACGAAGGTGAAGGCATCGCCTCCGGCGCCGCACGAGTGACATTTGTAGAACGCCTGATCCTTGTGGGTGACGACCGCCATGGATGGACGATGATCGTCATGGAACGGGCAGACCCCGACCCACTCGCGACCGCGCGACTGAAGGGCGACGTGTTCGCCGATCAGCTTGACGAGGTCTGTGGCCTCGCGCACGCGTTCCTTGTCGTCATCCTGCCCGTGTCGCACTGTACGTCTTCCGTGTCCTTGAATCAGTGCGAGGCGTCCCGCCCCGACATGCAACCCGAAATAGTCCGACACGAACCCAGGCCGTCGACAAAGACAGCCACGTCTCTGGGAGACGTCTGTTCAGAAGCCCGCCATGGGCAGGCAATGTTCGGACCAACGCTGGGGTCGCACGCGAGCGGCGTGTTGGGGCCGGTCGGTCACAATAAGGACCGAATGCCGTGCCTCCCTGGAGTCAGGCGTGCGTAACCGTCTGAATCAAACCGTAACCCGTAGGCGGCAGAGGTCAAATAAACTGCCCTGTTTTTCAGGAAACAGGGGTTCCCTCGGCTGAATCGGGTTGGTAAGGAGCGTCGACGGGGCGTCTGAGGAGATCAGGCACCCGCCTCGAGCTTCTGCTTCCGGGTGTAGCCATACTTCCGCTTCAGCGGCTTGACGATCAGGCCCTTCTTGATGCACTTCGCAGTCACCTTGATCTTCTGCGGTGACCCGTCCACAACCGCGTTCACGGTCTGGATATTGGGCTTGAAGTCGCGTCGACTGCACGCGGTCATCTTGAGACCGATACCGCCCTGGTACTTGGGCTTACCACGGTACCGAATGCTGTTGCCCTTGGTTGTACGGGCACCGGTGATCTGGCAGACGCGAGGCATACGGATCGTCCTTTCCTGAAAGGCTCCGGAGAGCCCCGCAGTATACGAGGATCGGACGGGCATGCAACCGCCCTCAGATGGCCATTTCCGGCCATTCGTGAGGAGCTGGATCGGGTGAGTTGGCGTGAGCCGGGATGGCTCAGGCCGATTCCTTCGCCTTTCGGGTCGTCAGCTCGATCAGCGGCCGTCGACTCTCGATCGATGCCGCATCGATCACGTACGTCGTACCCGGCTCTGCGATGTCCGGCAGTTCGTACATGATGTCCAGCATGTACTCGTCGATCACCGCTCGCAACGCACGTGCACCGGTCTCACGCGCCAGGGCACGCTCAGCAAACAGCGTCAGGGCGTCATCGGTGTACTCGAGAGAGACATCTTCAAGGCTGAAGAGATGCTGGTATTGCTTGACGATCGCGTTCTTCGGCTCGGTGAGAATCTTCACCATCGCCTCAGCGGTCAGCGGCATGAGCGGCGTCAGCACCGGGAGGCGGCCGACTAGCTCGGGAATCAGTCCGAACTGAAGGACATCGTCCGCCGTGATCTGGGCGAGAATCGCAGCGGACTCTTCGCCGGATGTCTTGCGCTCGGACGTCGCGTCGGCGGCAAAGCCGATTCGGGTATGTCCGAGGCGTCGGCGGATGATCTCTTCGATACCGGCGAACGAGCCGCCACAGATGAACAGGATGTGCGTCGTGTCCATCTGAATGTACTGCTGTTCCGGATGCTTACGTCCACCCTGCGGCGGCACGTTGGCGACGGCGCCTTCGAGCATCTTCAGCAGTGACTGCTGCACACCTTCGCCCGACACATCGCGTGTGATCGAGACATTCTGTGACGTCTTGCCGATCTTGTCGATCTCATCGATGTAGATGATGCCACGTTGTGCCGCTTCGAGGTCGTAGTCGGCTGCCTGCAGCAGTTTCAGCAGCAGGTTCTCGACGTCTTCACCGACGTAACCGGCTTCGGTCAGCGTCGTGGCGTCGCCAATCGCGAACGGCACGTTGAGAATGCGGGCGAGCGTTTTGGCGAGCAGTGTCTTGCCGGTCCCGGTGGGGCCGATGAGCAGCACGTTGGACTTATCGAGTTCGACCGGCGCATCTTCGTTATCGATCTGCGTCAGTCGTTTGTAGTGATTGTGGACCGCAACAGAGAGGCACTTCTTCGCGCTGTCCTGGCCGATGACGTACTGATCGAGGAATTCCTTAATCTGTCGCGGCGCAGGGATCGTGCTGAAGAGTGAGCGGGCGCTGCTTACACGGCGACGTTCCTGCCGGAATATGTTCTGGCAGAGATCCGTGCAGTTCGAGCAGATGTAGATGTCGTTGGGGCCTTCGACCATGGGGCCGACTTCGCGTGACGTCTTGCCGCAGAAGGAGCAGGTCGTCACCTTTCGGCCACGGAAGCCGCCATCATCGCCGCCACCGCCGGTACCACCCGAGCCTGAGCCCGAACCGGATCCGGAGCCACCGCCGTCACCGCCACCGGTGCCGCCATCAAAGCCACCGCCTTCACCACGGGGTGCAGGGCGACGTCCACCGCCATTGCCTGGGCCGGCATTGATCGGGGTCTGGACAGGATCGGGCAGATTGTTCATCGCGCTGCTCATAAGCGTGTTCGCTCACGTGTCTTGGGCTGGAATTGCGAAAGAATCGGCGACAGAGCGCAGACCCCGTCAGTCTATCGGGATACGGGTCTGGCGTCTAAAGAACGCC
>JBCCFX010000178.1:0-8241 GCA_039029515.1 Planctomycetota bacterium
AGAAGAACTGCAGGCTACAGTCGGTTTCTTCCGCCGTTGGCTCTCATTCGGTGAAGCTGACATTCGACAGGCAGAAACCAGCAAGCAACTGAATGTCAACGGCTGGATCGCGTACGGGCGATCGATGCACATGCACTACTTAAGTCGTCGACCGATCATCGAGTTGCGCAGCGAAGGGTTTACTGCATTTATCATTGACACAAACCGCACTGATAATGGCAGGCGTGTAAGCATTCAGGCAGAGCTGTATGACCCTGATGGATGGTGGTTTGGTCGAGTGAGTATCTTTGGCGCCATTGAGGACCTGGTTGAACCCAATGAAGAGCGTGACGTCGTGTCGGTCTTCAGGAAGTACATTCGCATCGTGCCTGTAGGCCGTTGACCCCTTAAGACATCGATGAGCGATCAAGCACGCTGGCGATCCTGCCCGGCAACGTGGTCAGCGCAACTGGAGGCATTCCAGATTCGCCGGGTTCAGCAGAACCCGGCCTACACGTACTTACGGCCAACAGCTATCAGCGAAAAGCCCACAGCTCGCAGCCCACAGCCCACGGCCCACGGCTCACAGCCCACGGCCCAAAGCCCTCTCTTACTCCGGCACGATTTCGATCAGGCTCGCTTCTTCGGTCAGCAGTTCGTAGACGAGTTCGATGTCCTCGGCGACCAGCCGGACGCAGCCCATCGACTCCTGCTTGCCGATCGAATTCGGTTCGATCGTGCCGTGAATGCCGTATCCCTTGAGATCGCGAACGTGTTCGCTGAGGCCTTCGAGGCCGAGCCAGTGTTCGCCGATCGGGTTCATCGGATCGTCCGGTTCAAACTTCTCGCCGGTCCGCGGATTCGCCCACTCCGGGTTGATCAGCTTCGAGTCTGTCCGCACCTTGAACACGCCGAGCGGCGTGGCGTTGAACTCGCCGAGGCCGACATCAAAACTGCGTACAAACACGCGGTCGTTGTCTTCGCCCATGTAGATGTCCATGCGGTAGTCGCGCTTGTTGACGACAGCGTGGAATGGGCCGGTCAGCAGCTTGATGCGTTGATCGATTCGGATGTTGCGCGGGTTGGCGATTCGGTTGATGCGGGCAAGGAGTCGCCAGTCGATCGCAAGACCATTCTTCTTGCGAATCTTGGCGAGCGTGTCGCCAGACTGAATCGTGTACTGCATCGCGAAGGGATCGCCGGGCACGATCTCCGGGCTGAACACAAGCCGATCGTTGAGATCGTTGAGCGCATCGCGCGTCTCCTGCGCGTGCTGTGCGTTCAATTCACCTGATTCATACGCCATGGTCAGCATGCGTCGGGCTTCAAGCGGGCGGTTGTCTCGAATGAGATCCAGGCCGGTATTCATGCGTCGAACGGCGCGTCGGCCGGCGGAGGACTCGCTCGCAGGCGGCAGCGTCGACTCTTCGATACCCACTGGTGGCGTCGTTGTGTCTGACATCGTCTCATCGCGAGCCTGCTCGGTCTGTGGTGTCGTTTCCTTCATCGCCGTCGTCGGCGCGGGTCGGGTGACCACTGCCGGTGGTGGGGCGAGATCGGGCGTGTGCGCGCCGCCTGGCTCGGTGATCTCCGATTCCGGTTCCGCCCGATCGTTCTTCGCATCATCAGAAGAGCGGCGCTGTGTGTCCGTCGTCTCGGACGTATTGATCGCCATACGTTCGGGCGTCGCGTCGTCATCGCCGGCGACGACGACCCAGATCACCACCGTCGCGACAGCGACGAGTCCGATCGTGGTCATGGCTCGGATGGGCAGGTTGCGGGCGCGGTACATGTTGGTTCGACCGCTTCGGATGCGCTTTCCCTGACTCGGCAACGACATGACTGACTCCTTGGACACGCGACGATCCCGGCGACGTCTCCGTGACGTCCCGGGTCGGGGTGATGCAGCTCGGCGGAGCACGCCGGCACGGAGATTCTCACCGACGCCAGATGGCCACGCCAACGCGGGCCGGCTCCTGTGGATATATCGTCAGTTGTGTCGAAGCTCACGAACTTCGCGTGGGCGATGTCGCACCAGAGACCCGGCGGTCAGTGACCACCGCATCCACTGACATGTCCCAGTCGTCGTTCGGCACGGCGTCGATGATCTGAACATCGAACGCGATTCCGATCGTGGTGCAGTTTCGTCGAATTCGTGTGAGGAACCGATCGTAGAAGCCGCCGCCGCGCCCGAGCCGATGCCCGTGGGCATCAAAGGCGAGGCCGGGCAGAATCAACAGGTCGATCTGCGTGGGCAGGACGAGCCTCGCATGACGCGGGCTGCGAATACCGTGCTCGTCGACATCCATGACCCGATCGTCAAAGGACGAGACTTCCACCGGCTGCATGTCCTTGCGTTCCCAATCCACGCGCGGCACGCACACCGTCTTGTTCTGACGAAAGCACGCCAGCGCGATCGTCGTGACATCGACTTCGCGTGCGATCGGCATGTACATCATGATGGTGGAGGCATGGACGAACGCATCGTCCTGCACGAGCCGACTGCACGCCTGTACGGACATGTCTCGGCGTTGGTCATCGGTGAGCGCAGCAAGCCGATCCTTCATCTGTGCTCGCAGATCCGCCTTGGATTGTCCCGTCGATTCCGACATGGCCGCCTCCCGTCACCCTCTGATCGGGTGTCGTGTGCCACAGACCATTACGTGTTTCGGCCAATCTCCCGGCGCAGTTTCAGCAGACGTTCCTGAAATTCTGCTTCTGATCCGCGCCCGGTCGGCTCATAGAAGACACGATCCACGCCCAGATAGTCCTTCGTGACGTGTCCCGCACCGGACACCGAATCGGACACGTGAGGCGAAACATACCCCTCACCATGGCCTAATTCGGCGGCACCGGCGTAATGGCCATCGCGCAGAGCCTTCGGGACCGGAATTGTCCGTCCGTCCTTCACCTCGGTCATCGCGGCCCAGATCGCCCGTGCTGATGCCTGCGATTTCGGAGCCATCGACATATAAATTGCGGCCTGCGCGAGCGTCAGTTGGCACTCGGGCATGCCGACTCGCTCGGTGACGGTCCAGGCCGATGCGGCCACCGTCAGGGCATTGGGATCGGCCTGTCCGATGTCCTCACTCGCGAGGATGGCGATCCGTCGCGCGATAAAGCGAGGGTCTTCACCCGCGTGCAGCATGCGCGCAAGCCAGTACACCGCGGCGTCCGGATCCGAACCGCGCATCGACTTGATGAACGCGCTGATCAAGTCGTAGTGCTCGTCGCCCGTCCCGTCATACACCGGCGCTTTGGATTGCATGGACTGTTCGGCGGCAGTCTTGTCGAGGTGCACCGCGCCGTCGCCGGCGCTCAGCACCGCAACTTCAAGTGCGTTGAGCGCTCGGCGGGCATCGCCATCGGAGAGCGTGCACCACACGGACATCGCATCATCGTCCACCGTGATCGTTCGGTCGGCGAAGCCACGTTCATCGGTCAACGCGCGCTGAATCACGGCCGCGATGTCATCTTCGGTCAACGTTTCAAATTGAAACAGCGTTGACCGACTCAGCAGCGCGCTATTCACCATGAAATACGGGTTCTCTGTCGTCGCACCGATCAGCGTAATCAGACCACGCTCGACATCGTGCAGTAACACATCCTGTTGATTTCGCGCGAAGCGATGAATCTCGTCGATGAACAGGATCGTGCGCGGACCACCGTCTTCGAGTCGACGGATTGCGTCGGCGATCACACCGCGAACATCCTTGACGCCGATGAGCGCGGCGTTGGCCGGCACAAAGTGTCGACCCGATTGCGTGGCAATGATCTCCGCGAGCGTGGTCTTCCCCGTCCCCGGCGGACCCCAGAACAACACGGATGTCAGCCGGTCGGCATCCAGCATGCGCCGAAGCAGGCAGCCTTCACCGAGAATGTGCGTCTGGCCGGCGAACTCGTCGAGGCTGCGCGGGCGCAATTTGGCCGCCAGCGGCGCAGCGGCCTGACGTCGAGTCTCGCGTTGGTCGGTCCAGAGGTCAGACATGGGGGAAGGGAAAAGGGAAAAGGGAAAAGGGAACAGGGAAGTGACTTGCGACTGGCGATGAGCGACTGGGCATTGAATCGAATTCTGGCCAAAAGCCAAAAGCCAAAAGCCAAAAGCCATCAGCCCACCGCCCATAGCCCATAGCCCATGGCCCATGGCCATGAACCACCAGCCTACCGATCGATCGTCGATGCCCATAGTGCACAGGGGATCGTTCACGGCCCATTCCGCCTGGGTCGCGGCCCAATCACTGGCCGGTGCTCGTCGGACTGACGATAATGGTCGATCCCCGGGGATTCGGCCGACGTAGTAGGGAGATCACGCCACCCGTTGGTGGCCTGACCCAGGAAGAGGCAGTCGAAGCATGTGTGGAATCGTCGCGTACATCGGTCACAAACCCGCTCAGCCGCTCCTGCTCGAAGGCCTCAAGCGCCTTGAGTACCGCGGCTACGACTCAGCAGGCGTCGCGATTATCAACGGTGGTCTCCGGACCGCCAAGTCCGTCGGCCGTGTTCGGGTCCTCGAGGAGAAGCTCAAGGAACTTAATGGATTCCACGGCACGCTTGGCATCGCCCACACCCGATGGGCGACGCACGGCGAGCCGAACGATACGAACGCGCACCCGCACCGTGACGACGACGCGAAGGGTCACGGCATTGCGATGATCCACAACGGCATCATTGAGAACTACGCCGCGCTCAAGACGTATCTCCTCGAGAAGGGGCATACGTTCCACTCCGATACGGACACCGAAGTGCTGACGCATCTCATCGGTGAGTTGTACAACGGCGACCTGGAAGCTGCGGTGCAGGCGGCGTTGCGCGAAGTGACCGGCGCGTATGCGATCGCGGTCGTCTGTGAGAAGGAACCTGACACGCTCGTCGTCGCGCGCAAGGGTTCGCCACTGATGGTCGGCGTCGGGAAAGACGAGTACATCGTCGCGTCCGATTCCAGTGCGATCGTCGCGCACACCACGCAGGCATTTACGCTCGACGACTACACGGTGGCCAAGCTCACGCGTGATTCGTTCCGAACCACAACCGTCGACAACGTACCGATCACGCCGCAGGTGCAGGAGCTGGAGTTTGATCTCGAACAGATCGAGCTCGGGGACTTCGAGCATTACATGGCCAAGGAAATTCACGAGCAGCCGGCGTCGCTGCAGATGTGTCTGAAGGGCCGCGTGGATTCGCGTGAGGGACAAGTCGTCCTTGGCGGCGTGACGGAATTTGCCCGTGATCTCGTCAAGGCGAAACGCATGATCCTGCTCGGTCAGGGCACCGCGCTGCACGCGGCGATGATCGCCGAATACCTCATGGAAGACCTGGCGAAGATGCCCACCGAGGTCGAGTTTGCCAGCGAATTCCGCTACCGAAACCCGATCGTTGAAGATGGCACGGTCGTCGCCGCGATCAGTCAGTCCGGCGAAACCGCCGACACGCTTGCTGCGGTCATCGAAGCGAAGATGCGCGGTGCGCTCACGCTCGGGCTCGTCAATGTCGTCGGCTCATCGATCGCGCGCGAAACCGATGCTGGTGTCTACCTGCGCGTCGGTCCGGAAATCGGTGTGGCATCGACCAAGGCATTCCTGGGTCAGGTGCTTGCGGCGACGTTGCTCGCGACGTTCATCGGTCGACGGCGGTACTTGAGCGCGGACTACGTCGCGCAACTGTTGTCCGAGATTGAACTATTGCCCGACAAGGTCGAACGCGTGGTCGCGATGTCAGACAGCATTCGCGATGTCACCGCCAAATACGTCGACCGAGAAAACTGGTTGTTCCTTGGACGCGGTTACAACTACCCGGTCGCGCTCGAAGGTGCGTTGAAGCTGAAAGAAATCAGCTACATCCATGCCGAAGGAATGCCGGCGGCAGAGATGAAGCACGGCCCGATCGCGTTGATTGACGAAGGCATGCCGGTCGTTGTCGTGGCGATGCGGAATAGTCAGTACAAGAAGGTCATTTCGAACATGGAAGAGGTGCGCAGTCGAGGCGGGCACATCATTGCCGTCGCGACGGAAGGCGACACGGAGATTCGCAATCATTGCGAAGACGTGTTCTACGTTCCGGATGCGCCGGAACCATTGCAGCCGATGCTCACGGTCGTGCCGTTGCAATTGCTTGCGTATCACGCGGCGGTGCTGCGCGGCAAAGATGTCGACAAGCCGCGCAACCTCGCGAAGAGCGTGACGGTCGAATAGCCTTCAGCTGTCAGTAGGGCGGGCTGTCGCCCGCCGTTATCCGTTGTCCGTCATCCGTTATTCGTGAATAGCATTCGAACCCGAATCCCCAATCGCGAATCCCGAATCCCTACTCTCCAATTCCTTCCTCCTCAATCTCCTCGAGTTCCCGCGCGATGTTGCGTCGTGTCGGTGCGAGGACTTCGAGCATGACCGCGCCCAGCACCAACGCCACTGCCGCTGTGCCGGGAATCAAGCCGAGATGGACGCCGACCGCAGTCACCGCGAGTTGCGTTGGTCCGCATGACATCGCGCCGAGGGTCAGTCGCATGGTCCGCAGCGCACCCCGGCTGCCGAGCGTGACGGCGCCGAACACCGCGCCGATCCATCGTCCATCGCCGCTGAGCACGACCAGGACAAGCCAGGTCAGGAATGCGAACTGCGATTGAAGCTCGACCGTGGTCATCGCCAGCGCGGTGAGCGGCGGCAACAGGACAATCTGCACGAGCCTGAGAAAGCGCTCACGACGCTCTTCGTTGATGATCGCAGGGATGAACCAACTGATCGGATGCGCCAGCAGGACGAGCGCCCACCACGGTTCACGTGCTTCGCTCATCGACAGTGCGAAGCCAATGGCGACGAGCGCCAATACGCTGGCCACGCTGCCAGCTCGTTGCATCGTCTGGGCGCCGCCGATCTCCGCGTCGTTGGCGGCCTTCCTGTCAATCGCCGTCATCGCCCATGGACCAATGGCAATGGCGGCAGAAGACATGACCGCCGGGAAAAGCCCGAGATCGGTCACGCCGCGCAGCATCAGAAAGGCAAGCGAGGCTGGCCCGAGGCTTGACCACAATCCAATTGCGATTGATGCCGCCGAATCAACGTTGGCGTCAGGATCGCGGAGGCGCACGCAGCCCGCACACAGCAATGTGAGCGTCACAAACAGGGCCATCATCATGCGGTGCGGTCGATGATGATTCCATGTCGCGTTCTCGACGGCTTGCACATACGGCGCGCGTTCAGCTCGCTGCTGGTCTTCAAGCTCGACCAGCTGCGCCAAATCCGCAGTTGCGGCGATCAGCGCCCGGCGATCCGCGCGATGCCGGGCATCGAGTTTGTTGATGGAATCTCGATACGCGATCGCGCCATCAAAGGTGTCCGCGTACCAGTCCGGAAAGGCAGTCCCGATGATGGATGGACCGATGATCAGCCCGGCGAGCATGCCGCCGATCGCGTAGCCGCCCGCAATGCGTGTCATCCGAACGATGAGCCCGAACGCGATCGGGATGATGATGAAGAACAGGATGAGCCAGAGGACGGTCATGAGCGCATGGTAGTTGGTGCGGACGAAAGTAGGCAGGAGGCAGAAGGCAGAAGGCAGATGGCAGATGGCAGGAGGCAGAAGGCAGGGGGAAATACGATCTTCGCCAAAAGCCAAAAGCCAAAAGCCAAAAGCCAAAAGCCAAAAGCCAACAGCTCTCAGCGATCAGTACCGAACCCCGAACCCCGAATCCCGAATCCCCAACTACCATTCCCCTATGCACTGGAAGCTCGCAACGAACCGAACGCTCGATTTCACGCGTCCGCGATTGATGGGTGTGCTCAACGTCACGCCGGACTCGTTTTCTGATGGCGGCGCGTATGCCACGACCGATGCCGCCGTTGTCCGTGCTCTGGAAATGGTGCGTGACGGCGCACAGGTGATTGACGTCGGCGGTGAATCGACGCGCCCCGGTGCTGACCGCATTGACGCCGATGAGCAGATTCAACGGGTCGTGCCGGTCATCGAGAAGATCCGTGCCGAGGCAGATGTATTCATCACGATTGATACCACGCGCGCTGCGGTTGCGGCCGCCGCGCTCGATGCTGGCGCGGATGCGATCAACGATGTGTCGGCGGGACTCGAAGATGACGCGATGCTCGCGCTCGCGGCGTCGCGCGGGTGCGGCATCATCCTGATGCACCGTCTGCTGCCGCCCGAACTGGATTCCTACAGCGATCGCTACGAAACACCGCCTGTGTTTGACGATGTTGTTCGCACGACGCGCGCGTTCCTTCAGGAACGCATGGCCGCCGCGCAGCGAGCCGGTGTGGC
>JBCCFX010000179.1:0-8211 GCA_039029515.1 Planctomycetota bacterium
AGCGTCTGGTCTCCACCCTACTTTGTCGGCAAGCACTACGAGAGCCATCTGACGCTCGACGCCTGGCAGTCATTACTTGCCGAGACGATTCAGCTCCACGTCGACATTCTCCGCCCCGGCGCTTTTCTCGCGATCAACATCGCGGACATCCTGTGCTTCGCGGATGAGTCGATGCCGCGCATTCAGCTGCCGAATGTCAGCAAGCATCGATCGCCGGTGACGCGCGAGATGGTGCTCGATGCGCGCGCCACCCATCCTGATCTGAATCGGCATCAACTTGCGGAACTGCTCGGATGCAGTGAACAGACGATTGATCGGCGCCTTAACGGCAACAACATTCGCGGCGGGAAGTACGCCACACAGACACGGTGCCGAACCGTCGCGGGCATGATCGAATCCTTTGGTCTCGATGCTGGGTTGTATCTGTACGACCGTCGCATCTGGGTGAAAGATCCCGCGTGGGCGAATTCACACTGGCACGCGAGTTCGTATCGCGCCGTCGATGAGTTCGAGTACATTCTGATGCTCTGGAAGCCAGGCGAAACCACGGTGGACCGGGAACGCCTGACGCGCGATGAGTGGTCAGCATGGGGATCGCGCGCGGTGTGGTCATTTCCATCCGTCCGCGCCAACGATCAACACGCCGCACAGTTTCCGATCGAGCTTCCGCGCCGCCTCATTCGACTGCTGACCGATCCCGGCGAAGTTGTGCTGGACTGTTTCATGGGCAGCGGCACGACTGCGCTCGCCGCAGTTGAACTCGATCGCCAGTTCATCGGCTGCGAACTGACACCCGAATATGTGAAGCTGGGACGCCAACGCGTCGCCGAGGCATTGGCGGCACGCGCAGGCTCGCCGTGCTGATCACCTGATTGACCAGATTGTGATTGACGCCCGTTCTTCGAGATCGGTAAGGTGGAATCGAGTCGACTCGCAGAACATCGTGGGGACGATGTCGACAGCATCTGTGGTGGGATCAACAACATGACAATGCGAATTGGTGTGGCGCTCGCAGCGATCCTGGTGCTCAGCGCGCTGACCGGCTGTGAAACGCGGACGCGACGACAGATCGTCGAGGCGTCTCTCGATACGATTCTGCTGACGCAACTCGAAGAAAAGCCGTGGTATGAGACCAGCGGCAATCGGCGCGTCAACGATGCAAGTTGCGAGATCGCGAAACTGGTCACGAAGTACGAGAACGTGGCCAGTATGGATGCGACGAAATTGGATGCGGTTCGACTCGTCCTGCCGGACTTCCGAAGCTCGCCCACGACCACTGACATCGATGGCGTGCCGATGCTGGTATGGGGCGATCGGCCAATTCAAGGATACGATGCGCAGCGCACGCTGATTCGCAATCAGATCGGCTACAACCTGCTCGCCCACATTCGTGCGTACCATGAGTCCATCTACGATGACCTCTATGAAGGCGTCGCGACCTCCGAAACGCTCGTTGACTGGTCAGTGCTCGCGCTCAGCGCTGCAGGCAGCTTCGCCTCCGGCGGCGCTTCACAGGTGTATTCCGGCATCGCTGGAGGCCTGACCGGCGCACGTGCGGCTGCCACCAACAATTTCCTGAACGATCTCAGCAAGTTTCAAGTGATGCTGGAGATGGAAGCACTTCGCGCTGATACACGCGCGGACATCCTGCGTCGCATGAGTCTGCCTGATTCCGAGTACCCGCTCGTCCGGATGGCGAAGGACATGCAGGATCTCCTCGAAGACGGTTCGATTCGTCACGCGGTCACCCAGACTGCGCGGCAATCGGTGTCCAAACTCACCGAAGCGATTGAACGCGAACAACGATCACTCGATGCGCTGCAGGGCATCGCGGTACCGCGGCAATAGATTACGCGTCGACGCTACGACTTCGCAGCCTTGCGCTGTAACAGTTGAATGTTTCGATCGTTCGCCTTGAACCACGTATCCGTGATGAGATCGACGCCGGGAATCAGACCCAGCAGGAAGTCGATCACGATGTTGAACGTCATGCGCAACAGCGTCCAGAATCCGACCTTCATCCGAACGCCTTCAGCGAGCAGTAGAAGCGACAAGCCGCACGTGATCACATCGCCGGCCACCGGCAGCGCGCCGATGATCGGATCCCAGCCGAACCGAATATTCGTGCCGGGGAGGCGGTACGTGCTGTCCAATGATCGCGCGAGCTTGATCGCCCATGACGACGGTCTGCGTGATGAATCCATACCACTCACATTGCTCTCGAAACGTGATTTGGAAAGTCACTCATGTTCTTGCAGACCCGGATGAATCCAAGGGCCGCTCTTCTCAGGCAATGTACGACAGTCCCGTATGGCGTGCAGCCCACTATCGTTCGTTCGGCCGAGGTACCGGAGCGATGGCTTAAAGTACTTCCCGACATCGCCTCGCACCATACGACTCCATCCGGGACTTGCATCGTCGTGCAACCAGGCAAGCACCGCGAGCGCGTAGCCGTACATGGGAATTGACATGTACTCGGGACGCACCACATCTGTCCCCGGCCATGTGCTGTAGTCTGATTGCCATTCACGCGGGCTTGCAGCTCGGATCACCCCGAACCCAAAGTACACGGTCGTAAGGTCTGTGAGGAGTTCTTCACAGAACAGCGTGTCGGCTTCGATTCGACCTTCGCCACGCAAGCAGAAGTGAGCCACTTCATGTGAGAGCGTGCCAATCAACCCCAGCGTATCGATGAGCTCCGCGCGCGAAATGTGAATCGTGTATCCCTGCGCATGCTCCTCATAGAGACCTGCCGGCGCGGTCGGCACGGCAAGCCCGTCGTCGTTCACCAGATGGAGCGGCGGTGCATCGTCGATCTCCTGCAGGAGAATGTGAGCACGATCAACCCCCATGAGCGCGCACACTGACTGGAAGATGCTCTCAATTGAGCGTCGCCCCGTGACGTCATCCACAGGGAACGTGTCGTTGTTGGGGGCCACGATCTTGTGCGCGAAGAACTGATCGTCACCGAATTGCCTAGCAAGCCAAACAAGGGCTTCCTCGATCCACACTCGAGTCGGTGTATCAACGGGGCACTTTGGCTGACGGAACATGAATCAGCACCTCGAATCGCTGCCCTACTTCTTCACAATCAGCCAGATCGCGTGAATGATGCCAGGCAAGCCGAACAGCAGCGTGAGCAGAATGTTCAGCCAGAAGTGTCCGGTGAGACCAACCTTCAGGAAGGCAGCAACCGGCGGAAGGAAGATGGCGAGGATGATCAGCACGATGGTTGGCATGGGAGAACTCGGTTGAGGGTGTGGGTTGTTGGCTGAGATTGTACTCGTACGCATGAACACCGGTCGAACCGACGAAGGTGCAATCATGTGACACTGGCTGAATCCTGTCGTTCGAGCATTAGAATCAGCATGTGCGAGCCACATACCCGCGCCGAAAACTGGTTGCCACCTTCATGCGCAAGCATGGGACTTTTGGCCAACGCATCACACACATCGTCGTCGTTCTCCTCATGACGTGCGGCACTGTTGTCGCATGGGTTGCGATTACACTCATCGCCAGAAGCAGCGAATGGAGTTTCTTCAGCCTCATCATTCCGATCGCCGCGGCGTACTGGTACGACTGGAGCGTTGATTCCACCGAGCGACAGCTCGCTCGCGAGAAGCGTTGTCTCCGCTGCGGTCACGACATGCGGCAGAAATCACCGGATGAGCGCGTGACGTGCCCAGAGTGTGGCTTGTGCTTTCGCTGGGTACGCGGCAAACGTCCGGACGGGCATTGATCAGACGTGGCCGCTGGCGTGCGCTCACGGCTCGCAACTAAAACACCATCCAGCAATCTAGCGAACAGCAATGCGCTTTCCAATTATCGCGATCACACCGCCCAGAGCGCCGGCAATCAGCAAGAGCGCACCTGCAGGCATCATCAAGCGCCCGGCATGCTCCAGCCATCGCATCGGTCCAGTCGGCGAAGTGAAGCCGGCGTTAGGGCCATCAGGGAACGGAATTCCGCCGCCAAGCAGACCCGCGACAACGCCAAGCAACAAAAGAGTCACCCCAAGCACCATCGCCACAACAGAAACAGCCATCAATCGCCTGAACATCTCAAGAGAGTGATCGGTGATATGCACGCTGGAATTGATCCCATCCATCCAGAGCCAATGGTCCGATCGCTCGCGCTCCCGGCTCGCAACTCAGAGCCCAAAGCCCAAAGCCAAATCCTCAAAGCTTGTAAAGCAGGCGTGCCAGCCCGACTGACCGCCGAATCCTCTGGTCTCGTGATCGACCAACCGCTCATTTCACGCTGAAGAAGAAAGCGATCCACGCCAACGTCGATCACCCCATTCCCTTGGTGATCCAGCTCGACAAACTGGATCGACTCGCTGATGGATGGCGAAAACCATGCGACACCTGCTGATTCCGGAATCCACGTGCCGCACCGAAATCCACGGGTGAGTATGCCGTCAAAGTCGCCGGCGTGATCACGTTCTCTTGAATGCGGCAGACGATGCATCGAGTATGGCGTCGAGCCATCGCTGATGACGATCACCAGCGGATCCAGAACAACGATGGTGAGCCGAACGGGAACGACATTCGGATCTGTCCCGCTGTACCAATGCCCGTGCGATCGCATCCATGATTCGGCGTCCGCGGTGACGTCACGCGAATCAACGATGTCGCCATCGTCGTTGACCCAGTCAAGCCACAGTTCTGCATCCATCGGTGTCGTGCGTGTGCTGTAGAAACCACGAGCCACGTGCTCACCGTCCCACCACGGATCATGGCCACGTGCTTCGATTGCCAAGCGATCAGTCTCTGGCAGGATGCCACAGCCAGTCAACATGACGATGAGCACGAACGCAAAGATCCCGCGCATGAAGCGACGTTCGTGTTTCGAGTACTCGCTCACGACCCACGACCCTTCACCCGGTCGCACGCGCTCCCGGCTCGCACCACACTGCGCATAGCCAAAAGCCCATAGCCCATAGCCAACAGCCAAAAGCAAACGCCCCCGCTTTCGCGGGGGCGAGTAGTGGAGCCGATCGGGCTCGAACCGACGACCTCTTGCATGCCATGCAAGCGCTCTCCCAACTGAGCTACGGCCCCTGGGTTTCTCCCCGGCAATCACCCTGCCGGATCACGAAGAATACCAATCTCCACCCTCATGACAAGGCCAACGGCCTCGCCTTCGCCCATTCTCAATTCAGGAAGCGGTCGAACCACTCCAGCAGCCGGTTCAGGCGGTCCATCCGCTGCAGCGGATCCCCCGTCCGACTCAGATCATGGCCCGCATTCGGGTACCGCACGTACTCCACCGGCTTGTCCAGTTCCTTCAACGCCCGGTACATCATCTCCGACTGGGAGACGCCGGTGCGCAGATCCTGACTCGCATGGAGAATCATCAACGGCGTGCGAATGCGCTGCACGTACGTGAACGGATTCTCGCGCTGAATGATCGGTCGAATGCGCGCTTCCCACGGAAAACCACCCATCGCCCATTCCACGAGCCGCCACGCATTGCCTTCGCCGAAGAACGTGTTGAGCTCGTACACACCGCGCTGCGCTGCCGCCGCTTTGAAACGATGATCGTTGCCGACGATCCATGCGACGAGATATCCCCCGTAACTTCCGCCGGTCACGACCATGCGATCCTGATCGAGCCACTCGTTGATCATCGCGTGATCAAGCGCATCGAGCACATCGCCGGCGGGACCATCGCCCCAGTTCTGATAGTTCGCCGCCTGGAACGCTTCACCGTAGCCGCCGGAACCGCGTGGGTTCGCGTAGACGACGGCGTAGCCGCGCGCAGCCAGAAGCTGGAACTCGTGCCACATGCTGCGCTCGCCCGGCCCCCACATCGCCGACGGCCCGCCGTGAATGTTGAGCACGACCGGATACTTCTTCGTCATGTCCACGCCAACGGGCGGCATGACCCAGTACTGCACGACCGTCCCGTCAGGTCGGGTACACGTTGCTTCCTGCGGACGAGACAATCGCTTCTCAGCAATCCACTCGTTGGGATCGAAGACTTCGCGGTCGCCACGTGCATCCTGAATGCGCATTGTGCATGGGTTCGCCGCGCTCGTCATCGTGTAGAGCAATGCGCCGCCCGCCTGATCGAAGTCGTACACGCCGATCGGCGCGCCGGCGTCATCGGACGCCACGAGATCCGTCGGTTCGAGCAGGCCGGTCGACACGGTGAGCAGCGGCACGCCGCCATCACGTGCCGCAGTGAGCAGCAGCGCAGCGCGGGTGTTCATCCAGCGGAAACGCTGAACCGAACGATCAAAATTGCTCGTATCGGTGAGCCAGATGACCTCTTCGTTTTCGCCCGCAGTGGGCACCACGCCGAGTTGCGTCTGCCGCGCCATCGGTTGATCGAGCTTCTCGCCCAGCACCGCCACAACCGAGCCATCACGACTCGGCTTCGGCGACCAATATCGATACTCCGGATTGCTGGCGATGATGCGCTCGTTGGTTCCATCCGCGTTCATGATGGCGAGTGCGGATGAACGAACACGGTCAGGATGCTGTGATTCATCATCATTGATGATGCACACGATGCGCAGTGCGTCCGGCGTAAACGTCGCGCCGCGATAGTTGCGATGACCGCGCGTCAATTGCGCGATCTCGCCGGTCCGGATGGTCACCATGAACAAATGATCGTACGCCGGCTCGCCGCGCAGCGATCGTTCATCCTGGAATGCGATTCGGTTCGTCACCGTCGGATTGGATTCCGTCGCATTGCGCTTCAGCCACGCGCGAATCTCCGTCATCGTGCCATCGGGGTTCGGCGTTGCATTATTCGGCACATCATCCCAGCCGCGCATGGGACGCTCGCTCGGATACGGCGGCGAACCTGCGATGTCCTTTCTCGGCACGCGCGAACTGACGAGCACCGACAATCCGTCCGGCGACCAGCGCGGACCCGACGCACCGTTTTCCAGTGACGTAAGCGGACGCGATTCACCACCATCCAGCGGCATGAGCCAGACCTGAGGCTTCTCCGTGTCGTCATCCTGACGCACGAACGTGAGGAACGAACCGTTCGGCGAGATCGCCGGCTGACGGTCGTGACGTCGCCCGTGCGTGAGCTGCACCGGCCCGGCATCGGTGTTCGCAAGATCAAGCATGTAGATATGCGACTGGTATTCGTATGCCGGGATGCCGGACTCGCTGTGCTCGCCCGATTTCTCGGCAATGGATCGGACCGTGAAGACCGCGCGCAATGCGTTATCCGCGATATCGATGTTCTGGACGGTGCGAAGACGCAGCAGGTCGGATGTTGCAATGCGGTCGGACTGCGCCATGGCGCTGGTCACGAACATCGACACGAGCAGCATCATCAGCCACACACGAGACAGGCGAGCCATACCGATCCTCCTGAAGGGGCGAACGAATGCGAGGATGATACGCCCCAGACGAAACGACCCGCGACGTGATGCCGCGGGTCGTCAGTGAATGTGGATGGATGAGGCGTCAGGCGAGCAGTTCGTTCATCGCGGTCTCGATCTGATCCTGCGGCGTGAGGCCGACGAACTTCTTCTCGGCCTGCCCGTTCTTGAAGATGAGCAGCGTGGGAATCGACTGAATCCCGAACTTGGCGGCCACATCGCGATTGGAGTCAATGTCGAGCTTGCCGACCTTCACCTGCTCGCCCATCGTGTCCGCAACCGCATCGATCGTCGGTGCGAGCATCCGGCACGGCTGGCACCATTCCGCCCAGAAGTCGACCAGCACCGGCTTGTCGCTGTTGATGACTTCCGAATCGAAATTGGCGTCGGTGAACTCCAGTACGGTGGCGTTGGCCATGGTAAATCTCCTGTCCAGGGTCGTGGGTACACCCTCTTTGATGAGGGACGACCGCCGGAGGTTACAGTACTCATATCGATGGCGGCCATTGCATCCGGCCGCCGGTGCTCAGGTCTAGCGTAGCACCCCCGAACACATCGGCTCAAGTCCCGTCAGGGCCGAATTCAATTGTGGATGCCGTCTGCATGGCTTCGCGATGCGGCGTGACATCGTGGACGCGGAAGAACCGCCCGCCGCGAGCGAACAACGCCACCGCTGCCCCAACCGACCCCGCAAGTCGCTCGCGGGGATCCTCGACCCCGGTGATCGCACCGATGAAGCTCTTGCGGCTCACCCCGAGCAACAGCGGCCGGCCGATGCTCGAAAGTTCCGGCAGCCGACGCATCAACTGGTAATTGTCGTCAACACTTTTGCCGAAGCCGAATCCCGGATCGAGCGCGAT
>JBCCFX010000180.1:0-8179 GCA_039029515.1 Planctomycetota bacterium
CCGGTCGCAGCGACCTGAGTCTCTGGAGTCTCACATGGCCAAGTTCTGGTCGATCATCGCAATTCTCGGCGTACTGGCTGCGAGCTTCGCGTTCCTGAAGTCATCGCCCTCGAGCACGACCGTGCAGTCCATGGCGAACGAAGCACCACTTCGCCCGGTGAATCCGAGCGGTTTCGGCGCGCGCGGCAACGACACCAACGATGATGCTGTCGTCAGCGCTCGGACCGACGATGACGCACCCGCGACGCTCGATGAATTGCTCGCGATCGATGATGACTCGGATGACGACTTCTCGACGCCTGTCGTCCCCGAAGGCCATGTCAACACCGGTATGCCGCACGCGACCGGCGGCGGTGAAACGCCGTGGGAATCGCTCGCGCGTGAATTCCAGATCGATCTCGACAAGGCGATGGGCGACGACGATCAGGATCCGGGTTCCGGTACCGAAGACGATCCCCGGCGTTTGAGCTGGGACTTGCTCATGGCTGCGTCGGAGACGTTCAAGCCACGTGACGGCCAGGAAGATCTGCCGGACAACATTCTGTCGCTGGACGACCAGATCGTGCGCCTCAGTGGGTACTACCTGCTGCCGATGGCGGGCGACGAGTTCGACGAAGTGCTGATGATGCGCAACATGTGGGATGGGTGCTGCATCGGCGTGCCGCCGTCGGCGTTTTCAGCGGTCCTCGTGAAGTTGGATGAGCCGATTCGACGGGGCAAGATGTGGGCGATGAATGTCGGCACCGTCGAAGGCCGGATGGTCATCGATCCGATCGTCGACCGCGGCTGGATTCTTTCGCTGTACGTCATCGAAGAAGGTGGTCTCGAGACCGAAGGGTGACGTGAAGGCATTCTGGGTTGTCATCGCGTTGCTTCTCATCAGTGCCGGCGCCATGCTCACGCAGCGTGGCGATGATGCGTCGACCGACGCGATACGCGTCGCGACGACGGAGACGCCCGCGCGATTTGCCCTGCCGACGCCGACACCGCCCGATACGACTCGGACACCGGCACCCAACGCGTCGATCACAACCGACGACTACAGTTCAATGGATGACGATGCCGCATTCAAGGACGAGCCACCACCAATCACGGCATTCTCCGCGTTCGTCAATCCGAAGCACACTGCGGAGCATGAGACGGAGCAATACTCGCTCAATGGCGCGCTGACTTTTGATGTCCCGCCACCGAACGCGGTCATTCACGGTGGCGATGGTTCGCAGGCCGATCCCTACATCATCGACTTTGACGTCCTTGGCACTGCGTATCACACGTATCGACCGGCTGATGATGTGTACGAGATGCCTGACCTTGTGACCGGCATCGATGGATCGTGGGTCATCCTGACCGGCTACCACATCTTTCCTGCCGCCATGCCGGAGATCCCTGAACTCCTCATTACTAAGACAGAGTGGGACGGATGCTGTATCGGCCTGCCGCCCTCGCCCTACGATGGTGTGGAAGTTCGCCTGGCGGCTGCGGTCAGTCCATTGCTGCTTCGCAGCGGTCCCATTGCAACCGTTTCGGGCCGCCTGAAGATTGACCCGTACCTGCATGATCAATGGCTACTATCGTTGTACATCATCGAAGATGCTCAGATCGTTCCGGAACTCTGACCTGACCTCGACGCGCTCTCGGAGAGTTTGAATCATGGCCATCAATGACATGACCATCATCGGTCGCAGCCTCAAGTCCCGATTGTTCTCGACGACCACAACCGTGCTGATGGTTGCGGTGTCCGTCGCCATGATGCTCGTGCTGCTCACGATGCGTGATGCTGGATACAAGGCGTTTGAACGCGGCAGCGGCAACATGCATCTGCTCGTCAGCCGCGATGCGAGCCCGCTCGTGTCGGTGCTCAATGGCGTGTTCTACGCGAACCCGCCGCGCAATCCGATTGAGTGGGCGAAGTACGAAGAGATCGCGAACAAGTTCCCACTGGAATACGCAATTCCGATTCAGCAGGGTGACAGCTACAGCGGGTTTCCGGTGCTGAGCACGATGCCCGAATTCTGGACGGCGTACAGTCCGCATCAACAACCGGGCATGACGTGGACGTGGGCGGAAGGTCGCGGCTTTACGCAGGCCTACGAAGTGGTACTCGGTGCGGAAGTTGCTCGTGCGACTGGCCTCCAACTTGGTCAGGAGATCTTCATCACGCACGGCATCGGCAGTTCGGACACGGACCGCATTGTTCCACCGGCGAAGGACAGTCACGATCACGGCCACGACCATCACAATCACGGCCATGACGACCACGGCCATGACGACCATGATCATGCGCACGATGACCACGATCACGGCCATGACGACCATGATCACGCGCATGATGACCACGATCACGGACACGACGACCATGATCACGCGCATGATGACCACGATCACGGCCATGACGACCATGATCACGCGCACGATGATCACGACCACGGCCATGGACACGGACACGGACACGGACATCACCATCACGACGGTGAGCACGTCCACGATGAGTTCCCCTGCAAGATCGTGGGCATTCTTGAAACAACCGGCGGCCCGCACGACCGTGCCGTCTTCACCCATCTCGACACGATCTGGGTCATGCACGCTCACGACCGCCAACTGGCCGAAGACCCGCGGGCGGGCATTGCAACCCTCGACGATCTCATCGAAGAAGATCGCCTGATTACCGGTATCTATCTTCGCGTGCTGGGCCGTGAAGGCAGCGTGCTGTCCGTTGGTATGCAGCCCGTCTTTGATGCGTTGCGTCGTGATACATCGATCACCGTGGCGGAACCCGGCAACCAGGTCGGTGCCCTCTTCCGCATCATCTCGAACATTGATGACATCTTCCTTGGCATGGCCGCAGTGGTGCTTGTTTCAAGTGCATTCGCCATCATGCTGGCGCTGTACAACTCGATGGCCAGTCGACGCCGACAGATCGCGGTCCTTCGCGTGCTGGGTTCAAGTCGACCGAAGATCTTCGGGCTCGTCGTGACGGAGTCTGCGATCATCGGACTGCTCGGCGCCGCCGCCGGCATCATTCTGGCGCTGATCGGCGGTGGCTTGGTCGCCGCGATCATGAAGAGTCGACTCGGACTGGTGATCTCACCGGAACTTGATCCGACCATTACGTTGACTGTCGCGGTCGGCACGGTGCTGCTCGCCGCGCTCGCAGGCATCTTGCCCGCAATCGTGGCGTATCGCACCTCAGTGGCACGACATCTGAAACCAATTGCCTGATTGACGACAAGAACAGTCGGTTAGGCGAAAGCGCCATGCATGCGCACTTCATTGATGCGCGATTGCATGTACTGGCCCGGACAGATTGTCGGCGCCCATTCGCGGTGCGTGCGCACCCGTGATTCCGGCACACGATACGTTTGCGCAATTGCCGCGACTTGTCGACGTACACCGTCCACTTGTGCGTCGGTCGGTGGATGCACATCAAGATTGCCCAGCGCGAGAATGCCAACGTTGCCCGCATTGTGATGCTTGACGTGCGCGCCCTGGTATTGAATCGGCCGACATGCCCAGACGGTACCCGCGCGATCAACCGCGTAGTGATACCCGATGTCGCCCCAGCCACGGCCGCGATGTCCGAGTCGAATACGTTCGAGCCGAGACCGCGCCGCCTCGGCATCATCGCGCGTGAACGGCGTCATGCCATCGTGATGAATCGTGATGTACGTGATCGGCGCCATCGTGTTCATAAGCGCCGGCACCGGCGGCCCCTCAGCCCATCGATCCCGCGCCATCAGGCCCGAGGTAACCGGCCGACGGGGATCGACTCGACGGTCGTCCCGCCCCGCCGCCCCGCCCCACGCAGGCACGGGAATATTCGGCCGAGTCGAGGCACATCCGCCGAGCGCCAGTGCGAGGCCGGCGGCGAGCACCTGCCGGCGGGTCGTGCCGCTTGATTCGCCCTGCTCCATCGAGACGGTCGCGTTGGTTCGGTCGTGCATGTCGGGCTTCCCTCGGGTCAGATTCGTCTCCCTTCAGATCGGCAAAGCACTGTCTCGCGCTACACGAATGGCCGATGCTGGCAGGGCATCGGAGCACCGCTACCATAGATCAGATCGAGAGCCGGCAACCCGGCAACCACTCGATGCCGAAATGCATGCCGCGACAGGGAGCTGGATGATGAATACCGCCGATTCCGTCATTGATCTGATTGGCAACACGCCGCTGGTCAGACTGAACAAAGTCACTGACGACACGATGGCGACGGTGTACGCGAAGATGGAGAACCTCAATCCCGCCGGCTCCGTCAAGGATCGCATGGCGTGGAACATGGTTCGTCGCGCCGAAGAGGACGGCCTGATCAAACCCGGCGACACGCTCGTCGAGAGCACGTCGGGGAACACCGGTCTCGGCCTTGCCATGGTCGCAGCGGTGCGCGGCTATCGCGCAATCTTCACGATGCCTGACAAGATGAGCAAAGAGAAGATCGACATGCTCAAGGCGTACGGCGCGGACGTCATTATTACGCGCACGGACCTTGATCACGATCATCCCGAGAGCTACGTCATGGTCGCGAAACGCATCGCCGAGGAAACGCCCGGCGGCTTCTACACCGACCAGTACTACAACATGAAGAATCCCGAAGCGCACTACCTGACCACCGGTCCGGAAATCTGGCGCGACACCGACGGGAAGATCGACTGCCTTGTCGGTGGTATCGGCACCGGCGGAACGATCTCTGGTGCGGGAAAGTACCTCAAGGAAAAGGCCGCGGAAGCCGGACGTGAGATGCGCGTCGTCTGTCCCGACCCGAAGGGCAGTATTTATCACGACATGTTCTATAAGGGCACGCACGAAGAACCGAGCATCTACCGCGTTGAAGGCATCGGTCATGACTTCATGGTCGGCACGCTCGACTTCTCCGTCATCGACGATGTGCGCGAGATCGAAGACCGCGATTCATTCCTCATGGCGCGACGACTCTGCCGTGAAGAAGGCATTTTCTCGGGCGGATCCACCGGGACCGCAGTCTACGGCGCAGTGCAAGTCGCGAAAGAACTTGGTCCCGGCAAGATCGTGGTTGTCATCATCTGTGACAACGGCGACCGCTATCTGAGCAAGTGCTTCAACGATGAGTGGATGAAGGACATGGGCTATCTCGCGCACAAATCCATGCTCGGCACGGTACGTGAAGTCGTGCAGGCCAAGGGCGGCTCTGATGTGGAGTTCGCATCGTGCGACGATTCGTTCGAGAGTGTCGTGCAGCGCATGGGTCAGCTCGGGATCTCCCAGATGCCGGTCCGACCTGCAAACGGCGGTTCATTCATGATGATTCATGAGGCGGACATTCTGCATTCGCTCGTCTCGGGCGAGTGCAAACCGAACGATGCGATCAGCCACGCGGTCAAACCACTCGAAGGCCAGGTCAGCATTGATGCACCGCTTGCGCGCGTTCAGGATGTCTTTGATGCCAACAACGTCGCCGTGGTGATGGACGACGAACAGATCACGTCCGTGCTCAGCAAGATTGACCTCGTCGAGTATCTCGCGAATCAGAACTGATGATCAATCGTCGCTCGCAGCGGGCATCAAGAGTTCTTCAAGCCCGACCTGCAATTGCGCATCGTCAGCCGCGGAGATCACGTAGAACCACGGCGCGAACTGACTGTTCATGAATACGGCACGCTCGCGCGCTGACTGCATCGTCTCGCGCCATGCCTGCACTTGTTGTTCATGGCCATCGAGAATCCGCTGCTGGACCTCTTCCGGCAGATCCTCCGGGATACGCGGCTGTTCCGGTCGATCCGGAAGCAATGAATCGTCGAATTCTGCGGTCAACATCACGAATCGATTTGCCACACCGGCTGCGACTGCGGCGTCGCCATCGCGTTCCCGGCTGACGTCCTCCGCGCTGCCATACAAGACCTCACCGAACCGAACGACGTATCGAATACCTTCGTTCGTGCCGATCGCGATCTCCCCTTCGTTCGCAAGCAATCGCCCTTCCTGCGTGAAGAAGAAGCCGCGCGATTGCAGTTGCATGCCAAGCTGCGGCGTCACATCGAAGTCCGCATTGTTGCGTAGACTCTCGATGACGGCATCAGGTTTGGGGCGAATACCGGTGATGGTCATGCGGACGAGCGAGCTCGTCAGCCGGTCCACGACCGTTCGGTTGACGGCGCGATCATCTGGCGCATCCACGATGAACCACTGTTCATCGGCATCGCGTCGAAGCTGGATCACGCCCGAATCGTTGATGCCACCGGATTGCTCATCGATGGCATAGTCACGAATATCGATCTCGCGCAACTCGGGGGAACCAACGCTGATGATGTCGGTTTCGATCCAGTCCGCGAAGCGCGTCGAGAACTGCACGTCTGCTTCGACGGCGTAGACGCGCTTCTGCTCAGGCAGGCGGACGTAACGCATTCCAGGCTTGTCGGGAACGGGACCGCCGAGCACGTAATCCGCAAGCAACGTGCCCGCGGCATCGCGCAGCGTCACACGTGTCCCTCGGCCACTCAGCGTGCGCGCGGTGACATCCATCGGGTCAATGACGCTCAGCGTTTCATGATCCTGTATTCGATCAGTCTGGAAGACATCCTTGCGCAGACCAACGAGTGTTCCCGCGGCATCGGCAAGGCGCTCCGCGGCGTCAGCTGGATAGTCGTAATGGGAGGGAATCGTCCAGATGCCATTTCGCTGCACCACGTTGAAGATCTTCGCCGCACCGTTGTCGGCATCGAACTCCACGACTTCCAATTCAGCCGCAGCCAACGGATCCGTAAACGATGGATAGAACAGCTCGCCGACATCATCGAAGGCGCTGAGCTCGACAGGTTTCGGTCGTGTGAACCACGTGGCTCCCGCAAGGAGCCCGGCGATCACAACGAGAATCAACGTACGCATCATGGTCATTGCTCCACGAGGCGATCCTGTTCGCCCAGATACTCGCGTCGATAGCGCACCGCGAAGAACACAGCACCAAGCATCAGTGCCGGAATCGGCGGCACAAATGCGGCAATCCACTTGATGCGACGTTGAATTGCCGACACGCCCTGCTCCAGCTCCGAGCGTGCACGCAGCAGTCGCTGCTGTTTTTCCAGTTCAATCTGCGCGGTGACGGCTTCCAGTCGTCGGGTCTCGTCGCGACGAACCGTTTCTTCCATGATCGATCGTGTCGTCGGATCCAGATCAGTGCGCGCCCGAATCTCCGCAAGCTGGTTGTTCAAGCGTTCCTGCGCATCGGTCAGCTGATCCTGCGCCGCAGATTCCGCAGCGTTCTGTTCATCGAACTCCCGATCCTGATACACCTGACTCTCCGCTTCAACTCGCGTCAACGTTCGATGCTCCGGCCGATGATTGCGCAGCGTCACGAAGGACTCATCGCCAACCAGCACGTCAATGCAGTTCAGCGCGAACGTCACGTTATCGAACGAAAGATCCGTCGATCCTTCGCGCCGCAACGCAAAGAACGCTTCTCCGATCACATCCGCATCGGACACCATGACGACGTTGACCGTATCTTCGGCGCCTTCACCGACGCGACGGGGAATCGTGCCACGAACATGCATCGCCAACGGATAGCGTTGCGGCGACGCATAACGTTCCACGTTTGCGATCGCTCGTAGGCGGCCATTTGGCGTGGTCTCATAGAGCTTTGAGAACTCGGTGTCGCCCGACGTGACGCCGGTCTGCATGAGCGGCTGCGCATCGAGCGTCGGAATTCCACCTCCCACACGTGTCTCGATGAATCCCGGGAATGTCAGCACGATCTCCTGAAGTCCCGCGGTAATCGGTGAATCATCGTTGAACGGATCCGGATTCTCGGGATGCTCGACGATGAAGACGATTTCCGGCGGCACTTCCGCAAACACCGGATGCGGATTCACCGTCGCCCAGACCAACGACTGCGACCGCCACCGTAATCCCAACGATTGCAGCAAGCCATCGAAGTCGCCCTTGCGCGGCGGACCCGCATTCGAACCCTGCTGGTTGCGTGGCATAAGCTTCGGGGCCGCAGGTGACAGCCGAGGATTGAATTGTGGGAACGGATCTACTGTGTGTTATTTATTAAACAAAGCAAAGTCGAATAAGAAGTCCGACTAATAAATTTGTGGCCTCATATTTGGCGTTCTACACGATTTGTAGTACATTTGTAGTGCTTCTTAATCAGGGTAGAACTCTTAAATAAGTCCGTCCTTGTTTTGTCTTTAAAGTTGTGGTACTTTAAGGACAA
>JBCCFX010000181.1:0-8152 GCA_039029515.1 Planctomycetota bacterium
GCACGCGGGCGGCGAGACAGTCGGCTTTCTCGGGTCCGATGCCGGGGACCGACAGCAACCCCGTCGGCTTGTTCAGCGCGATGACCCGGTCGTCAAGATGGATGATTTCGGGGGAAATGGCGGCGGAAGGGATAAGGGATGAGCCATGAGGGATACGGGATGCGGAGAGATCCTACCGCGTCGACGCCATGGACATGGATCCTGTTGGGAATGCATACATACTCACCAATGAGCGGCGCAGGTGTATTCAGGCAGGCTGGCAAGCCTGCCTTTCGATTTCCAAAAGCCAACAACCGACTCCTTACATCCCACAACCCACTCCTCAAAGCCCATAGCCCACAGCCCATCGCCTTCCCTTCCCAAGCGTCCTAGGATCGAGGACACTATTTCGTTGCGGCGGATTGCCGCACAGCACAGGACCTCGACATGACCCGATTTCAAGGGATGATCGCCCTCGTTCTCACCTCTACGCTCGCCGCCGTCGCCACGTCCGCGACGCAGGACCGTGGAAACAACCGATCGACGTCGCAGCCCGCCACGCCGGCAAAGGCTGCGGGCGAGGACTGGCGCGACGCTGAACGCACGTACCTCGAGTACCACGTGCAGCTGACCTCGTTTGATCGGTTCCTGAAGGCGGGCGAAGCGTACTTCTCGCCAGATGACTCCAAGGTCATCTTCCAGGCGATCGAGGTCCCCGCGGATGGAGAGGACCCGGAAGAGTTCTATCAGATGTTTGTCGCCGACTTCACGCACGACTGGACCGGCGCGATCAACGGCATCACCAACATCAAGCAGCTCAGCCCGCCCGGATCATCGAACACCTGCGGCTGGTTCCATCCCACGAACAAAGACGTCGTGATCTTCGGCACGACGATCGTCCCGCCGTCAGCGCCGAACCGTTCCGGGTATCAGCGCAGTGGCTCGAGGAACTACGTCTGGCAATTCCCGCAGGAAATGACGATCGTCGAATGCAAACTCAGCGAAGCCGACGGCACTGCCGCGTCGCTGACGCCGATTGTGTCTGATCCGGATTCGTATCTCGCCGAGTGTGCGCTCAGTCCTGATGGTCGGCATCTCGTCTACTGCAGTCGCAACGTGACCGAAGGTGATCAGGGTGGCGATTTGCGCATCCGTGATCTGCAGACCGGACGTGATGTCGTGGTGGCCGGGAACGACGGCTACGACGGCGGTCCATTCTTCTCTCCCGATGGTCGCCGAATCTGCTACCGATCCGACCGCGTGGGTAACGATCTCCTGCAGATTTTCGTGTCGGAACTCGCGTTCGATGAAGATGGGTCGTGCGTCGGTCTTTCCCGAGAGTTTCAGCTCACCGACAACGCGCATGTGAACTGGGCACCGTTCTGGCATCCGAACAGTCGGTTTCTGGTGTACGCCACGAGCGAGGTCAGTCACCGCAACTACGAAGTCTTCATCGTTGACGCCGATCAGGGCGCTGTCGACCGTCCCGCTCGCTACGGCACGCGCGTTCGTCGCGTGACGCACGCGCCGGGCTTTGACGGTCTTCCTGTGTTCAATACCGATGGCAGCCTGATGATGTGGACCGGCCAGCGCGATGAGAATCGCACGAGCCAGTTGTGGCTTGCACGATTCGTGATGGACATCGACGGCACGAAGTCCACCGGTCGCTCAGGCTACGGTCGCTGATCGTCACGAAACACGAGCCTGCATGCAAGAGCACTTTGATCAACGCCGGTATCTGATCCCGTTTCGGTCGCTGTTGCTGCCGCATATCTTCACCGACACACTGGTGATCGGCGGCGGTGTCGCGGGCATGCGCGCTGCGATCGAGGCGTCGGAGCACGGCGATGTCATTCTGCTCGCGAAGCAGGAGATCGAAGTCAGTAACACCACGTGGGCACAAGGCGGAATTGCGGTCGTGTACGACGAATCGGATTCGTTGGACTCGCATGCGCAGGACACGCTCGACGCGGGTGCAGGATTGTGTGAACTGAATGCTGTGCGCCGGCTCGTCGAAGAAGGTCCTGCATGTATCGAGGAATTGATGCAGTGGGGCATTCGGTTCGATCGCGATGATGATGGCGACTACGTGCTGAGCCGGGAAGGTGGTCATCGCAACGCGCGGATTCTGCATTCCGATGGCGACGCGACCGGCCGCGAGATGATGCGCTGCATGGAGCATCGTGTGCGCGAGCAGGAGTCGATTCGCGTGTTTGATCGCTGCTTCGCGCTCGATCTGCTGACGCTGAACGACTCGACCGAGCGACCCGATGGCGCGGAGCCGCCGCGCGTCCTCGGCGCGATTACGTTCCATCCGCGCTACGGATTACAGATCATCTGGGCCGCGGCGACGATTCTCGCCACTGGCGGCGCGGGTCGTGTCTACCGCGAGACGACCAATCCCATTGTCGCAACTGGCGACGGTCTCGCGATGGCGTACCGCGCGGGCGCTGTCGTTGCCGACGTCGAGTTCATGCAGTTTCATCCGACGACGCTGTACGTGGCGGGCTCGACGCGTTCGCTGATCTCGGAAGCCGTTCGCGGCGAAGGCGCGCATCTCGTGAATCGACAAGGGCAGCGCTTCATGTCGGACTATCACGAGATGGCGGAACTTGCGCCGCGCGACATCGTCAGCCGGGCGATCATGGAACAGCTCGCGCACTCCGGCGAGGACTGCGTGTATCTTGATGTTCGTCATCTCGGTGGCGAGGCGTTCCGCAAGCGATTCCCGGGCCTGGACGAAATCATCGGAACGTTCGATATCGACCCGGGCGAAGATCTGATTCCCGTCCATCCTTCCGCGCATTACACCGTTGGTGGCGTGTGGACGGATCTCGACGGACGAACCTCGCTCCCCGGCTTGTATGCCTGCGGCGAAGCAGGCTGCAACGGCCTGCACGGCGCGAACCGGCTTGCCAGCAACAGCCTGCTCGAAGGGCTGGTGTACGGTCGTCGAGCTGGCCGGGCGGCGGCGGAAATGCGTGGCGTGTCCGTCGCGCCGACGAAAATCGTCAGCGAAGTCCACTACCCTGAGCATGGCGAGCTGGATCTCCACGATGTGCGATCGAGTCTTCGCAGCGTCATGTGGCGAAACGTCGGTATTGAACGTACCGGCGCTCGTCTGGACGATGTCATTGATATGTTCGACTTCTGGGCGCGATATACGCTGCAGCACATTTTCGACACACCGACCGGCTGGGAGACGCAGAACCTGCTGACCAACGGCGCGATGATGACACGTGCCGCACGATGGCGTCAGGAAACGCGCGGCGTGCATACGCGGACCGATTTTCCGACAGCTGATGATCGATATCTCGTCCATGCGACGTGGCGGCGCGGTTCGAGTGAGCCGGTCGTGAAGCCTGTCGATGCCTTGCACGCGGTGACATGATGCGACGACGTCTGAGCAATCTGAAGTTGATGATCCTGGCGTGCTGCGCATGCGCGCCGCTCACGGGCTGTCAGGAGTATCGCACCGAGTATCACACCCGGCCAGGCTTCTACGAGAAGGCATCGGCGTTTGATCTGCCCAGCGAAGTGGTGCTCGATGACGGCACGCGCGTGGTGTACGCGGATCGCAGCAAGGTTTCGCAGGGTGCCCGACCTGCATCAGCGCGCAAACGGTTCTCGTTGCGCGAAGAACACGAGAATGGTGATGTCACACTGAACGCTGTCATTCCCGAACACGTGCTCGTCAACACGTTGATCTGCCTTCGCCGTGAAGAGTACAGCTTGCTGTGGGAGCAGATGCTCGCGGAGTCGACGCGTCAGGCGTACGGCAACGACAAGAAGGGTTACGAGCAATTCGAATCTTACATGCGGAAGTACCGCACGGATCTCGGGCGCACGCTCACGCGTATGGTGAAGGGATTACCGCACCAGCAAGTCGCGATGGCGAGTATGGGTGACGGCATCACACGGTGCGCACTGCGATCACAGTTCTCTGACGGCTTCAAGTTCACGCGCGTGGATGCGGTCCGCGAAGATGATGGTCAGATGCGGCTGTTGATGATCAAGTAGGGATTCGGGGTGAGCGATTCGGGATTCGGGTTGTAGGGCGGTCGCCGCGGCGACCGCCATGACACGGATCTCAACGTGAACTCCCGGCGGACAAGCGATGTAGGGTTGGGGCTGTGCCCCCGCCTTCATGAGTTTAACTGAGTTCCATACCGTTCGACGCGACGCGCAAGCCGGTGGCGAGCCAATCGGCGTCAACGTTGTCGGCCCATGCAATAGCAGGGTTGATCAGTGTGACGGTATGCACGAGGTTGCCCGCTTCCACGGCGACGGGGTGATTGACGCGTTGGAGCGTCCCGCCGGCGAAGATCAGCACGATGTAGACGATGGCGAGTTTGAAGAGCGTTCCGAGCACGGAGCCGCGCTGGTGTTTCGTCGTCCTGGTTCCGCATTGCTGGCAGCAGTTGCAGTTCATCGCTGATCTCCCACGTGATGTGTGCAGTCCATTGATGGGATTCGAGCGGTTGAGATTTCACGGCCGCATGGTGTAGGCCGGGTTCTGCTGAACCCGGCATGATTCGGCGTACCTGCAACACCCTGTGAACGCCGGTTCTGAGCGAAGCGAAGGCCCGGGTGTGTATCGAACCCGAGCCTTCGGCGAAGACGCCTCAGACTCGGCGTTCAGGATGCCGGGTCGCCGCGGCGGCCTGGCCTACAAGAAAACGAACGCGACGTCGTCGGTCGGACAGACGCTGAGTCCGATTCAGAGCGAAGCCTGACCGTAGGGGCAGTATCCGAAGTTGTTGATCACGTCGATAATGTCGTTCACGTTAACGATCCCGTTCCCCCATGTGCCATCTGGGTGGATTGGCGACACGTCGAATGGAACGTCGCTTCCGCCGAACGCAATGATGACCGCGATGAGATCGTCGACGTTGACAAATTGATTGCCTCGCTGGCCATTGGGTTGTACCGGCATGCAATCCCACTGGCACGGCACGACATCGCACCTGACAACCGCATCGCACGTCGACGCCAAACCAAGATAGACACCACCAATCTGTTCGCAACTTTGCGGGTTGAAGCCATCGACACAGCCGGCTGGCGCGCAGCATGCGCCACCCTCTGGTTCCGAACACGTCGAAGCCGAGCAGACGGTCCCGACGCCCTCGAAGACACCATTGGTGTCGACGCAGTCGTCCGCTGTCATAAGGAGGCATCCATCTGCGGTACAACATGCGCCCGCAGTGATCGTGAACTGTCGAAGACGCCCGAATGAGAACATCGAGGGAATGGACTCACTCGACGGAACAAACAACGTTGTGCCATCCATGAGCATGGAATTGAAGCCAAGGTTTGCCTGCACGGCACCGCCAGGAATCGTCCATGATCCGATCGGACCACCAGTCGTCAGGTCAAACACATAGATCGTTCCGGTGTGCAAGAGACCATTCGTGAAATCGAACGGTGCACTCACGAGACAACGAGCGCCGTCGAGGGTGACAGATCGGCCGAACGACTCTTCGCTCGGCGGTGGTTCCGGTCTGACCAGGCGCATGAGTTCCTCGCCGGTCGCGGCATCGTAGATATAAGCGGTTCTCTGATCGTCTGAGTTGGGCGAACCGGGGCAGCCGACGGCGATGACACCGCTGTCGATATCCACGGATATCCCGCAGTCCGTGAACTCCGTGGCTCCACCTGGTATCAGTTTGCGGATCTGGGTCATTGTGATGGTGTCGTAGACGTAGACGGATCCGATGGATGGCCGCGCCCCGACATCGTGCAATGGCGCACCGACAATAGCGGTTGAACCTTCAATGCCGACGCTAAAACCAAACAAGTCGTTCGGCGCCACGTCGGTGGTCATAAACTCGACGAGTTCAAGTTTCTCAATGTCGTAGCGCCATGCTCGATTGTCACGCGATCCGATGATCACTCTGTTGCCGTCAATCGCGACATCATTGCCGAAGTACCCATTCTCAGAGACGTCAGCAGGTGCATCGATGGTCGCAATGGGTGACCCACCATCATCGCCGGCGCGTGCGGCCAGATCATACAGATAGACACGTCCCTGATTGTCGATCCCTTCCTTAGCATCGGCCAATGGCGCACCCACGACAAGTAACTGATCGGTCGCCGCAAGCGCGTCGCCAAATCCATCTGTTTGATTCGGCGCATCAAGAATGTCAACAAGCGCATTCGTATTGGCGTCGAGCACATAGACACGATCGCCCAGACCGGTGGATGGTGCATGAAACTCACGCGAACCGATGAAGATCGCAGTGGAATTGCGAGCGGAATCGACCGCAAAGAGCGCGGATGCGGGGACCGTGAGTTCCGCCTGCTCAATCGTGTCGACGTGCTCAATGAACTGGCCCTGCGCGACTGATTGGACGGCAGTCCATGCGAGCAAGCTGGCGATGATTCGATGGCATGTCTTCATGCGTGCCCCCTTTGGCGTGCGTTGACCGTGAAGCTACCAATCCATGGGCGCCAACTCAAGAGTTGTCAGGCTGAATCGTCTGAAGAGGCTGGCTCGCGGACATCGGAATCTGCTTTTCGTACGCAGCAATTACCACTCACTCACACGCACTCTCGCACACGCCGAAATCGTTGATGACGGCGAGGATGTCATCGATGTTCACGATGCCGTTGCCGCTCGGGCCGTCCGGGATGAGCGGGGCGGAATCGCACGCGAAGTCGTCGGTACCGAACATGTTGATGGTGGCGACAAGGTCATCGACGTTGACGATGCCGTTGCCGACGCTATTGAACGTGCGCGGCGCGCAATCAGTCGGGCACCGGCAAAGGACGCCGTCACCGAGATAGGTTCCGTTGGCGGTTGCACATTCTGCCGGCGAGATGCGCTCACATGAACCGTCCGGCAGGCAGCACGCGCCGAAGGATGGTGGGCACATGACTTCTGAGCAGCAGATCGTTCCGTTGTAGAGGCCACCAAGTTCGAGACACTGTTCCGTTGCCTTGACCGGATCGATGTCAACGCACGTCCCATCGAAGAGACAGCATGAAGAGTCGGTTGCAGCGGCGGGAATGAAGGTGCTGCCAAAGAACGAACCGCCCGAACCGATCAGTCGAGCGGTGACCCAGACAAACGTCGCTTCGGTCGTTGTCAATTGTCCGAGGAGAACGCGATGTCCTGAGTTGCCGCCAGGCACGGCGACGGCCGGGCCTGGACCACCCAGAAGGATCCCGCCATCAGCCGTCTGAAACGTCTGACCCGTCGACCAGAGTGCCACCCAGCCGTCGTCAAACACGGTCAGGTTGGCGGGATTACCCGGGGCGCCGGCACTGCCGAGCGTCCACCAGGAGTCGTACGCAATGCTCGGCACGAAGGTGTAGAAGTTCGGGTTCGGCGGACCGATGTCCGTGCCAAGTGCATCGACGTAGAAGAGGTCATTACAGCTATTGAAGAGATCCCAGTTCAGGTTGAGATCTGGATCCCCGCCAATGCCCGTCACCGTGTCCGTTGCACTCTCGACGTTTGCCCAGACACGGTACGTGACCGTTCCTGGAGGCCGCGCATCGGGAACGAGGTGTGCGGACTCGGCGTGAATCGTACCGTCGGCAAAAACGTAGCCGTTCGAGAAATCAACGACGGTCAACTCCAAACTGATGATATCCGCGTGCGCGGTGGACGCGACAATGAGCGCGAGCGCCGTCCCGGCCGTGGTGTGAGTGTTCATGTGGTTCTCCCCGCTGCATTCACGATATCGCGACGGCGAGGCAGCACAAGGATGGAGTGGGGGATTGGGGATTGGGGATTCGCGATTCGGGATGCGGGCTGTAGGGCGGCTTGACCAAGCCGCCTGAGCGAGTAGTTCGAATTGAACGGCGGACAGGTATGTCCGCCCTACAAGCTCAAAGAACGCCGGGTCTGAGGCTGTAGGGCGGGGACTGTGTCCCCGCCGCGATTGTCCGTAGACAAACATGGCGGTCAGGTATGTCCGCCCTACAAACTCGATAAACGCCGGGTCTGAGCGAAGCGAAGGCCCGGGTGAGGTTCAAACCCGAGCCTTCGGCGAAGACGCCTCAGACTCGGCGTTCGGGATTGGGAATGCCGGGTCGCCGCGGCGACCCGGCCTACAAAAGCTGAAGGCTGAAAGCGGACAGCTAAAAGCTACGAAAAACCGGCGACCCCGAACGCCGAGTCAGAGGCGGCTTCGCCGAAGGCGCGGGGTTGTACCGACCCCGGGCC
>JBCCFX010000182.1:0-8103 GCA_039029515.1 Planctomycetota bacterium
CTCGTGCTCAAGCGCATGTAGCGCATTGAGTAAGCTGCCCCGTATCGTGCCTAAGCAAAGGCCATTCGTGGGGGATGGCAACCTACTGTTGAGCCAGATCCAACGGCCACAGCCATTGAGAGGAAGTACACAAAAATTTGGCAACCCCTTCTTGCACACCACTCATGAGTAAGACCCAGTTACGAAGCTTCGTATTTTACTAAATAATTTACGTCCAAGCCTGTGCCCGCTAACAATCTGGTGGCTTTAGTTGTGTCAGGGCGAAACCCAAAAAAATACTTTCTAAGACATGCCAAACTTCCTTACCTCAGTGTGATTCGGTCATGTGGGATGAACCCCACCCCTGACCAGCATGATGGGAGTCGAACAATGCCCGCAGCGTTGCTGGGACGAAAAATCGGCATGACCCGGTACTACACCGAAGACGGCACGAACGTGCCGGTGACGGTGATTGAAGCCGGCCCCTGCGTGGTGACGCAAGTCAAGACCACGGAGCGCGATGGCTACAGCGCCGTCCAGATCGGGTTCGACGAGGTGAAGCCGCGTCGAAGCACGATGCCCATCATCGGTCACGATGCGAAGGCGGACTCCGGTCCGTTGCGCAACCACCGCGAGGTTCGCGTTGACAACGACAGCGATGCCGAAGCGTTTGAGCTTGGTCAGACGATTGACGTCAGCGCGTTTGACGGCGTGCTGTATGTCGACGTGATGGGCACGAGCAAGGGCAAGGGTTTCGCGGGCCCGATGAAGCGACATAACTTCCGTGGTCTCGAAGCGAGCCACGGTGTGAAGCGAGCGCACCGTTCGCCGGGTTCGATCAACGGTCACGCGACCAACCTGGGCAAGGGCCCGAAGATCAAGAAGGGCAAGCGCATGGCCGGTCGCATGGGCAACGAGCGGGTGACCGTTCGTTCGCTGGATGTGATCGCGGTGCAGCCTGACCGGAATCTGCTGCTGGTGAAGGGTCCGGTTCCGGGTCCGAATCAGGGCATGGTGATGGTGCGAGAAGCCGTTCGTCTGAACACACGAAAGACGCGGCTGAACAAGGAGAAGTCCTGACAGCAGTATTGGTATTTGCCCAGGCCGCATGCGGAACCGGGTGAAGCCGACAAGCCGGCAGCGACGTGACGACCGAGTCAATAACTCTGCCCCCGATCACCGCGACTGATGCAGTCGCCCTCGATCGCGGGAGAGTGAGGCAACGCAGGCGGGAATCCGCCAGGTGAACGAACGATGATCGAACTTCCCATTTTCGACAAGACGGGCAAGAAGGTAGATACCCTTGCCATCGACGAGGCCACCCTTGGTGGCGACGTCCGGCCGGCGCTGCTGAAGCAGGCCTACGTCATGTTCCATGCCAACCGCCGTCAGGGCTCGGCTCGCACGAAGAGCCGCGGCATGGTCGATGGTTCCACGCGAAAGCTTTATCGTCAGAAGGGCACGGGCAACGCTCGTGCCGGTGCACGTCGCACGAACGTCCGCAAGGGCGGCGGTGTGGCGTTTGCGAAGACGAAGAAGCGCGAGGAATACCGGCTGGACATGCCGAAGAAGATGCGTCGCCTTGCGAATCGCAACGCGTTGCTCGCCAAACTTGTCGACAACGAAGTGAAGTGCGTCGACGACCTGTCGATGGACGCGCCGAAGACCCGCACGTTCCGCGATCTGTTCAGTGCTCTGGGCATTGATCGCACGTGTCTGCTCGCGGTCAGCAACGAAGATCGCAACGCCGCACTGTCGGCCCGGAACATCGACAACGTCGATTCCATCCGCATTTCAGAACTCAACGCGTTTGAGTTGCTCAATCATCGTTACCTCGTCGTCGACAAGGCGACGCTGGAGTCGTTCCTCGACGGCAGCGCGTGGTCGAACGATGGTGACAAGGAGGCGGCGTAATGCTCGAGTCCGTATTCATCATTCGCAAGCCGGTGGTGACTGAGAAGTCGACCTTCCACAGCTCGGAATTTGGTCGCTACACCTTCGAAGTCAATCGCTCTGCGACCAAGCCTGAGATCAAGAAGGCGGTCGAGGAGTTGTACGGCGTGCGCGTGTTGTCGGTAGCGACGCAGAATCGTCGCGGTCGACTTCGTCGCAACAAGTTCGGTCACTGGCGTGCGGATCGCAAGAAGCATGCCACGGTGAAGCTTCATCCGGAGGATCGCATCGACCTCATCTGAGGTTGAGCAACGAGGTGCATCATGGCGATTCGTGTATATAAACCTACGACGAACGGTCGACGAAACGCGTCGGTCAACCTCCACGCGGAGGTGACCAAGAAGACGCCGGAGAAGTCGCTCCTTCGTCCGCTCAAGAAGACCGGCGGTCGCAACCACCAGGGCAAAATCACCGTGCGTGGTCGTGGCGGTGGTCACAAGCGTCGGTACCGTCAGATCGACTTCAAGCGCAACCTGGACAACGTTGCGGGCACGGTCATCGGGATCGAATACGACCCGAACCGCACGTGCCACATCGCGTTGATCGAGTACGCGGACAAGTCACGTCGCTACATTCTCGCTCCGCGTGGGCTGAAGGATGGCGAGACGGTGATGAGCGCCAACGAAGCGGTGGAGCCGAAGGCCGGCAACTGCATGCCGCTGAAGTTCATCCCGACCGGTCTGTCGGTGCACAACGTCGAGTTCGAACCGGGCAAGGGTGGCGCGCTGTGCCGCTCGGCTGGTTCGAGTGCTCGCCTGACGAACCGTGAAGGTCGCTGGGCGACGTTGACGCTGCCGTCGGGCGAAATTCGTCAGGTCTCGGTGGAATGCCGGGCGACGATTGGCGAGATCGGCAACAGCGATCATCAGAACGTGAAGCTCGGCAAGGCAGGGCGCAACCGCTGGCGCGGACGCAAGCCGAAGGTGCGTGGTGTGGCGAAGAGCCACGACTGTCACCCGCTGGGCGGCGGCGAAGGCCGTTCGAAGTCAGGTCGTGAGCCGGCGAGTGCGTCGGGTACGAAGTCAAAGGGCGGTCGCACGCGACCGCGTGGGCGCTGGTCCGACAATCGGATCCTGCGTCGTCGCAAGAGTAAACGTTACGGTCAGTTGAAGATCTGACACGAGGATCAGACGCATGAGTCGATCGACGAAAAAAGGACCTTATGTCGACGAGAAGCTCTACCGCAAGGTGGAGCGTCTGGCCGAGTCCGGCCGTCGCGAGCCCATCCGAACATGGGCGCGGGCGTGCACGATCGTGCCGGAATTCGTTGGCTATACGTTCCAGGTTCACAACGGCCGTCAGTTCATGGACGTGTTCGTGACTGAGGACATGGTCGGGCACAAGCTCGGCGAGTTCAGTCACACGCGTATGTTCCGTGGACATACGAATAAGAAGGAAGGCATCAAGGCGCGCTGATCGCTTTGCTGGCTTCGTGGAGCAGACCACCATGTCGTATCAGGCATCACATCGATTCGCCCGCATCGCGCCTCGCAAGGCGCGGCTTGTTGCGGACCTCATTCGCGGCCTTCCCGTGGACGAGGCGATGGTGCAGCTGGAGCTGTCCAAGAAGCGTGCGGCGTATTACCTGCGCAGCGTGCTGAAGAGCGCGATCGCCAACGCGGAAGAGAAGGACGCAGATGTGTCCTCGCTGATCGTGAGCGAGTCGCGCGTTGATGAGGGACCGACGATGAAGCGGTTCCAGCCGAAGGATCGCGGTCGGGCACATCCGATCCGCAAGCGTATGAGCCATCTCCACATTGCCGTGGATGAAAGGGGCTAAGTTTCCATGGGTCAGAAAGTCCATCCATTCGGATTTCGCGTCGGGGTGACGGAAGCCCACAAGTCGCGTTGGTACGCGCCCAAGGCGCTGTTTGCCGAGCTGCTTGTCGAGGACTATCGCATCCGCCAGTACGTGGACAAGCGCCTGAACCGAACGCCGCCATTCGCTGCGGTGTCGGACATTCTCATTGAGCGCACCCGTGAAGAACTCACGGTGCTCGTGAAGACGGCACGTCCCGGTCTGGTGATCGGCCCCAAGGGTGCGGAGATAGAAAAGCTCACCAACGACCTGATGGCCCTGACCGGTCGTAAGGTGCTGGTGAAGATCATCGAGATCAAGAACCCTGACGTGAACGCCCGTCTCATCGGCGAAGCGATCGCGGAGCAGATGAAGAAGCGTGCGAACTTCCGTCGTCTGGTGAAGCAGCGTTGCGAAGCGGCGATGCAGAACGGCGCGAAGGGTGTTCGCATCCTGCTGGGCGGCCGTCTCGGTGGGGCGGAAATGGCTCGCAAGTTCGATACGCGTCTGGGCTCGATTCCGTTGTCGACGCTTCAGGCCAACGTGGATTACGCCGCGGTGACCAGCTTTACGACCTACGGTGCGATCGGCATCAAGGTGTGGGTCTACAAAGGCATGTTCACGGACGACGAGGAAGACCAGATCGATTCGAAGGCTGCCGGCGCTCGCGCCCGTGCCCGAGGTCGTCGCTAAGAGATTGTGATGCAGCGCATGGGCGCTGTGTGTATGAGGAGTTCATCCGATGCCCCGGATGCCGAAACGAATCAAGTTCCGCAAGCAGATGCGCGGGAAGCTCAAAGGCAACGCGACGCGTGGTAACTTCGTCGCGTACGGCGACTTTGGTCTGCAGTCACTGGAAGCCCACTGGATTTCAGCCCGTCAGATCGAAGCCGGTCGTATTGCGGCGCAGCACTTCCTGCGTCGTCAGGGCAAGATCTACATTCGCGTCTTCCCGGACAAGCCGATTTCGAAGAAGCCGCTCGAAACCCGCATGGGGAAGGGCAAGGCGGACACCGATTTCTGGGCCGCCCGCGTGAAGCCCGGCACGATGCTGTACGAGATCGCCGGCGTGGATGAACTGGTGGCGAAGCAGACGATGGCGCGTATCGCCATGAAGATGCCGGTGCGATGTCGATTCGTGGGTCGCCGACTCGCGGTGTAAGCGTCACCCGTGCAAGACACGAGACGTTGGTTGAACGGGAAGCGGCCGCTGAGGCCCAGGTGAGCAGTCATGAAGTCCAAGGAAGTGCACAAGCTGAGCGACGAGGAAATCACCATTGAGGTGGAACGTCTTCGTCGACGCACGTTTGAGCTCCGCCAGCAGGCGGTGACGGAAAAGATCTCGGATACATCGCAGTTCAACAAGGTTCGCAAGGACATTGCTCGACTGCTTACGGAACGGAACATGCGTCTCGCGGCGGCGAAGACGAGTTGACGTCGGATGAGTGTCCGTCTTCGGGCGGATCGTCGGACTGCGGAAAGGCAGGTCAGCGTTGAGTCATCTCAAGGAAATCAAGGTCCCCGAGCGTTCGCCGCGGAAGATCGGCATTGTCGAGTCCGATGCGCGCGACAAGACGCGCAAGGTTTCGATCAATTACGTGGTCAAGCACCCGAAGTACGGCAAGTTCATTCGTCGTCGAACGGTGCTCCAGGTTCATGATGAGCAGAACACGTCGAAGCGTGGAGACCGGGTGGAGATCGCCGAATGCCGGCGTATCTCGAAAACGAAGTCATGGGTTCTGCTGCGGGTCGTGGAAACGGCGCGCGTCTGAGGGATCACAGCACCAATCGTGGTGCGGGAAGTTGAACGATGATTCAGAAGGAAAGCAGAATTGAAGTCGCCGACAACAGCGGCGCTCGCGTCGTCCAGGTGATCGGCGTGCTCGGCGGGTCCACCGCACGTGGTCGCTACACGCGACGTACGGCTCGGGTGGGTGATCGCGTGGTCTGCGCGGTCAAGAAGGCGCTGCCGAACTCCGATGTGAAGTCGGGTGACAAGATTCGCGCGGTGATCGTGCGAACGAAGTATCCCACGCGTCGAGCCGACGGTTCGTACGTTCGCTTTGATTCCAACGCCTGCGTCATCATCAACGATGACGGCAACCCGAAGGGCACGCGCATCTTCGGGGCGGTGGCTCGCGAACTGCGTGAGAAGAACTACATGAAGATCGTCTCTCTCGCATCGGAGGTGGTGTGATGCCCCGGCATATTCGACGTGGTGACATCGTGATCGTGACTGCGGGCAACGACCGTGGCCGGACTGGCGAAGTGCTTCGCGTGTATCCGGACAAGGACCGCTGCCTCGTGCAGGGCGTCAACGTCCGCACCAAGCATCTCAAGCCGACGCAGGTCAATCCGCAGGGCGGTCTGCTTCGCAAGGAAATGCCGATTCACATCAGCAATGTGAGTCCGGTCGTTGACGGCAAGCCGTCACGCGTTCGCTTCGAGAAGAAGAAGGACGGCGTGAAGGTCCGCGTCGCGGTCCGCAATGGCGCCGATCTTGGCGCGGTCAGCAAGGGGAAGGCGTCGTAATCACCGTCTCACGGTGTGCCCGACAAGGAGCAACGAGCAATGGTCGCTGAAACGAAGTCAAAACCCCGACTGCAGCAGATGTACAACGACGAGGTCGTGGCGAAGGCGCGCGAAGCGTTCGGGATCAAGAACCCGCACCAGATGCCGCGCCTCTCGAAGATCATCGTCAATGTCGGCATCGGCCGGTTCCTCGAGAACCAGAAGCTGAAGACCGACATCCGTGACACCGTCATCGACACGCTGACCACCATTACGGGGCAGCGTCCGATCATGGTTGATGCGAAGGTCTCCGTCGCGAACTTCAAAGTTCGTGAAGGTGCGCCGTCCGGCTTCATGGTCACGATGCGTCGTGATCACATGTGGCACTTCCTTGATCGTCTGATGAATCTCGCGATTCCTCGAATCAAGGACTTCCGTGGCGTGAAGGACACCGCGTTTGATTCCGCAGGCAACTACTCGCTTGGTCTGAGCGAGCAGGCGGTCTGGCCGGAAATCAATATGGCCAACGTGTCGTTCACACATGGCATGAACATCAACCTCGTGTTTGAGAATTCCACGCCCGAGCAGAGCAAATTCGTTCTGCGTGAACTCGGGATGCCGTTCGTCCGCAAGGACGACGATCGGGGCTGAATGCCCGCAGGAAAGGACAGGTCGTCATGGCCAGCAAACGAGTCTTTGCGCGAATGAAGAAGGAACCGAAGTTCTCGACGCGCAAGCACAACTACTGCCAGATCACCGGGCGCTCCCGTGGCGTCTATCGGAAGTTCGGCGTGAGCCGAATCGTGCTTCGCGAACTGGCGCTCAAGGGAATGATCCCCGGGATGCGCAAAGCGAGCTGGTGATCGGTCGTTGCTAGATGGACAGGTCCGCGTTGGGCGGACCGGAGCGCCCGAGAGGGCGGCTGGAGAATGTGAATGTCGCTTCAAGACCTCACGTCAGACATGCTCACCCGAATCCGCAATGCGACGCGCAACAACGCGAAGACTGTGGATTGCCTCAACAACCGCCTGAACCGCGGTGTGGCATCGGTGCTGCAGGATGAAGGGTACATCAACGGCTACGACGTCATCGACGACGGCCGCCAGGGTGTGCTCCGTGTGAAGCTCAAGTACGGACCGCGGGGCGAGAAGGTGATTACCACCATCGATCGCGTGTCCAAGCCCGGTCGTCGGGTGTATAGCGGGGCGGATGATCTGCCGCGACCGCTGCAGGGGATGGGCATTGCCATCGTGTCCACGAGTTCCGGCGTGTTGAGCGATCGACGCTGCCGGGAGCAGAGTGTGGGTGGCGAAGTGGTGGCCATCGTCATCTGACGCGAGGACGTCGACCGGCATGATCACGCCGGTCAGAGACAGGATCGAGAACAATGTCGCGAATCGGCAAGAAACCAATTTCGGTGCCCGGCAACGTGAAGGTCGCGATCAACGCGTCCGATCGCACCATCGGCGTCGACGGTCCGAAGGGCAAGCTGTCCTTCAACTTCCGTCCTGAGGTCGACGTCGCATGGAACGAAGACGACAAGGAAATCGTCTGCTCCATCGACGAGGCACTGATGAAGAGCAAGCCTGCACGGGCGCAGTGGGGCACAACCCGCAGCCGCATCCAGAACATGGTCGAAGGTGTGACCAACGGCTACATGAAGAAGATCGAGATCGTGGGCGTGGGCTGGAATGCACAGGCGCAAGGCAAGACGCTGCGACTGAACATCGGCTACTGCCACCCGATCGATATGACCCCGCCGGAAGGCGTGGACTTTGCGATCGACGCACAGGTCGTGACGATCACCGGGCCGGACAAGCAGGCGGTGGGCCAGTTCGCCGCGGAATGTCGGTCCAAGCGCA
>JBCCFX010000183.1:0-7990 GCA_039029515.1 Planctomycetota bacterium
GCGCTCCTCGGGCGCCGAGTATCCCGAAACATCACGACACGGATATTCCGTGTCTTGCCGATAGCTAAGAGCCAACAGCCAATAGCTCCCCAATGACAACGCCCTGCGACGAAGGTCAATCGCAGGGCGCTGCCCGGGGGTTCATGATGGCTGGCTCACGCCGGTGTGGTTACACCGGGAAGCACACGCCGAAGTTGTTGATTGCGTACAGCAGGTCATCGATGTTGATGACGCCATTCCCGAACGTGCCATCGCCGTTATCCGGGGCGGAATCGCACGGGCAGCCGGTCGTCGGGCAGGTGCCGAAGTCGTTGATGAGCTTCAGCAGGTCGTCGATGTTGATCACGCCGTTGCCGAACGTGCCATCACCGTTGTCCGGGGCACAGTCGCCGCGGCACGGCAGTCCCTGCGGCACCGTCTCATCCTCTTCATCATCATCACCGAAGCCCGGCAGTTCCGGCAGCGCGCCCGGAATCGGACGCAGGATCACTTCCACGATCTCGCCCGGCAGGACTTCGACTTCGATTTCGATGTCCTGGATCCAGGCAGCGCACACACATCGCGGCGGGAGGTCGTAGCAATGGCAGACTTCGCCGAGCGGACACGTCATGCCACACGGCCCCATGCCATCGCCTTGCGCAGACAACAGGATGTGTTCCGTAGCGGCGAACGAACCGCCGACATTCACGAGAAGATCCATGTCGAGCGAGATGCCGGCACCCGCTGAGGCCGCGTTGGTTTCGACTTCAACCGTTGCAGTCACCAGATGCGTTCCAGGGGTGGACGTCGGCTCGATGGTGAGACCCGCAATGCGGCGATTCCACTTCGACTCGAGCCCGGTGTACGTCAGCGACCGGCTGTCATCCGACGTGTCGAGTTCCGAATCCGACGTCGCGAGCGGCGTGAGGACGGCAGTCAGCACATCGCCCGGCGCGAGGATCACATCATTGAATTCGGGCGTCTTGATCCAGGAGCCGCAATTGCAGTCCGGCGGCAATCCCTGGCAGTAACAGGTCTGGCCGAGTGGACACGGCATACCGCACGGTCCGCCACCGGTGTCCGCGACCGGAGACGAGTTGAGGTTGTCGAACAGCACGGAGCCGACGAGCGAACTCCCGTTGAACAGGTCGACGGACATGGAGAGATCGAGCGGAATGCCCGCGCCTCCGTCATCAGCGCGCACCGCGACATAGACGTGGTGTGCGTTGGGGATCGCCGAGTCGGATGGGACAACAGCGATGGCGTCAACGCTGCGATTCCACGATTGGCCGTAGACAGCGGATCCGAGACACAGAACGATCAGGGCACAGAAACAGCGAAGACAACACATGGTTTGTCCTTTCCCAGAAGGATGCGAGTGAAACTGAGTCGTGTCGCCGCGTCGAGTTGGTCACACCTGACGCCGGCGACACTAGTACTCTGCGCGAGCGACGAGAATCTCTCAGTTGAGATGGCAAAAGGCAGTTGGCAGTGAGCTGTGGGCTGTGGGCGAACAACCCTGCTCATCGCTCAACGCTCAAGGCCCAGAGACCAAAGCCCAAAGCACGACGTCGTGGAATGCCGGTAGCGAGTCATGCGTTCTGAGTTGTGAGTTCTGGGTTCTGAGTGATGGGGAAAGCACCATGCCGACTGAGAGTCGCCTCTCACCGCCTGCCTTCTGCCCTCTGCCATTTGCCATCTGCCATCTGCCATCTGCCATCAGACGCTCTCCCAAGCCAAAACCCATCACACCTCGGCGCAGGCGTTCGCCTCGACGGACGTATCTTCCTCTGACATATCTCTGAGCGCCGTGTGGCGTGCCGGTCACCCCCACCGTCGGCACGTCGCGCGGCATCTATTCCGTTCGATTTTCGGGGTCATGACGATGCAGTACGCAATGAAGCAGGCGTTGTGCTGCGCCACATTGGCGCTGACGGCAGCCGCGAGCAACGCGGCCGTCCTTCGCGTGGACCAGTCCGCTCGTCCGGGCGGTAATGGAACCAGCTGGGAAACCGCATTCGACAATCTTCACGATGCGCTGGATGCCACGCAGCCAGGCGATGCCATCTGGATCGCCGGCGGGACGTACGTACCATTCCGCGCGGCCGTGCCCACGCTCGCGGATGCACGAACATCGACGTTTTACCTCCGTGATGGCGTGAGCCTGTTCGGTGGCTTCGCGGGTTTTGAGACATCGCTCGACCAACGCGATCCGGCGGAGTTTCCGACCGTGCTGTCAGGCGACCGCCTTGGCGACGATCTGCCAGAGCTCGAGAATCGGAGCGACAACGTCTACACGGTGCTCACGGCCGAATCGGTCAGCGATGTACTGCTCGATGGACTGTCGATTGAGCGCGGTCACGGTTCAGGGCGTGGCGCCGGTATCAACATGGATGCGAGCCACGTTCTGTGCCGGGACGTCGTGTTCTTCAACAACTACTCATCGTTTCTTGGCGGCGCGATTCACACCGAACACGATCATGCCGCCGGTGAGACGTCGAGTCTCACCATTGAGTCGTGTCGGTTCGAAGCCAACATCTCGGAGTTTCTCGGCGGTGCGATCGTAACCGTCAATTCTGACCTGATGATCATCGATTCGCGGTTTGAGACGAACAAGGCGGTGCAAGATCATGCGGGCGCGATCTTTGTGATCACGGGCGGCAATGTGCTGATCGAGCAATCGGAATTTGTCGGCAATCGAGCGCGACGAGCCGGCGCCATGCTGATTCAGCGATTCCTTGGCTATCGCCCGGTGGCACCGCCACTCAATGCTGTCATTCGTGACTGCATCTTTCGGCAGAACCAAGCTCTCATGACGGGATCAGACTCATTTCAGTCCGCCGGCGGCGGGCTTGAAATTGCGTTGACGAATGACCCTGACTTTGGCGATCACATCGTGGTTGAGTCATGCGACTTCGTCGACAATGAAGCGAACGCGGCTGCGGGGGCAATCGCCGTTATTTATGGCGACGACGAGCCGACGCTTCAGCCATGTTCGATCACGTTTGATCGGTGCCGGTTCATCGGCAATTCGGCGCTCTTTGCGGGCGGGCTCGCCATCGTTGAACCAGATGTCGCCATCGGCAGCATCGTGATCCGTAATTCGATCATCGATGGCAACCATGCCACCGAATATCCGGGAGGCGGGATCCTGGTCCAGGACGCCGTTGGAATCGCGTCCATCGAATCGTGCACCGTGATCAACAATACATCCTTTGAAGGAGCCGCCGGGATCGAAACGTTCTCGACGTTTGGACCGCAATGGAAGCGCCCCGATGTCTCATCCACGATCGTCTCGGGGAACGTCTCAAACGAAATGACTGGTCTCACGGCGCAGTATGACGATCCCACGCTTGAATCGGTGCGGTTCTCCTTGATCCAAGACCTTGTCGGCACTGATCTCAACGGCAACCTTGGCGGCGACCCACTCTTCATTGACCCGGATGGCCCGGATGGCGTGCCGGGAACTGGCGATGAAGATTATTCGTTGCAGTCCGGCTCGCCGGCAATCGATCGAGGCGATCCATCCATGACCGATGGCGAGGACTTTGCGGGCCTGCCGCGCGTGCAGCAGTGCCGAGCGGATATCGGTGCGATTGAATCACCGTTTCAGTCGGCGGACGATTGCAACATGAATGGCATCGCAGATGCATGTGAGCCAGATTGTGATGCGAACGGCGTGCCCGACGACTGCCAGATTGCGGTCAATCCGATGGACGATTGCAACGGTGATGGGATCCCAAACGATTGTGAAGCCGACTGCAATGGCAACGGAATCTCCGATGTCTGCGAAGACCTGCAGATGCTCGGCGTGGACTGCAATGACAATGGTATTCCGGATGCGTGTGAGCCCGATTGCAACGCCGACGGCGTGCTTGACGAGTGTGAGATTCTGGCGGGTGCGCTCGATGTGGATGGCAACGGCATTCCCGACACGTGCGAAGCTGATTGCAACAGCAACCTCATTCCAGACGCATTCGAGATCGCGAAGAATCCTGCTCTGGACTGTGACGCAAACGGCATTCCTGACACGTGCGATGTGGTTCTTGACACAGATCGAGACTGCAACGGCAACGGCATTCTTGACGTTTGTGATGCCGACCTGGACTGCAACGGAAATGCAATACCGGACTCATGCGAGCTCACCGAAAGCGGTACCGTCCAAACGCAGCAAGCGGGAACACCGGTAGAGGACACGCTCTCCGCGTACTACGTCGCCGCAGATGATCGCTGGGTGGCCTCGATTGCCCTTCCACGAGCGAACCAGCCGAATCCAGGCCGGGTTGAAGTCTTCGAGCGGCGCGACAATGCGCTGGTTCTGCATTCTGTCCTGACGCCCGAAATCGGCGAACGGTATGAGTATGACATCGTGCTGGATGGCAACGCGTTGTATGTCGCGGGCTACCGGCCGGATCCGTCTTCTGCCTTCGCCCTTCAATTTGGCGTCTTCACGTTTGTCTATCACGCCGACACGAACTCTTGGTTGTTCACGACGTTTCTTCGAACGGCCTATGAGAACGGTTTCAGCGGTCCGACAGATCAGATTCTCGTCGATGACGATCTTGTGGCCCTGACATTCACCAGATTTGATTACGACAACGATCAGTTCTCGTCCGCCGCCGTCTTCTATGACATTGAAGGTGATGGCGTCGCCACGACCTGGGAACGCATTGGTGCCGTCGAGTTCGCGCGCGACGATGAACCAATTCGTGCCCGCGCCGCATTACAAGGTCGCCAATTGATCGCGGCTCGGAATTTCTATAACGGTGATCTGGGGACGTTTCGCAATAGCGTGGCCGTCTTCGAACAGACTGGATATGTATGGCCACTCGTCCAGGAGTTCGGTATGCCGAACACAACATCTGGATTTGCCGCGGACATGGACGGTGATTCGGGACGAGTTGCCATCGGCGATGAGCACTTCCAAGTCGAAGGCGGCGTATTCCTGCTTGTCGAGAATCCGGAAACGCACGCTTGGGAACACGTGACGACGATTGTCCCAACGAATGCGCCTGCAACCGATGAATTCGGTCGCCGGCTTCATCTGTCTGGTGACAAGCTTCTCATTGGTGCACCGAACATTCGTGGCGGATCCGCCTATCCACCAGGTATGGTCTTTGCGTAAGACATTGACGCTGCTCACCAGGTCACGCAAACGCGCGTTGTGCTTGGGCCTGAGGATGAACTGTTCTGGCTTGGACACTCCGTTGCTGCCACAGATTGGGGCGGCGTCTCTGGCACACCGTCTTTCGAGGCCGCTGAGACGCCCGGACGCGGCATCATCTACCACTGGACCGATGATGTGGACTGCAACGGCAACGGGATTCCCGACTGGTGCGACATCAATGACGGCACCGCCTTCGACGCGAACGGCAATACGGTCATCGACGCATGTGAATACTCGCCCTGCGATGCGGACATTGCGCCGCCGGGTGGCAACGGGACGGTCAACAGTGATGACATCGTCGCGCTCCTCGTGCAATTCGGCGCGTGCGATGGGTCGTGCGATGCAGACATCGCCCCGCCGGGCGGTAATGGCGTGGTGAACTCCGATGACCTGACGGCGATGATTCTGGCGGTGGGACAGTGCAGCGACGAGTGACTGGTGACTGGCGATTAGCAATCGGAGAGAGTGGACTGGGCAGCAGAGAGTAGAGAGTAGAGAGTGGAGAGTGGAGAGTGGAGTCCGGCCCAGAGCCCAATGCTCACCGCCCATTGCCGAACATCCCACGACTCAGAACCCACAGGCCACCACCCCCGGCTACACTTCCGGTTTCACCGTTCCCTCAGTGAGGCCGATTCATGCCCCGCATCACCCTGCCCGATGGTTCCGTTCGTGAATTCGATCAGCCGGTCACCGCGTATGACGTCGCGGCCGACATCGGCGCCGGCCTCGCCAAGGCGGCGATCGGCGCCCAGATCGACGGCGTGCTGAGCGACCTCTCGACGACGATCGAGCAGGACGTCGAACTTGCGCTGATCACGCCAATGAACCGCAAGTCGGGCGAGTCAACCGATGAAGCGCTGTACCTCATTCGGCACTCCGCGGCCCACGTGATGGCCGAAGCGATCCAGCGTGTCGTGCCCGGCGTACAGCTCGTCTACGGTCCGCCCGTCGAGAACGGTTTCTATTACGACATGTATGTGCCGGCCGATCGACCGATCTCCAGCGAAGACTTCGAAACGATCGAGACCGAGATGAAGGCGATCATCAAGGAAGATCGGCCGTTCACGCGATACGAAATGCCCGTCGCCGATGGCATGACCAAACTGAACGATGAAGGCTCGAAGTACAAGGTCGATAACGCCCAGCGCGCCATCGACGCCGGCAGCGATGTGCTGAGCTGGTACGCAACCGGTACGCCAAACGAGAACTGGGAAGATCTCTGCCGCGGCCCGCATGTGCCTTCGACCGGTCGCATCGGCGCGGTGAAGGTGATGAGCCTTGCCTCGTCGTACTGGCATGGCGATGCGAACTCCGATCAGCTCACGCGTGTGTACGGCACCGCATTCGCAGATAAGAAGCAGCTCAAGGCACATCTCGAGCAACTCGAAGAAGCTCGCGCGCGCGATCACCGCGTGCTCGGCAAGCAACTTCGACTGTTCCACTTCGACGACATGGTCGGCGCGGGACTCGCACTGTGGACGCCGAACGGTGCGTGCGTGCGGAACGAGCTTCAGAACTTCATCGCGGAAGAGTTGCGGAAGCAGGGGTATCACCAGGTCTTCACGCCGCACATCGGCAAGCTGGATCTCTACAAGACCTCCGGGCACTTCCCGTACTACCAGGAGAGTCAGTATCCTCCGCTGGTGAACCACGAGCAGCTTGCGGAGTTCGCTTCCGAAGGCTGTTCATGCAGCGATCTGGCGAACCGCATGAAGGACGGCGAGATCGATGGCTATCTCCTGAAGCCGATGAACTGTCCGCATCACATCAAGATCTTCGACTCGGCGCCGCACAGTTACCGCGATCTGCCGGTGCGCCTCGCCGAGTTCGGCACGGTGTATCGCTGGGAGCAATCGGGCGAGATTGGCGGGCTCACGCGCGTGCGCGGTTTCACGCAGGACGATGCGCACCTGTTCTGCACCGAAGAGCAGGTCGAACAGGAATTGCTGGGTTGTCTTGAGCTGGTGAAGATCATCTTCTCAACGCTCGGTATGAATGACTACCGTGTGCGCGTCGGGAAGCGCGATCCGGATTCAACGAAGTACGTTGGTGAGCCGGAACAATGGGACAAGGCAGAAGAGGCATGCCGGAACGCAGCGCGTTCACTCGGCGTGCCGTTCAGCGAAGAAGAAGGTGAAGCGGCGTTCTACGGTCCGAAGATTGACTTCGTGGTGAAGGATGTCGTTGGTCGCGAGTGGCAGCTCGGTACGGTGCAGGTGGATTACAACCTGCCGAAGCGATTCGACCTGAGTTACATCGGGCCGGACAACGCACCGCATCGGCCGGTCATGATTCACCGCGCGCCGTTCGGTTCAATGGAGCGTTTCGTGGGCGTATTGATCGAGCACTTCGCGGGCGCGTTCCCGACGTGGCTGGCACCGGAACAGGTTCGTGTCCTGCCGATCAGCGACAAATCCGCGGACTACGCCCAGAAAGTCGCATCGAAGCTCAAGGCTCGCGGGGTCCGCGTGACAACGGATGATTCCGGCGAGCGCGTACAGGCGAAGATCGCGATCGGCTCGGGGCTGAAGATTCCGTACATGCTGATCGTCGGTCCGAAGGATGCCGCCGCGCGTGTGGTGAGCGTTCGGGCGTTCGGCACGGAGCGCGATCTCGGCACGCTGGACCTCGATGCGTTTGTGGATTCTCTGTCGGACGAGATTTCGACCCGCGGTGGCGAGACGGTGGTCGAGAGGCATTTCGTTGAGGAAGCGATTCGGTAGTAGGGATTCGGGATTCGGGGCAGGAGAGCGTTGAGAGTCGAACGTAGAGCGTTGGACATTGAGCGTCCGTCGATTGCTCTCGCACAACCCATGACCCACAACCCACAGCCCACAGCCCACA
>JBCCFX010000184.1:0-7964 GCA_039029515.1 Planctomycetota bacterium
GATATAACCAATTATGATTCCTGGCAACTGTTGATTTCACTGGCATACAGCAGTTCTCGTGCAGGCACTGTATTGCTTGTTCATACACATGGTTGCCCTCGAAGCAATCGGCCCCACGTTGATACTCGATCGAGATAACGCATCGCGTACGCAGATCGCATCTCGATCGACTCTTCCACGGGCAGCAGAACCGCCATCGCCCGCAATACACCTTCATCGTCAGGCGTGTTCCCGAACGTCGATTGCATCGCACCCGCAAATGCACGCGTGGATGGCGCGTGATCCGCGACATACGCGGCCAGCGCGACATCGCGATCATCAAGTTGACCGTTGGCCTGCTCGAACATCTCCAACAAACGCAATTGCGCGCTGTACGGTCGACCAACCGCAAGATACGCGTACATCAGGCGCGACATCAGTTCGCGCGGCGGATCGTTGCCCGGCGGAAACGCATCTTCATAGAGCGCAATCGCTTCAACGTAGTTCTGATCGCGACAGAAGACATCACCGATCTGCACCCGCAGAATCGGAAGCTGCCGAAACGCGCTGACTGCAGCTCGCGCCATATGGGTTGCCGGAATCACCTGCGGATTCAGCTCCACACCGCGCAACGCCGCTTCGAGTCCTGCCGCGTCCTCACCCTCCCGGAACATCAGTTGTGCCAATTGCAGATCAATCAACGAGCCAAGCGCAGGATCAGGCTCAGGACTTGCATCATGCGCCACTCGTGCATGCGCAAGCAGGATGACGGCTTCGCCGGGCGCAGTTGACATTCGATCGGCCGCGAGGATGAACAATCCCTCTGCATCGTCGGGCACCGCAACCACGAGCGCGCGATACGCCTTCATTGCAGGGTCGCGCTGATTCGCCGCAAGATGGCTGCGTGCCAACGAGCGGCGGATGTCGGTACTGCCGGGATCAAGCTGCATCGCATCGCGAAAGTGCTCGATCGCTTCGAGATGTCGACCGGACTCAGACGCCATACGTCCGCGCACATAGTGCTGCAGCGCGGCGGTCTCGTTGACATCGACCGTGACGTCGAATCGATTGCTCGATGTGGACGGGCGGACGTCGGCGGGCAACGGCTGCGCATGGAAGGCCGCAACGACCTCAGCGAGCGAACGACCATCAGTGTGATTGGTCTCCGACGGCAGCAGTAATGACGCGTCAACGCCAGGCGGCGGCGCAACGGCGATCACCTGTTCCGCCTGCATGAGCTCCGCCGCGACGCCATCGGACAATTCCGCACGCCCCATCGGAGCGCGCGCTGAAGTCGATTCTTCAACTGCAATTTCCGGCTTGACCGTCTGATTCGCGGAGCATGCGGCGACCGCGAGACCGCCACCCAGCATGATGAGTCTGATCGCGCGCATGCGTTCTCCCATGATCACCCGGTTCGCGACACTCTTCTCAGGATCGCGATCACGAGCTCTTCTTGCTCGAAGACTTCTTTTTTGATCCACTTCCGGATGATGTCTTCTTGGCGGTCGTCGTCTTTTTCCGGGACGTCTTCTTGGTTGTGGTCTTCTTGGTCGTCTTCTTCGTCGTGGTCTTCTTGCGCTTCGGTTTGGACGCTGAGGCCTGCTGCTCGCCCCATGCCTGAAGGCCGATGTACGTCTCGCGCGATGCCGCACTCTTGATCTGTCGCGTCAGCCACGAGACCGCCTCAGGAATTTCCGTGCCTTCTTCCAGTACACCCGCTTCGATCAGGTGCGTGCGCAGCTGATCGTCGACTGGCATGCCATGGATGCCGAAGGACAGCACCATCAGGCGTTCAGCGATGAACGGCGTCACGCCATCCAGCGTCTCGATGTACTTGCGAGCATCGCGCTTGCCAAGACCGATCAACCGTTCCAATGACACCGCATGCTCGCGAAGATAGATGTCACGAAGCGCAGCCCGCATGCGCTGACATCGATCGAGAGCGCGCGGATATGACGACCCGATGAACGCCACGACTTCGTGCGGCATGCAGATCCGGAGATCGTTGAAGTCCACCACGGCCTGACGGAGCTTCTCGTAGGCCGACAGCGCTTTCTCAGCGGATGTCTCCCAGATCAGGAACGACTGCACGAGCACCGCAATGGGATCATCCTGATCCGGGAACGCGATGGTCGCGTCGGTATCGAGCGTCTTCTGCAGCGCTGTCAGCGCCTTGGTACAGGCGGTCGAATTCTTCACGGTCAGGTGTCCTCCCCCCGAGAGTCTTGCGATGGTGATGTCAAATCGTCGTCGTCGTGAGTCTCAGCAATCGCTTTGTGAACGCGGGCCGCTCGTTTAAGTGAGTCATCGAGCACGAACTCCAATCGCGGCACCCGACGCATCGCCACTTTCTTGGCAAGTTCGCTCCGAAGATGGCGACCAGCGGCACGAAGACCCTTGATCGACAGCGCCGCATGTTCCTCGGGGACCACCGAGACGCGCACCGTGGCCTGACTGAAGTCGGGCGCGAGTTCCACGCTGAGGATCGAGATCAGTCCGCGCACGCGCGGGTCATGCAAGCCGCGGGAGAGAATCTCCTGCAAGGCTCGCTGCATGACGGTGGCAACCTGATCGCTGCGTTGGTTCATCGTTGTAACCACGTCGCCTCGATCAGCTCAGCTTCCGACGAACTTCAAGCGTCTTGTAACACTCGATGACGTCGCCCACCTTGATGTCGTCGTACCCATCGACCAGCATGCCGCACTCCTGGCCGGCACGAACGTCCTTGGCATCGTCCTTGAAACGCTTGAGCTGCTGGAGCCGGCGATCCTTCTCCACCACGATGCCGTCACGTGTGACACGAATCTGCGCGTTGCGCTCGACGGTGCCGTCGGTGACATAGCAGCCGGCGACCATGCCGACCTTCGTGATGCGGAAGACCTCGCGGACCTCGGCGTGGCCGAGCACCTCGAGCTTGAGTTCCGGTTCGAGCAGACCTTCGGCCGCTTTGGTGATGTCATCCGTCAGATCGTAGATGACGTCGTAGAAGCGAATGTCAACGCCCTTCTGTTCCGCGAGTCGACGTGCACTCGACGAAGAGGTGACGTTGAAGCCGACGATGATCGCGCCGGACGCTTCGGCGAGCATGATGTCGCCATCGTTGACGCCGCCGACCGCCGCATGCTTGATCGCAATGGTGACTTCGTCGGTCGAGATCTTCTGGACCGTTGCCTTCAGCGTTTCGAGCGAACCCTGAACGTCCGCCTTCACGATCAACGGCAGTTCCTTGCGTCCCGATGCGCTGAGCTTCTCGAAGATGTTGTCGAGCGTGACCTTGTCGGTCGCAAGATCGCGTTCGCGCTCTTGCTGACGACGTTCATCCGCCGCCGACTCTGCCGCACGCAGGCTGTCGACGATATAGAACTTGTCACCCGCGTCAGGCAGCTCACCAAGACCGGATACCGCGATCGGTGTTGACGGCCCAGCGGTCTCAATTCGCTTGCCGCGATCGTTCGTGATGTCACGCACGCGACCGTACCCGCGACCGGCGACGATGAAGTCGCCGCGCTTCAACTCGCCCTGCTGGACGAGCAATCGAGCGACCGGGCCGCGGCCTTCTTCGACCTGCGATTCGATCACCGTGCCCTCAGCGGCGCCGCCGAAGTCGGCCTTGAGTTCGAGCAACTGCGTCTGGAAGTCAAGGATGTCCAGGATGTCCTGGATGCCTTCGCCCTTCAGCGCGCTGATGCGAATCACTTCCGTATCGCCACCCCAATCGGTGGGGTTCAGTTCATGCTCAGCCAGCTGACCGAGAATGCGCTGGATGTTCGAATCGGTCGCTTCCGGCTTGTCCACCTTGTTCAAGGCAACAACGATCGGAACGCCGGCGGCCTTCGCGTGACTGATCGACTCGATGGTCTGCGGCATGACGCCGTCGTCTGCGGCCACCACGAGCACGACCACATCGGTGACCTTCGCACCGCGCGAACGCATTTCCGTAAACGCTTCGTGGCCAGGCGTATCGATGAACGTCACCATGCGTTCGGTTTCGCCCATGCTGACCGGCACGCGGAACGCGCTGGTTGCCTGCGTGATGCCGCCTGCTTCGCCTTCCGCAACATTCGACTTGCGAATGCTGTCGAGCAGCGTCGTCTTCCCGTGGTCAACGTGACCGAGAATCGTCACGACAGGCGAGCGCGGTCGTTCATCGACCGCATCGCGCTGTTCGAACTGCTCGACGATGATCTCTTCGGCAGACTTCGACACGTTGACTTCGAGTTCGATGTCGTATTCCACCATCAACTCGGCGGCGGTTTCGGCGTCGAGACCCGCGTTGATCGTTGCGGGTTTCCCGGCAAGCATCAACGACTTCAGAATGTCAGCCGTCTTCACGCCGGTCGCTGCGGACAGCGTCTTGATCGTGATCGGTTCATCGATCCTGACCTTACCGCCGGCCTGCGCGGGCGTCTTCGCCTGATGTGAACGCGTCGAGCGCTTCAGGCTGTCACGACGAGCCGAGCTGAAGAATCCGCCGGCGCGATTGAGCCGGTTGGCGCGCTCGCGGAGATCCTGTTCACGCCAGTTGAATGGCTTGGCGGCGCCCATGCCCGTCTTGTTCCGACTCGTCCGGTTGTCGCCCTGACCGGACGCCGATCGTCGTTTGTTGCGTCCGGTGCGGCTACCACCACGATCGCCACCGCGACCCGGTGCAGCTGGTGCATCCGGTCCGAAGTCACGCACGCCGCGTCCACCCGGCGACGATTGCCGAGGTCCGCCGCCGCCCTGCCCGCCAGCGCGCGGGCGCGGTGCCGGGATGACGTCGGGCTGTTCGACACGAATGATCTTCGGCCCCGAGAGCGTCGTCTTCTTCGGCTTCTCGAGCATCGGGCCGGCCGGCGCGACGCCGGTCGGTCGTTCAGGCACGTTCATGGCCGGCTTGTCGGCGCTGGGATCATCAGAAGCCGTGTTGTCATCGGTCGGCGCGGGCGCATCCGCCGCAGGTGCTTCCATGACCGGTTCATCCGGTGCGGTCGCAGCGGGAGCTTCGACCACGGGGACATCAATCGGCGCGACTTCAACCGGCGCTTCCGCCGCTGGCGTCAACTCCGCCGGAGCCTCTTCTGCGGGTCGGGTTGTCGGCGGCGTTGCGGTCGGTGTCGCGGTCGGTGTCGGCGCGTCTGGCGCTTCGACCTTGATGCGAACGCGTTTGGTCTTGCTTGTCGCGGATGAAGAATCGCTGTCGCCGCTCGTCGTCTTCTTCCGTGCAGCGCGCTTGGCCTTCTTCGCGGTCGACTTCTTCGTGGTCTTCTTCCGCGTCGTGGTTGTCGTCGACGCAGCGACTTCGACCTGCGGCGCGGCTTCGACCGCGGTCGCGGTCGCCGATTCCTCGGCGCCACCGGTGTCGTACCACTCACGAATCGTGGCCGCGAGTCCGACCTTGACGGTCGACATGTGATTCGTCACACCGGGAATACCCTCGGTCTGACATTTTTCCACGATGACCTTGGAACTCACACCGAGTTCCTTCGCAATGTGGTGGACTCGAACCGTGCCTGTCTTTTTCGCCACAGTGATCTCCAGGACGCCTCAATGGTCACGCGCGATGTGTCGTGACCGGGTGGTCTTGCCAGTGCAGGACCGTGTTACTCACCCTCGGACTTCGATGCCTGATCGCCGTCATCGCCGACCGATGCCGGCTCGCCGAGAATCGATGCCGCCGCGGCTTCCGCCGCATCGTCGGTCGCGACCTCGTCTTCTTCCGCTGGCGCTTCGCCAAGAATCGACGCCACCGCCGCATCGGCTTCGGCATCGTCCGCTTCGCCCAGCGTCGCCCCGAGCACCGACGCCGCAGCGGCGAGCTCTTCCTGACGACGAACTTCGGCTTCTTCCTTTTCGCGCTGCTGCTGTTCGCTGACTTCCTTGGCGCGAACTGAGCACGTCTCCACGACGAGCTCCGCAACTTCCTGCGACATACCGACGTCGTCGATGAGCACCTGCATGCCAACCTCTTCGACGTCGAACACGCTGATCATGCCCATCGCACCCATGCGATCGAGCATGCCATCTTCCACGCCCGTAATCGGACGCACCGTTTCTTCGAGGACTTCGAGTCCCTTGCCGAACTCCACAGGCGTCAGGATGTCGATATCCCAACCCGTCAACCGCGCTGCGAGGCGCACGTTCTGACCGCGTCGACCGATCGCCAGCGACAACTGATCTTCACGAACGATGATCGTCGCGCGACCAAGTTCGAAACAGAGACTGACCTCTTCGACTTCCGCCGGCTTCAATGCGTTGGCGATCAGAATCTGACTCGATTCATTCCAGCGCACAATGTCGATCTTCTCACCGCCGAGTTCATCGACGATGTTGCGAATACGGCTGCCACGCACACCGACGCATGCGCCAACCGCGTCGACCTTGGAGTCGATCGATGACACTGCGATCTTCGTGCGGAAACCAGCTTCGCGCGCCATCGCTTTGATCTCGATGACGTGCTCGGCGACTTCCGGCACTTCCGCTTCGAAGAGCCGACGAATGAAGTCCGGATGGCTGCGCGACAGCACGATCTTCACCTGGCTGCCCGCTTCACGGACGTCGAGGATCAAGCATCGCACACGATCACCCGGGTGAAACTGCTCTCCCGGAATCTGCTCGCTACGTGGCATGAAGCCTTCAGCGCGATCGACCTGCACGACGAGTGCGCCACCTTCGTAGCGGTTCGCGGTGCCGGTGACGATCTCGCCCTGCCGCTTCGAGAATTCCTCGAGCAGGCTGGTGCGCTCGTCTTCGCGGAACTTCTGGATCATGACCTGCTTGGCGGTCTGCGCGGGAATTCGTCCGAGCGTTTCCAGCGGGATCATTTCACGGAAGTATTCGATTTCGCCTTCGTCGTTCTCTTCCTGAATGTTTCGCCAGATCTGCAGCTCACCGGAGAGGCGATCCATCTCGCAGCCGAACTCTTCGGCGTCGAGTGAATTGAAGTGCTTCTTGGCGGCGCTGACCATGGCGACTTCGAGGTCGCGAATGAGAAGATCGCGATCGATGTTTCGATCACGAGCGATGGAGTCGAGGATGCGAAGTGTTTCTTGATTCATACGTTGTTGAGTCCGCGGATTGTCAGGTTGTCAGGTTGTCGTTGCGTGAACGTCACTCACGCGTCTGGTTTCGTTCGAGTCGTCCGAATTCGTCGCGTGTGAGAAGCGACTTAAAAAGCATCACGGGCTCTCGCAGTGAGAAACCCGTGACCCGCGGCATCAGAGGATGCGTCGCACAACATGTGACATCACATGCTCATGCACGAAGCCTCCGCCCGGCTTTCGTTCGTCGCCCTTCGCATCCTGCAAAAGACCACGACGCCACCGAGGCGCTGCGGGTCAGATTGACCCAGCCCACGACCTGACGAGACTTACTCGCCATCACGGGTAACTGGTTGATTGGCCGCCGTTCGCACGGGGGGTAATCCTCAATCTCGAAAAACAGCCCCAGTCCACTGCGGCTGAACCCGGTAGTGTACCGCTGCCATGTCAAAAGGGTCAACCTGAGGCATGGGCGGCGGCACGAATTCGGGGCCAATGAACGGGGATTGCCGGGCAAGGGAAAGCAATGTAGACGCCGGTCGAGATCCGAGCCTTCGGCGAAGACGCCTCAGACTCGGCGTTGGTGCCCTGATCCGCACCTTCGCAGGCTCAGATGCGGCGTGGTGACCGCCTGCCCGACCGGCCCGGCGCGGTCGCTTAAGGCTCGTATCGTCTCGCCGTTTGCCTGCTGCCCGCCGCCTCCTTCCGCCCCGGCTCACGGCCGGAGGACATCGGCGATTCACCCGCCTCCGATCCAGCCGCCCGGACCAACGTCCGAGAAGGCTTCGCGGTTCATCTGTTCGGCTGCTGTATCGGGTCATTCCTGCCCCCATGCCGGTCCCGGCGAATGCGGCCGCAGGAACGGTCGATTCCTTCCTCATCGAGCTCTTTTTTGAGTGAAGAACCGCATTCATCTGCGGGGCTCGACACGCCTTCCCCGGGAGCGAATCGTCATGTCGATGC
>JBCCFX010000185.1:0-7941 GCA_039029515.1 Planctomycetota bacterium
CAACATCGCACACGATGAACTGCTCAAGCTGCTGACCGAGATCGACGGAATCGTCATCAACGACTCCGAAGCTGAGCTGCTGACGGAGATCAGCAATCCGATTTCAGCCGCGCGAAAGATCCTCGCTATGGGGCCGCGGTTTGTCATTGTGAAAAAGGGTGAACACGGCGCGGTGCTCGTGCACGAAGACGGGCTCGCCGTCGTCCCCGCATTCCCCGCTGATCACACGCAGGTTGTTGATCCGACGGGTGCCGGCGACAGTTTCGCTGGTGGCTTGATGGGTCACATTGCCGCGGTCGGCACGACGAACTTTGACGCGATTCAGACCGCGATGGCGTGGGGCACGGTGACCGCGAGCTTCGCACTGGAGTCATTCTCGCTGGATCGGCTTCGTTCGATCGATCGCGCCGACATTGACCGTCGTATGGAGCATTTTCAGTCGATCGCTCGCGTCGGTTGAGACTGCGTCCGAAAGACGATTGGTCGGTAAAATCCCGGACCACGGCACAAGCCGTGCGGACGTCCAGTGGCCTCTCCGAAAGGAATCACATGCCTCGCGTGCTCAAGCTGCTCGTTCTTGCTCTGGGATTGATGATCTCGACGCCGAACGTGGTCGGTGAGAACCGGTCTTTCGATGAAGCTTACATGGATGTCGATCTGCTGCGCAATCAGATGCGCGCGTTCAACGCTGGCGGCCGCGTGTCGGACATCTACTGGTCTCCTGACGGCAATGTCGTGAGTTACACCGTCGGATCGGAGCGATTCCGGCTCGATCTGGCGACCATGAATCGTGACGCGATCGATACGTCAGAAGATCGTCCGGAAGCCGGGGATGATGGTCCGCGTCGTCGTCGGCCGGCGCGAGGACGACAGCGCGCTGAGGAGTTGTCGCCGGACGGCCTCTTCACCGCGATCTGCCGCGACTACAACGTCGTCATACGGAACAATGAGTCCAGGGACGAGATGATCGTCACCACGGACGGCACGACCAAGTTGCGCTACGGCATGGCGAGTTGGGTGTACGGCGAGGAACTGGACCAGACCGATGCCATGTTCTGGTCGCCGGACTCTTCGCGGCTCGCCTTCTATCAATTCGATGAGAGCGGCGTGCAGGATTTCTATCTGCTCGGCAACATCACCACGAATCGAACGACAGTACTTCGCGAAGGGTATCCAAAGCCGGGCGAAGCAAATCCGGTCGCCTCACTGCGCATCTTCGACGTTGCGTCCGAGCGGCTGATCAGTGTCGATACTGCGCTCGATGACGATCATTACGTCTACAACGTGCGCTTCACGCCCAACGGCGATGCGCTGATGTTCAGCCGGACGAACCGGCATCAGAACGTGTTGGAGATCATGGTGGCGGAACCGTCGACAGGCGATTCTCGCATCGTGCTCACCGAGCGTCAGGACACCTGGCAGAACAATCGACCGTTGATGCGGTTCCTCGATGATGGCGAGCGCTTCATCTGGGAAACCGAGAAATCAGGATGGTCGCATTATGAGCTTCGTCATCTCGATGGGCGCCTGATTAATCCACTGACAACAGGTCATCATCCCGTTGATGCAATCGTCGAAGTCGATGAAGCTGCGGGCTGGCTCTACTACACAGCGTACAGCGACTCGAACCCACTCAATCGGCAATTGCACCGTGTCCGGTTGGATGGAACGGGTCAACAGCGATTGACGCAGGAATCGGCGCACCACACCGCTCGACTGTCGCCAGACCGTCAGTGGTTCATCACGACCTATGAGACTGTGAATTCACCACCGGAGACTGCGTTGTACGGCATCAACGGTGAACGAGCTGAGACGCTCACCGCCGGTGATGACAGCGCGCTGGAATCCATGAGTGCCACTCCCGCAGAAGCATTTACGTGTCTTGCGGCGGATGGAACAACGGTACTGCACGGCATTCTCTATTACCCACCATCGTTCGACGCTTCGAAGCAGTATCCACTTGTGATGAGTGTGTACGGCGGACCGGGCGTCAATGTGGTGCGCAATCGCTACAACCCGGTTCGAGCCGAGACCGCACTCGGCTGTTTCATGGCGATGGTTGACAATCGTGGTACGCCGAACCGTGGCAAGGCATTTGAGAGCGCGACGTACCTGCAACTCGGGGTGATTGATCTCGATGACCAGGTTGCGGCGGTCCGTGAACTCTCCGCGCGCCCGTACATTGATTCGGATCGCGTCGGCATCGTCGGTCATTCCTACGGCGGTTACATGGCCGCATTGGCGATGGTGCGGTATCCGGATGTCTTCGCCGCCGGCGTCGCGCGTGCTCCGGTCACCGACTGGCGTCAATACGACACGATCTACACGGAACGCTACATGCGAACGCCGCAGGAAAACGAGTCGGGTTACGACGCCGGTTCAGCGATCAAGCACGTCAAGAATCTCACCGGCGAGTTGTTGCTTATGCATGGATTACAGGATGACAACGTGCATCCTACGAATGCATGGCAGTTCATTGATGCGCTTGATCGCGCTGGAAAGCCGTACGAGAGCCGATTCCTGCCACGAGCGGGACATAGCTTCGGGCATCGACGATATCACTGGTCATTCCTGCATCGTCATCTCATGCAGCTCGACGCGTCATAACACGCGATCGAGTTGGCCGTCGACTTCATCAAGTAATCGCTGTGCGGCGTCGAGATCGACGTCGCGTTGCTGCATGACGATGGCCGTCTTGAGATGGTTGTCTGCATCGCCTAGCGCCTGCGCTGCCGCCATTCGATCGAGCGTCGGGCAGTACGACATCAGGATTCGAATGGCTCGATCTCGAAGCTTGTCGTTGGTCGCACGGACGTCGACCATGCGATTGCCGTGGACTTTGCCAAGCTGAATGAACGCGGTCGTCGTGATGATGTTCAGCGCTGCTTTCGTCGCTGTCCCGGCCTTGAGACGAGTCGAACCCGTGAGCACTTCCGGGCCTGTCGCAATGCAGATCATCTGGCACGTCGGCGTCGGCGGTATGCATGACTGGGTGCAAGTCAGAAAACCTGTTCGTGCGCCGCGGTCTTCGGCCAGGACGAGTGCGCCGCGAACGTATGGTGTCGTCCCGCCGGCTGCAATGCCAAGCACGGTGTCGTTGGCGTTGAGTGCAATGCGATCAAATTCGCCATGGATTCCATCGGGATCATCCTCCCGATGCTCAGACGATCGTCGCAAGGCTGAGTCGCCGCCCGCGATGATGCCGATGACGCGATCGTGATCAACATGGAATGTCGGTGGGCATTCCGAGGCGTCCAGTACACCGAGTCGCCCGGACGTGCCAGCGCCGGCGTAGATCAACCGTCCGCCGGCGCGCATGCGCGGCACGAGTGCATCGATGAAGCTGCCGAGTGACGCCTTTGCGTGCTCGAGCGCACGATGCACGTCCAGCATGTCGGTCGTCATCAGTTCAATCGTCTCTGCGGTGGTCAGCGTATGCAGATCCGCTGATGCGTGGTGGGGCTGTTCGGTCTCAAGATGACCGCGATCGGGTGGCGTGGTGGCTGAGGCATCCTGCGTCATATACGCAGCGTACCAGCGCACCAACAACGCCCGGCCACGAGGCCGGGCGTTGCTGATCGAGCGGGATGGTGCCGGCGCGTCAGGCGACGACACCTCGTGAGGAATCAGTGGTAGCGATGCCGATGACGCGGGGCGCATCGGGCACGCTGGCCGCGTTGATACGCAGCACGGTACGCGCGGGTGTATCCATCGCAGAATCCCTTCTGGAACTGCGGTGAGTACTGGTGGATCCACCGAGCACGATGATCTCCGCAGAACGGGCGGCCGTAGAAGCCATCCCAATAGCCGACATCCTGACCGGCATTCCGGCCGGCGTGGCGTCCGCGGTCATACTCAGGGTTGCACGCCGGTCGTTTCGGCTTGTGTACGACGTAGCCATGACCGTGGCCGTGATAGCTCGGCCGGTACACCGGACGATGTCGCGGGCGTGGGGAGTGGTGATGCGACGGATACACGTTGTATCCGGTGCCGCACGAACCGCCATACGGTCCGTGGCGACGATTGCCGGCGTCGGCGCTGGTGGCCATGGTGCCGAGGCTGCCCACAAGGGCAACAACAACCAGGGCGGAGAGCCAACGTGAACGCTTTGGCGTTGAAGGGGCTGACATCTGTGTCATGAAAGGTCTCCTTGTATAGGCCCAAGTCGAGTGGCGGCGCCGCCGGATACCTGGGGAGTCACCATGAAGACCCGATACGGGAATCCATATTCCGAGGCCAGTGCGCAAGAAAACACGCCGCACCCGAAAGTGCGGCGTGTCACGCATGCTGGAATCACACGCCAGACGGCGCGGGAAAGGCTGGAATCAGACCATTTCCTTGAGGTTCTTCAGAGCGCGAATCTTGACGACGTTGTGAGCCGGCTTGGCCTTGAACATCTGCTCTTCGCCCGTGAACGGGTTGATTCCCTTGCGGGCAGCTCGACGCGGCTTGTGCTGCTTCACGATCTTCATGAGACCCGGAACCGTGAAGGCGCCCGGACCGCTGCGGCCGAGGTCCTTCTTGATGATGGCGCTCATGGACTCGAAGACCTCGCCGATCTCACGCCGGGTCAGACCGGTTTCTTCGGAGATCGCCGTGTAGATCTGGCTCTTCGTGCGCGGCTTGTCAGCGGCGGCGGTGCGGCGCGTCGTCTTCTTGCGCGTGGTCGACTTCTTGCGGCTGGTCGTTGTGGCCTTCTTCCGCGTGGTCTTCTTCTTCGTGGTCGTCTTCCGTCTCGTCGTCTTCTTCTTAGCCATCGTTGGAATCCCTTTTTCCAGGTGCGAGTCCGTGCCGTCTGGACATGACGAGTCGTGCGGTCACGGACAGGACTATTTCGTTTTGCCAAGGAATAATAGGCGTTTTTGCCTCAGACCTTGAGAATTTCCCTGTTTTTGTAGGGTGAAACGTCGCGGACGTGTGCAGAATCGCTGAATTCGGACGTTCATCCACAATCGGAATTCGCGCTTCCGCGCAGCGCACTGGTTGACTCGTGACATTCACCCTGACATCATGCCGCCGACGGACAGGTGGCCGAGCGGCTGAAGGCACCGGTTTGCTAAACCGGCGTACGGGGTTAACCCGTACCGCGGGTTCGAATCCCGCCCTGTCCGCTTTTTCATGCGCTCATGGTCCGGTGGCCAGATGGAGACACCCAGAATCGGGCGAACAGGTCGTCGCACTCGGACTCGCATCGGTCGTCTGGACGGCCCATACAAGCGATGCAATCCCTACGACCCGAACAGGGTGCCCCGTGCCAAGCGGCTATTATGACAGTGTTTAGGGTTCAGACTTCCCTCGGTCCCATCCTGCGGTACGCTTGAGTCTCCGCAGGGTCCTCCATATCGGGAGAAGGGAATGCGCAAGGCCTGGCTGATCAGCCTGGTCACTGTGGTCTTCATCACCGCCGCTCGTGCTGACACGTTCAACGTGAATGCCGGTGAGTCGATCCAGTCGGCGATCAATGCGGCCTCGACCGGTGATGAGATCATCGTCGGCCCGGGGACGTACAACGAAGTCCTGAATTTTCAGGGCAAAGATGTCATTGTGCGCAGCCTCGCGGGGGCCGAATCCACGATCATCGACGCGCAGGGCATCAACAGTTCTGTCGCCATCTTTCAGCTTGGCGAATCGGATCTGGCTCAGCTCATCGGCTTCACGCTGACCAACGGCTCGGGGTTCAGCGGACGCGGTGGTGCCATCTTCACGGATAACAGCAGTTCACCGACCATCGTCCTGTGCCGACTCATCAACAACAACGCCTCGTTCGGCGGCGGTGCGTATTGCAAGGGCTCGAACCCCTCATTCATCAATTGTTCGTTCGTCGACAATGTGTCGAATCGAGGCGGGGCAATCTACGCCCAGCTCGCGTCGCCCATCAGCATCAGCTGCACGATGGTCGGCAATTCTGCAGGCGCTGGCGGGCCGGCAATCTACACCTTTGACAACAAGAGCCGGCCGGCGGCGATCGGCTGCCTCGTGTGGGATCATGAGACGCCGGTCTTTGAGGGATTCGGTCTGGTCCTCGCGAACTACTCGCTCGTTGAAGGCGGCGCGCCTGGCGTCGGGAACATCGATGCCGATCCGATGTTCGTCGATCAGGTCGGTCGCGACCTTCGGTTGATGCCCGGTTCACCCGCAATTGATGCCGGCGACTCCAGCTCGATCGGGTTCAGCACATCAGTGGACCTCGCCGGTGGTGCCCGCGGGACAGATGATCCAGGATCGCTCGACGTCGGTATCCCGTTGTTCGGCATTGTCGCGGACATGGGGGCGTACGAACTGCAACTCGAGGAAACGGTCGGGTGCTCGGATTGTCAGGGCGACATCGCGCCGCCGGGCGGGAATCAGATCGTCAACATTGACGACGTGCTCGCCGCAATCAATGTGTTCGGCCCGTGTAACCCGGATCCTGGTGCCTGCTGTTTCGACGATGGCTCGTGTGCCATCGCGACCGAGGTGTTCGGGTTTGATTGCACCGAAGTCGGTGGTGTCTATCAAGGTAACGACACGCTTTGCCTGCCGAATCCCTGTGTCCAGCCGAATCAGGCCTGTTGTCTCGCCGACGGTTCCTGCCTCGATCTGTCCTCCGACGTCTGTGATCAGATGGGCGGCAGTTCGATCTTCGAAGTCATCTGCGATGAAGCGCCGTGTACGGAACCTGGAGCGTGCTGCTTCGCTGATGGTTCATGCACCGGCGTCATCGAAGACATCTGCCTGATCTCCGGCGGCGTCTTTGCCGGCGAAGGCACGGAGTGCACGCCGAATCCGTGCCCGCAGCCAGTTGGTGCGTGCTGCATGTCTGATGGGTCATGTGCGGATACCACCGCGGGTGATTGTCTGACCATGGGCGGCGAGTTCTCCGGCGTCGGTAACACATGTGCCGGCGTGACATGCGTCATCAGCACCGGTGCATGTTGTCTTGACACCGGTGGATGTTTCGAACTCGCGCCGGCAACTTGCGACAGTCTGAACGGGACGTTCTTCGGCGGGCTCTGTTCATCGGATCCATGTCCGGACGTCACCGGCGCGTGCTGCTTCGATGGTGGCGCATGCCAGGTGCTCGACGGCGTTGCCTGCTTCAGCTTTGGCGGTGTGTTCGAAGGTGAAGGGACAGTGTGTGATCCAAATCCATGTCCACAGCCGACCGGCGCATGTTGCTTTGTCGATGGGTCGTGCAGTGAATTGGACTCGCCCTCCTGCGAATCCACGGGCGGCATTCCGGATGTGGCCGGAACCGTGTGCACGCCGAACCCATGTCCGCAACCGCCAGCCACTGGTGCGTGCTGTTTCGCGGATGGTTCGTGCGTGATCGATACCGAGGCCAATTGTCTTGGCGCGAGCGGGATCTATGAAGGTGATGACACCGTCTGCTCACCGAACCCATGTCCGCAGCCAACCGGCGCGTGTTGCTTTGCCGATGGCTCGTGTCTGGTGAACACCGAGGCGAATTGCCTCGCTGCAAGTGGTGTGTACGAAGGTGATGACACCGTCTGCTCGCCGAACCCGTGCCCGCAGCCCACCGGTGCGTGTTGCTTTGCCGATGGCTCGTGTCTGATCGACACGGCAGCCAACTGCATTGGCGCGAGTGGTTTGTACGAAGGTGATGACACCGTCTGCACACCGAACCCATGCCCACAGCCCACCGGTGCGTGTTGCTTCGCCGATGGTTCATGCCTGATCGACACGGCAGCCAACTGCATTGGCGCGAGTGGTGTGTACGAAGGTGATGACACCTTCTGTACACCGAACCCATGCCCACAGCCAACCGGCGCGTGTTGCTTCGCCGATGGTTCATGCCTGGTCGACACGGCAGCCAATTGTCTCGGCGCGAGCGGCATCTATGAAGGTGATGACACCGTCTGCACACCGAACCCATGCCCACAGCCCACCGGTGCGTGTTGCTTCGCCGATGGTTCATGCCTGATCGACACGGCAGCCAAC
>JBCCFX010000186.1:0-7869 GCA_039029515.1 Planctomycetota bacterium
CGAGGAAGCGCTCGGTCTCGCCATGCGAGCCGTCCGCCTTGTGCCCGATAACCCGGATATCGAGGACACGATGGCCTCGGCTCTGATTGGGATTGGACGGGATGCAGATGCGTTGACGCATGCTGAACGAGCCGTCTCGCTGCGACCCGATGATGCCGGCCTACGATTCCGAGAGGTCGAAATCCTCCTGGCGCTGGGTCGTCACGAGCGAGCGGCGGCCAAGCTCTCGCGAGCGGGAAGCCTGCTGGATCGCAAACCGGCGGCTCGTGAGTTGCATCATCAGTCCTACGAGGAACTTCGGCACGCGGTGCAGCAGGCCTCAGCGCGGGCGCGCGAGGATATGTGAGTCGGGCTTCATCGGTCGGATTGATCGGCCGATAAGACCTTCAGCCACGCCCGTGATCGGGCGTACACGAAAGCGAGGCTTGACGATGAAGGGCGTGATTCTTGCCGGTGGTCTCGGTTCGCGGCTTCGGCCGCTCACTCTGGTGACCAACAAGCACCTGCTTCCGGTCTACGACCGGCCCATGATCTACTACCCGATCGAGTGCCTGACGAACGCCGGCATCGATGAGATTCTCATCGTGACGGGCGGCGAGCATGCGGGTGATTTCCTCAAGCTGCTTCGCAACGGCAAGCATCTCGGGATTCGCGACCTTCACTACACTTATCAGGAAGGTGAAGGCGGCATCGCTGATGCGCTCAGTCTCGCGGAAGACTTCGCTGACGGCGGCAAGATCGCGGTCGTGCTGGGTGACAACATCATCGAACGCAACATCAAGCGGGCGGTCGGTGAGTTCTTCACACAGTCGAACGGCGCTCGAATCCTCGTGAAGGAAGTCGACGATCCGGAACGCTTCGGCGTGGCGCGAATCGAAGACGGTCGCGTCGCGGAGATCATCGAGAAACCATCCGATCCGCCGAGCCGGTACGCGGTGACCGGGATCTACATGTACGACAACGACGTCTTCGAGATCTGCCGGACGCTCAAACCGAGCCATCGCGGCGAACTCGAAATCACCGACGTCAATAACGCTTATATCGAGCGCGGCAATCTGACCTACAGCGTGCTCGATGGCTGGTGGACCGATGCGGGCACGATTGAGTCGCTCTACCGCGCCACGCAATTCGTCGCCGATGGCGGCGCGAACAAGGTGGATGAGAACTCAACGTCGAGTCCTTCATTGGCCGTCTGATGACCCTTTGGTTCGGCACGCAGGAGTATTGCCATGGCCGATTCGATCACGCGCGTCCTCGTCACCGGCGGTGCCGGCTTCATCGGAAGCAACTTCGTTCGTCTCCTCCTTCGTGAGCGACCGAATGTGGACATCGTCAACTACGACGCCCTGACGTACGCGGGGAATCTCGCCAATCTCGAGGATGTCGCGGACGATCCGCGCTACTCGTTCGTGCATGCCGACATCCGTGATCGCGATGCGATGATCGCCGCCCTGCGCGGATGCGACGCCGTGGTGCACTTTGCGGCGGAAAGTCACGTCGACCGTTCGATCAATGATTCCAGTCCGTTCATCTCGACCAACGTGCAGGGCACGCAGGTGCTCCTCGATGCCTGTCGCGAAGTCGGAACGATCAACCGATTCGTCCATGTGAGTACAGATGAGGTCTATGGCGAGCTCCCGCTTGATCGGCCGGACCTGCTGTTCACCGAACAGTCACCGATTCAGCCGAACAGTCCGTACGCAGCATCGAAGGCCGCGAGCGATCTGCTCGTGCTCGCCTACGGTCACACATTCGGTCTGCCTGCGATGGTCACGCGATGCTCCAACAACTTCGGGCCGTACCAGTTCCCGGAGAAGGTGATTCCCTTGTTCGTCACGAACCTGGTCGACAACATCAAGGTGCCGCTCTACGGCGACGGTCGAAACGTCCGTGACTGGCTGCACGTCGAGGATCACGCGGAAGCCATTCTCGCGGTGCTCGAACGCGGCACGCCGGGCGAGGCGTACAACATCGGCGGGAACAATGAGCGCAGCAACAACGAGCTGACGCGCATGATTCTCGCGGGTCTTGGGTTCGGCGATGAGATGATCGAACCAGTGCCGGACCGTCTGGGTCATGACCGTCGGTATGCGATCGATGCGACGAAGATCAAGCAGGAACTCGGATGGGAGCCGACGCGGAGTGCCTGGCCGGAGGCGCTGCAGGACACCATCAACTGGTACAGTGCGAATCCACAGTGGTGGCGACCATTGAAGGAATCTGCGGCTCGCGTCGCCGGCTGATCCGCCACGGCATCCAAACCATCGAATGACGAACGCGTCATCGCCCCGACCTTCGAACGGGTCGGTAGCATGTGCCGCATGATGGCACGGCGAACATGGTTGATCTGGATGCTCATGGCGCTGCTCACGCTCTGCGTGAACAGTGTGAGTTTTGCGCAGGACACAGACGTCTCCGACGATGCGGCCGCACAGGCCGAGCCGGTGAATCTGTTGCAAACGCCCCGTCAGACGATGGAGCGATTCCTGACGGCGATGAACCGGCAACCCGAGCCGGACTACGATACCGCCGCGCTGTGTCTCGATCTCACCGATGTCCCCGCGGAAGCGCATCGTCAGATCTGCAACAAGCTGCTCGCGGGCGTGCTGAACAAGATCGAGCGCATCGACGTCACCACGATTCCGGATACGACGTGGCCATCATTTGACACGATGACGGAGTACGTGTTCTTCCCACGGAAGACGCGCGTCCGCGGCACGAACGACTACGACGTGATCCCGCGTCATGCCGAGGTCATGGATGCACTCGGCGGCGATTACAGCATCGTCATCGTCAAGGGTGAACGGCAGCGCTGGCGATTCAGCGCTGAAACCGTGTCGAATGTGGATCTCATGAGCGAGCGGCTGCGTTCTATGCCGACCGCAGATGCGACGCTGTTGAGTGAAGCGGATCTCAGCGTCACCGCGCGCATTGAGAGCTCATTGCCGGGCTGGTCGCTCAACCGATTCTTCGGGCTTCCGATCTGGAAGTGGATCGCCGTCGCGCTGCTGATTTTCGTGTGCATGATCTTCGACTACACCGTGCGCATCATCCTGCGCCGGATCGCGTCGCGCGCGATTCTCAAACGTGGCGGTTCGGCAAGCCGGGAAACGCTCGGCAATACGGTTCGGCCATTCGGCATGGCAGCAGCGGCAGTGTTGGCGCTCGTGCTGCTTCGCTACCTTGAACTGCCGCCGAACGTCATTGCCGTCGCGTTTCTGTCCGTGCGGCTGTTCACGATGTTCGCGATGGTGTGGGCCGCGATTCGAATCACCGATCTCGTGGCGGAGGTCTTTGCGAGCAAGGCATCGCTGACCGTCACACGATTCGATGATCTCCTCATCCCGCTGGTACGGAAGGCGATCAAGGTTTTCATCGCGGTCATGGGCATCATCTACATTGCGAACAGCATGAACGTGCCACTCGGCCCGCTGCTCACGAGTCTCGGAATCGGCGGCGCGGCGTTTGCATTCGCGGCCAAGGACACGGTTGAACATTTCTTCGGATCGATCACCGTGGTGCTCGACCGGCCGTTTGAAGTCGGTGACTGGGTGCAGATCGGCGACGTCGAAGGCACGGTTGAAGACGTTGGCCTGCGATCATCGCGCATTCGTACGTTCTACAACTCTCTGGTGACGGTGCCGAACGGAAACCTTGTGCGCGCCAAGGTCGACAACTACGGTCGACGTCAGTACCGGCGATGGCGGACGCATGTGCAGATTACGTATGACACATCGCCGGAGACGATCGATGCATTCTGTGAAGGCATTCGCGAGTTGATTCGTCTGCACCCGTACACACGCAAGGATTACTACCAGGTCTGGTTGCACCAATTCGGCGGGCACTCGCTGGACATTCTCGTGTACTGCTTCCATCGCGCACCGGATTGGCAGACAGAACTCCGTGAACGGCATCGGCTCATGCTGGACATCATGCGCCTCGCCGGTCAGTTGAAGGTGGAGTTTGCGTTTCCGACCCAGACATTGCAGATTCAGTCGCAAGGCGCGGATGCCGCGCCCGCGGAAGAAGGTCGAGCGGAGCCGCCGGGCACGCGCGACAACGAGAAGTCCGAACGTCTCGGTCGGGTCATGGCGCATCGCGTGACGCGGAATGCGGATTGGCGCGAAGGTGTGCCGGAGCCGTACCAGTTCCGGTCCGCCGAGACCGGCGACATCATCGAAGGCATTGATGCCGAAGTTGAAGGTCGTGGGTCCTGAAGTTTAGCCGAGGTCGTCGACCGCTTCGCATAACAGATGCATCACGATCTGGTGGCCTTCCTGGATCGGTGCGGAATCGGATCCGGGCACGATGACCGCGTGGTCACACAGTGGTTTCGCTTCGCCACCATCGCGGCCAAGCAGCCCGATAGTCATCGCGCCGCGCTCGCGCGCGATACGGAGCGCGCGGGTGATGTTTTCGCTGTTGCCGGACGTCGTGAAGACGACCAGCACATCCGGGGCCTTGATCAGTGCGCGTGCAGGCCGAGCGAAAATCTCATCGAAGCCATAGTCGTTGGCAATGCACGTGATCGCCGTGGGATCGGCATTGAAGCAACTGGCAGCGATGGGGGCGCGGTCCGCGCGATACCGACCGATCAGTTCTTCGGCGAGATGAAGCGCTTCCGCTGCCGATCCACCGTTCCCGCACGTAAAAAGCGTGCCGCCGGCTTCAAGGCGATCGCGGATCGCTTCCGCCATCGTGACGATCGCGGGCAACGCACTTCGGACGTGATCGACGGCTCGTTGAGTGCCCTCGAGTCGCTCATTGAATCGATCGTGCAACGACATGGGCGAGAGTATACGTCTGACCGGTCGATCGGGTCAGCATCGCTCAGTCCTCCGGCCGCTCGCCTTCCGGTGCCATCTTCACAATGCGCGGATCAAACCTGGCGATGACGCGAACCAGATCATCCTGCGATGCCATGACGTCCTCGATCGACTTGTAGACGAAAGGGACTTCGTCGAGGCCGGCACTGATGAGATGGACGTTCCGCTCGCGCAGCAGACGACGTGCATCGGACCACGTGAGACTGGATCGGGCCTGTCGGCGCGACATCATGCGGCCGGCACCATGCGATGCGGAATGCAGTGCGTCATCCGAGCCTGTCCCGCGCACGACGTATGCGGGAGACGCCATGGATCCCGGAATGATGCCGAGCACACCATCGCCGGCTGGTGTCGCACCTTTTCGATGCACGATGACGTCTCGGCCATCATGTGTTTCCTTCCACGCAAAGTTGTGATGGTTCTCAACGTCAGCCATCACCCGCGCACCGAGGTGTTTTGCAATGGAGGCATGAATGACGGCATGATTGGCGGCTGCGTACGCGCCCATCAGCGTCATGGCCGCCCAGTACTCAGCGCCGGCCTCGTCATCCAGAGAAAGCCACGCGAGATGGCGCAGTGACTTCGGCAGGTCGGGATGGCGTTCCATCGCGATGCGCGAATAGTGATTGGCGACCTGCGCGCCGACACCACGTGATCCACTGTGGCTCAACAGCGCGAGATACGTTCCGGGATCGAGACCGAGTTCTGACTGTTCCAGTGTCAGTTCGCCGAACTCGACGAAATGATTGCCGGAACCGGAGCTTCCCAGTTGTTGCCACGCTTTGTCTTTGAAGCGCGCGGTGACCGGCGAGATCGTCCAGTCGTCATCCATGACATCGTGCGCATGCGGCGAATCGAATTTTGCACCAATGCCGAAGCGTGTTTCTGACTCGATCGCATTGACAAGACGATCGGTCTGGCCATGAAGTGCGGTTGTTGGGATGTCCAGCACGGTGAGTTTCATCCGGCAGGCAATGTCGACACCGACCGCATACGGAATAACTGCGTTGTCGGTGGCGAGCACGCCGCCGATCGGAAGACCGTAGCCAAGATGCGCATCGGGCATGAGTGCGCCGCGAACACTGATCGGCAGCGAGCAGGCATCGGCCAGTTGCTGCACGGATGCAGGGTCGAGATCCTCGCCCCATTGCCGCCATGGCGCGGGCGTCTCCCGAAGCACCATTGGGGGAGGCGACGATGCTGACTGCACCATCATGGATGCGACAGTGCCGAATTCAGGATGATCGACGAATGTGGCGGGATCCGCGATGAGTGCTCGGATGAGCGTCCGGAGTTCATCGCGAGGCAGGCGAGCATCGGCGCAGGCGCGGGTCGCGGCCTTGAGTGCATCTCCCTGCGGGAGTCCGAGATTCCTGAGTTCGCGTGGCTTCATGCGCGTCATCCTGTGGCAATGCGCGGCGATCGTACGAGGGGAAGCCTGGAAGTCACGCGGAAACGCGCCGATTTTCGCGGATTGGTCGACTATGCTGCACGAGGAGGCCGATGAGGTGAGCATGTCAGACGAATCACAGCCGGACAAGGCGCCCGAGAATGTCGCCTGGACGATGGAAGCATCGGATCCGGCGCAAGTGCACGAGGCGGCGATGGCCGCGCTGGAACGTGGCGAGATGAACGAGGCGGGGCGGCTCTATACGTCGCTCGTCAAACGCGATCCAGAGGACTTCCGTGCGCGATTCTATCTGGCGCAGGTCTATCTCAATCGGAATGACCACTACGACGCCGTGCATCACTTTGAGTATGCCTCGCGCCTGAATCCGGGTTCATCCGAGGTGCTCATGCTTCTCGCATCGACGCGTCGAATCGTCGGCGACATCGCCGGCGCTGTGGAGGCGGCCAATGCAGCGTGCGATGCTCGACCGGATTCGGTGACACCATGGATGCTCTACGGTGAACTGCTGGAAGCGGCGCATCGCCTTGATGACGCGGACGCCGCGTTTGCGCGCGGGGCTGAGATCGAGCCCGGCCATGTCGAGCTTGCCGCCCGGTGGTCTCGCGTGAGACGGCGGCAGCAGGATATCGACGGCGCGCTCGAACTGCTTGATCGTGTCACCGTCGATGATGCGACGCCGCCGGCGCAGGCGTATGCGTATCTCAAAGAGCGCGCGAATGTGCTGGATCGTCTGGGAGACGCGGATGGCGCATTCGCCGCTGCGCAACAGGCCAACGCACGGGCGCCGCAACTGCAGCGCTACGCGACGATCAACCGGCAATCACTGCCATCCAACATGACGGCGATGGAGGACGCGCGTTGGGACCTTGCCACTGCTGCGGCATCGCAGCGTCAAGGCGATAAGCCGGTGCCACCATTCGCGTTCGTTGTTGGTCTGCCACGATCAGGCACGACGATGCTGGGGCAGGTGCTTGCAGGGCATCCGGATGTCATCACGCTCGATGAGGAACCGCTGCTGCATAAGGCATTGACCGAGATTGGTCGGCAACTCAAGCTGACCTTGCCGCAGGTGCTCGCGCAGGTTCCGATGCTGGATGCGTATGCGATTGGCATGATGCGTCAGATCTACGCCCAGATCGTGTTGCATCGAAGGCCGGAATCGGCGGATGCGGCGCTGATCATCGACAAGAACCCTATCAATATCATCTATACACCGATCCTGAACATTCTCTTTCCGGAGGCGCAGATTATCGCGTCGCGGCGCGATATTCGCGATGTGTGCCTGAGTTGTTTCCTGCGTGCGTTCACCATCAATGGTCTGACGATCCACTTTCAGGATTGGCAGGAAACAGCCCAGATGCTTGCGCGGCTTACGTCGATCTGGGAGAAGCACCGATCTGCGATCACGATTCCGGTTCACGATGTGGTGTATGAAGACCTCGTGCAGAATTTCGAGCCGCATGCGCGTGCGCTATTCGAAGGACTTGGCGTCCCCTGGCATGATGATGTCCTGTCATTCTCGAAAGCTGCCCGCGCTGATGATACGAGTGCCTGGCTGGAGGCCCAAACCGCCCTGGTCGCCAGCGTGCGGGTCAACATGATGATGGTGGTGGGCAGCAGCAGCAGCAGCAG
>JBCCFX010000187.1:0-7750 GCA_039029515.1 Planctomycetota bacterium
AACGATTCATCATCGTCGTCGAGCCGAGCCATATGGCCCGTGGTGTAATTGGCAACACACCTGTTTTTGGTACAGGCATTCCAAGTTCGAGTCTTGGCGGGCCAGCTTCTCGTTTCGGTCATCGACAGTGTCGATCCGGGACCCCGAAGCGACGCACGTACGGCTCGGTGTGACCGGAAAACGATGACGACAACGCCGACATCTCAGAACGCCGATCGATCCCTCGCTGCCATCATTCTTGCGGCCGGCAAGGGAACGCGGATGCAGAGTGACTTGCCGAAGGTTGCCCACCCGGTGGCCGACCATCCCATGGTCTGGTGGGTGGTGAAGGCTGCGCGGGAAGCCGGCGCGAGTCCGATCGTTGTCGTGGTCGGCCATGGCGCGGATGTCGTCCGTGGCATCTTTGAAGGTGATGACGAAGATCTCATCTACGTCACGCAGCACGAACAACTCGGAACCGGCCATGCCACCGATTGTGCACGCGACGCACTCGCTGACTTCAAAGGCGATGTCCTCGTGCTCGCCGGCGACGGTCCGCTGATTCGTACCTCCACGATTCGCACGATGCATGATCGACAGCGCGAGTGCGATGCGATTGGCGCGCTCGCGACATCCGTCATCGATGATCCGACCGGGTACGGACGGATCGTACGAGATGATGACCGTCGCTTCGTGGCCATCGTTGAGCACAAGAACTGCACGGATGCCCAGCGCGAGATTCGCGAGGTCTATCCGTCGTACGCATGTTTCGATGCGACCTCGCTGTTTGACGCGTTGTCCACGCTGGCACCGAACGATCTGACCGGCGAGTACTACGTGACCGATGTTCCGATGATGCTCAAGGATCAGGGCCATCGGATTGAAGTCGTCGATGCGGTGCCGCCGGAAGACGTGCTCTCGATCAATACGCTCGAACAGTTGGCGGAAGTCGACTCGATTCTCCGCTCGCGGCTTGAAGGTCAGATGGCAGGAGGTCATGCATGAGTGCTTCGGATCGCAACTCACTGAAGATCTTTGCTGGCCGGGCGGGCGGTCATTTGGGCGAAGCGATGTGCTCGCACTTGAACCTGCCGCTCGCCGCGTCACAGGTCGAGCGATTCCCTGACGGCGAAATCATCGTCAAGGTGGAAGAGGATGTGCGCGGTCGCGACTGCTTCGTCGTGCAGTCGACATGTTCACCCGTCAACGAGCACCTCATGGAGTTGCTCATCTATATCGACTGCTTGCGCCGCGCATCCGCCAAGCGCATCACCGCGGTGATTCCGTACTTAGGATATGCGCGGCAGGATCGCAAGGATGAAGGTCGTACACCGATCACCGCGAAGCTCGTCGCGAATCTCATCGCAGCCGCAGGTGCTGATCGCGTGTTGTGCATGGATTTGCACGCCGCACAGATTCAAGGGTTCTTCGACATTCCGGTTGATCACCTGTCGGCGGCCAAAGTGTTCTACGAGCATTTCGACCAGCGGCGCGACGAGATCAACGATCTCGTGATCGTGTCGCCGGACGTCGGCAACGTCAAGGTTGCGAATCAGTTTGCGAGCATGCTCGATGCGGATCTCGCCATCATCGATAAGCGTCGTGAGTCTGGCATGAAGGTCGCATCGCGCAATCTCATCGGCGATGTTGACGGGCGTACCGTGCTGATGATCGATGACATGATTTCGACCGCAGGCACCGTGTGCGAAGCCGCCCGACTCGTGAAGGAATTCGGCGCAGAGTCGATCTATGTCGCCGCGACTCACGCGGTATTTGCGGGCCTCGCAACCGGCCGATTGAACGAAGCGCCGATCAAGCAGGTGATCGTGACGGATTCGATTCCGATCGGCACGCGCGGTGGTCCATTGACGCACAAACTTGAAGTTCTCACGGTTGCCCGCCTCCTCGGAGAAGCGGTCCACCGTATCCATCATGACATGTCCGTCTCAGCGCTGTTTCGCGGCAGCCTCGGCACGAAACGCTGACGAATGAGACGCATCAACGAGCTATCACCATCATCGACAAGGGATGAAATATGAGTACCGAAACCCCCCTCATCAATGCAGAGAAGCGCGAGCGTACCGGCACGCGATTCGCAGACCGACTTCGCAAGAACGGTCGCCTGCCCGCAGTCATTTATGGCCACGGCGCTGCGCCGGTCGCGATCAGCGTGGATTCCAAGGAAGTGCTTGGCTACCTGCATGATGGTGCCCACATTCTTGACATCGACCTTGGCGGTGCCAAGGAAACGTGCCTCGTCAAGGATCTCCAGTTCGGCTGGCTTGGCGACAACGTCATTCACGTCGACTTCGCTCGCGTGAACCTCGATGAAGAGGTCGAAGTCAAGGTCCACGTCAATTGGACCGGCACGCCTGCGGAAGCCAGTCGGCCGGGCGCGGTGCTCAATACGGCGACGGAACTGGAAGTCATTTGCAAGGTGATGAACATTCCGCATGAACTGAAGTTCGACCTGGGCGCGATGGACGGCACGCAGATGACGATCGGCGAACTCGAACTGCCCGCGGGCGTTCGTGCCAAGAACGATAACGACACCGTCGTCGTGCAGATCGTCACCGTTGCGGAAGAAGCGGAAGGCGAAGCGGTCGAAGTCGAAGGCGACGGCAGCGAGCCGGAAGTCATCACCGAAGCCAAGGCAGACGACGCCGAGGAATGATCCTCGTCATCGTCGAGCGCGGAGCGACTCGATATGCGTCTCATCGTGGGACTCGGCAATCCCGGACCGGAATACGATCGCACCCGACACAACGTTGGGTTCGACGTCATCGATCATCTGGCGCGCCGCTATGCGCCGGACGAGATTGCCCGAAGTCGATTCCACGGCGCGACGCTCGATGCTCGCATCGGCGGCGAGAAGGTGATGCTGATCAAGCCCACCACCTTCATGAACCGGTCCGGACTGAGCGTGTCGGAAGCCATTCGTTTCTACAAGATGGATGCGGCGACCGAACTGCTGGTGATCGTTGACGATGTCGCGCTGCCGTGCGGTGCGATTCGTTTGCGAGCCAAGGGTGGTGACGGCGGTCACAATGGACTGTCGGACATCACGCAGAAGCTTGGTACTGATACCTACGCACGTTTGCGGATCGGTATCGACAAGCCCGGGCAAATTCCGCAGAAGGACTATGTGCTGGGCAAATTTCGGCCGGAACAGCGCGAACACGTTGACGACGCCAACAACGAGTCGGCCCGTGCCGCTGCCTTCTGGGTGGAGCACGGGATTCTCGACACGATGAATCAATTCAACAAGAAAGTCTCACCCGTTGAGACCAGCCACGAAAACGTTTGACGAGCCACGAACCATGAACATCGAAGAAAAACCACGTATCAATCTGTATGAGGGCATGTTCCTCTTTCCGCAGTCTGCCGCCGGCAACCTCGGCGAGGCCGCTGACCACATCAAGCAGATTCTCGACCGCAGCAATGCGGAGATCGTCAGCTTCCAGAAATGGGACGAACGTCGCCTTGCCTACGAGATCAAGGGCAACAAGCGCGGCGTGTACTTCCTCGTGTACTTCAACTGCGAAGCGTCGAAGCTCGAGTCCATTGACCGCGACGTCCGCCTGTCGGAGCAGCTGCTCCGAGCCATGATGACCCGCGCTGAGCATCTGCCGAAGGAAATCATCGAAGCCGCCGACGGTCGTCAGCAGCTCGAAGATGAAATCAAGCTTCGCAGCACGCAGGCCGCAGCCGGCACCGATACCGCCAGCCGGGCCTCCCGCGTGGAACGCAAGGCGGATGGCGATGGCGGCGGAACGGCCACCGCAACCGCCCCTCCGGCGGCACCGGCAGCGGCATCAACTGACGATTCATCCACCGAAGCGTCCACCGACGAGAACTGAAACGGTCCGGTGCGATAGACTGCACGTGCAGCATCAACGCACTCGATCGGAGGCAGTATGGCGAATTTCAACAAAGTCTATCTGATGGGCAATCTCACCCGTGACGTCGAGCTTCGACACACCACAGGCAATCAGGCGGTGGCGAACATCGGCCTGGCGGTCAATCGAAAGTATCGCACGCGCGATGGTGAAGACCGCGAGGAAACCACGTTCGTCGATTGCGAAGCCTGGGGACGTCAGGCCGAGGTCATGAACCAATACCTCGCCAAGGGACGACCCGTGTTCATCGAAGGCCGTCTCAAGCTCGATACGTGGCAGGACAAGGATGGTGGCAACCGGTCCAAGATGCGCGTCGTGGTTGAGAACTTCCAGTTCATGGATTCCCGTGGCGGTGGCGGTGGTGGCGGCGGCGGATCACGATCCGCAGAACCGTCCTACTCCGGCGCGCCGGCCAACAGTGGCCCCGCGCATCAACCCGTCAACGAGGATGACATCCCGTTCTGATCGACACCGTGTCGATCGACATCGCTGAGGCGCGGCCCGCGTGCCCCGCTTCTAACTTCGCTCGAAAGGACAGCGACTCATGGCTCGTAACATCGAACTCCTTCTGCTTGAGAATGTCGAGAACCTCGGCATCGTGGGCGACGTCGTCCGCGTCAAGGCCGGCTACGCGCGAAACTTCCTGCTCCCGCTGGAACTCGCTGAACCGCCGACCGCCGAGAAGATCGAATCGCTTAAGGAACGTCGCGCCGCGGCGGAAGCCAAGGTCAAGGCACTTCGCTCGGCTCGCGAAGAACTGCTTGGCCGCATGGAAGAAATCACCCTGACCCTCGTGCGAAGCACGAACGACCAGGGCGTGCTCTACGGCTCGGTCACCCAGCGCGATATCGCGGACGGACTTCAGGAAAACGGTTTCGACGTCGGCGCACGTTCCGTACGTCTGCCGCAACCGATTCGCCGGATCGGCACCAACTCCGTGCCCATCCAGTTCGACAAGGATCTCAAGGTCGACATCACCCTCGTGGTCGAACCAGACCAGCCGCTCGAAGAGCGCGAGGAAATGGAATTCGACGGCGAAGGCAACCTGATCGAGAAGCCCGCCAAGGCTCCGAAGTCAGAGAACGCCGACAAGACCGAGGACGCGCCGGCGGAAACCGCCGCATCCTGATGATCCAGTGATTCAGTTTCGTGGCTTGTTGATGCACCGGTCCCGCTCGTCGGGGCCGGTGTTCGTTTTGTCACATGCCATGACGACTGGCCGACTGAACGACTATGTGATGTCGCGGAGATCGGTCGCACGCTCGATGAAATGCAGTTCGAGGAACCGCGCGACGTAATCGAGAATGCTCGATGCCTCAGGGATCTCTGGATTGCTCGTCGGCCCCATCGGATCAAAGCACATCCCACGGTACCGATCGACTGCATCCTGCAACGGCAAGCCGTATTGGAGCGCCAGGCTGAACGCGCGACAGAATCCCTGCATCAGCCCCGACAGCGTCGAGCCCTCCTTGGCCATCTTGACGAAGATCTCCCCCGGCTGTCCATCCCCGAATATCCCGATCATGAGGTAACCCTCGTGGCCGGAAATCGAGAACTTATGGGTGACGGACTGCCGGGTGTCCGGCATCACATTCCGCTTCGCGACAGCAACGGGCATGGCTTCTCCATTCCTCGGTATCATGCCGGGGCATCCCCACCAGCGATGACCATGTGTCGATCCTCACGAAGATCGAGCATCGACACCTCAGCAGCGTTGTCTTGATTCTTCTCCCGGTGAGATTCCGAGGTGACGCTCGCGAGGATCAGGCGGGTCGCCAGGATGACCGCAAGCAGGCTCAGGGCCGCGCCGAACCCACGCCGCCACGGGGTGCTGCACCGATCGATGAGCATCAGCAGAAGGCCGGTGGCGAGGACTGCCGCAGCTTCAGGCGCGAGGATGCCGAACCCGAAGGCCAGATCGGTATCACCTGCCGGCCCGAGGTCACCACCACGAATTCTTCGAATCAACCCGGTCAATGCGATCGTGCCCAGACCAAAGAGTACGCCAAACACGATGACGCCGGTGCTGAGTCGGAGTGCCGCATGTCGACCGAACCTCGACACCGTAGCGATGACCACGAGGCCGCCAACTGCGGGCATCACCCAGCGTGGCCACCAGGCCTGATCAGGCGCCATCGTGAAGATCATGGCCTGCGCGATACCGCACCCGACAAGCAGGATCAGGCCGAGGCTCGGCAGCGCAGACCCGTTCGCAGCATCAGCGCGGACGAGATCCGAACCGTCAGGCGTGGCCATCCACAACAACACGGCGCCGATAGCAAAAGATGCCTGTCCGCTCCAGACGGTCAGCGTGTGGGCTGCCCCAAGCAACACGACAAAGACGCCAACGCCGAGCACCGCCCAGACGGCCCGCGCACCAATGAGCATGCCGGGACGAGCGGCGGAAAAACATGCAAGACCACAACCAGCGATACCAAGTGTCATCGGGACCGCGAGCGTGATCCGCCCCAGATCTTCCAGACTGCCATTCACACCGAACGCACAGCCAAGAAACGGCACGACGAGGCCGAGTGGCATCCAGACATCAATGGCAAGTCGTGCAAAGGCATCGTGGTCGAATGCGGGTCGAATCAAGCGTGCGGCGACGATGACGGTCAGCGCCGCCACGACACATTGCATGAGATGAAAGACCACGGGCGGCACAGCGAGCAGTCTAACGCACTGCCGCAGATGCCGACGGCGATGTGGCTTCACCGCCAAGTCGTCGACGAAGGACGGTCACGAGCGTGTCAGGCTCAAGGAATGCACGCGGCGGCCGGAAGTAGATCTCGGCCATGCCGCCAGCGGTCGGCTGCCCGACGAGACGCACGGTTCCGCGTACGCCATTGAAGCATTCTTCCAGCTTCTTCGGATCAGACGTCTTGAAGATCACATCCCGCTCATGCAGATGGATCGATCGCACCCCGAGGTGCGCGGCCGCAATGCGAACCCGCGCCAGATCAATGAGTCGGCGCGTCCCCTTGGGCAGATCGCCGTACGCACTGACGAGATCAGATTCGATCGCATTCAGAACCTCGACGTCATTCGCGCGACTGATCCGACGATACACATCCATGCGGCGTCCGTCGGACGGCACATAGCCGCGCGGAATCACGCCTGTCACGGGCAGATCAACCGTCGTATTGATCGACTGGACACGTTTCTCGTCGCGCATCGATGCGACCGCGCTCTCGAGTAGCTGACAGTACATCTCGTATCCAACCGCTGCGATGTGTCCGGACTGCTCAGAGCCAAGCAGGTTGCCGGCGCCGCGCAGTTCCAGATCGCGTAGTGCGATGCGAAACCCTGCGCCCAGCATGGAGAAGCTCTCCAGCGCGCGCAATCGCTTCATCGCGACATCACTCACACGCTTGTCCGGGGGCAGCAGCAGGTAGCAATAGGCACGGTGTTTGTACCGACCAACGCGACCACGCAACTGATGGAGTTCAGACAGCCCGAACATGTGCGCATCATTGATGATCATGGTATTCGCGCGCGGAATATCAATGCCCGATTCGATGATCGTCGTCGAGACCAGAATGTCCGCTTCACCCCGAATGAACGTCAGCATGACTTTCTCAAGCATGCGAGGTGGCATCTGACCATGCCCGATGATGATCTTCGCACCGGGCGCAAGCTTCTGTACGTCATCCGCCACTGATTCAATGTTGTGAACGCGATTATGCACGTAGAAGATCTGACCTTCGCGCGCCAGTTCTCGATCGATCGCCTGACGAATGCGTCGCTGATCGTGCGGCATGACTTCGGTGACGATCGCACGCCGATCGAGCGGTGGCGTCGTGAGCGAACTGATGTCGCGCAGGCCGAGCAACGCCATATGAAGCGTTCGCGGGATCGGCGTCGCACTCAAC
>JBCCFX010000188.1:0-7723 GCA_039029515.1 Planctomycetota bacterium
CGCGCGGCCGGCGCGGCGGCGCGGGTTGGCGGCGCTGCTCCGGATTCCAGATGCAGTGCGAGCCGTTCGATCTCCATACTTGCTTCCGACGCGAACGAGTCGATGCGGTTGCGGAAGAACGTGAACAACGCCACCGTCGGGATCGCGAGCACGAGACCCATCAGCGTGGTGATGAGCGCTAACGAAATATTGCTGGCCAACTCCTCGTTGTTATTCGCACTTCGTGAGAGCGATTCAAAGGCACCGACCATCCCGAGTACGGTCCCCAGCAGACCGAGCAACGGTGCGATCGATCCAATCACGCCAAGCGCATCTGTGGATCGATACAGCCGGGCGGTCTGATCTTCGCCTGCTTCCTCGATCGCGTTCTTGATCTCGAACACGCCGAATGCAGACTTCTGAAATCGAAGCAGGCCGGCACCGAAGATTCGTGTCAGGTACGAGTCATTCGCAGGATCAAGACAGTACGAACCCGCGCCAGCAATGTCGCCGCGTGACAGCATGTCTTCAATCGCTTCGAGTTGCTGCGGTGGCAACAGTGCTCGGCGCCTGATCTGAATGAAATGCATGACGACGAGCGCGAGGGCAAACACGCTCAGCGCGAGGATGATGTATCCCACGACGCCACCCGCTTGCACGGCTTCAAGCCACGACATCCCACGTTCGCCAGGCCCATCCTGCGCCATCACTAACGTGGGGCGATTCAACACATTCATGAAGCAGTCCTTCCCGACAGATCGGTCGACACCGGACGTACCGGATGACCGGGAAATCGTTGATCGAGTTCAGCGCGAACGCGCTCCGCCCCCACGGAATCACCAATCGACTCAAGTGCACCTGCAGACCAGTCGAGGGCAAGGCCGCTGAGATACGGGAGATCGGCGGCATGCCGTGCCGGCACGTACAGTAGATTCACGATGCCACGCTGCTGCCGGCCAACGCCAGTCGTCTGCGTCATTGCGCGCCCCAGGCCCAGCCGATACCAGGCGTCCTGCCACGACGTTGCGGGTGTTGTCACCAGCTTCACGCGCACAGTGTCGCGGGCATCAGCGCGTTGCTGTGCATCGTCGGCATCGAGTTCGAGCAACAGATCCAGCAGTTGCAGCGCTGCATCATCCTGTTCCATCAGCACGCCGGGCGTTGCATCGCGCTGGAGCACGCGGTCAATCGCCACGACATATCGTTGCGCCAAGGCACGGACATACGGATCGCCACGATGATCAAAGTTCATGAGTTCGCGGCGCGCATTCACGAGCGATCGCGTTGGCACGAAGTACGGCGCCAGGCGCGGGCACAGCATCGTCTCGGTGTCGAGCACGGCACCGAGGGTCGCGTAGGGATCATCGACCACACCAGCGCGTCGAATACGGACGGTCTCCAGCCATGGCACAATGGCTTCATCGTTGGCGCCGCGTTCGATCCGGCATCGGAGTAAACCCTCGGCAACAACCAGCGCTGTTTCGTTCGTCTGTCCCCGATATCGTTCAAAGAGCCTGACAAACAATGGCTCCGCGAGCCTGATGTCCTGACGCTCCAGACGCGACTTGGCTCGCCAGATCTGATCCGCCTGATCCAGCAGTCGCGGCAGGTCCGGTTCGGTCCGATCTGTCAAGACATCACGAACCTGATCCCAACGCACGACATGCGTCGCACCTTGTGAGCTTCGAATCTCTGCACCGACATCCGTCACGCGGATGAGGGTGCCGGCGATCGGCTTCATACCACCGCGGAGCACGACCACATCCTCCGCCACACTGGACGTGGTCAGCAGGCCGACGGTCACCATGATGGCAAGCGCACGTCGGATCACAGATTTCCTGCCTCCACGTGTGTCCACGTGCCGCCCGAGTCCACGGCGATCTGCTTCAGGAGTTCCTGACTCGCCGCATCGCCAAATGAAATCGTATTGATGATGACCTTGCGCGAACCATTGTTCATGGCGCGCAGCGCGGGCACGGTCCGTCCCGGAATTTCGCCGTCGGTCAGAAAGAAGATCACATCGGGTTTCACGGGAAGCGAGAACAACTGCACGAACGCTGGTTCAGGTGTCGTTCCACCATCCGCATCAACACTTTCGAGCCAACGCGCGAACCGACCCACAACAGAAGATCGCGCGGTCAACCAGCCATTGCGCTGGATCGGTGGGATGACGATCTCCGTCGAATAGAACACGACGTAAAACTGCGCGTAGTCAGGCAGGCCGCGCAATGACTGCACGAGTTCTTCCTTCGCGATCGTGATCCGACGACCGCGTTCCATTGAACTGGATCGGTCGACGATGTACGCGAAGCGTGTACCGCGCGACGACACACCAAAGAACGTTGCGCCCGCCCCGCCGCCACCGAGCGATGGCGAGTCACCATCACCGGCGCCGGCACCACCGAGTCGCGGTCGCGCTCCGACGTTGCCGATGGTCACTTCAGCCGCCGATGCGTCAGCGCTAAGATCCGAAGTCAGATCCGACGTCTCAAGATCATTGAACTCCGCCACGCTGTCTGGAATGAGTTCTTCGAACGTCGCACCGGCATCGGTCAGTGCCTCATCGGACATGATCGTGAACTCGATGCTGCTCGCACCGTCCGGCCCGGCCGGGGCCGGGACCCACCAGTAGTTCAGGCTCAGGTAGACGAGAATGCCGAGATGCACGAGCAGCGAGATGACCGCACCGATCGCGAGCACGCGTCGCCATTGCGGATTTCGGCCACGAGATCCGCCCCCGGTCGGCGAATTCTGCGGCAATGCGGGCGATCTCTCACCCGGCGATTTCATCGTGCTCTGCATCCGGTGGCTCACCATGAATCACGATACGTCGAATCAGGTCGGAAGTTGCGTCGTCGGACGGGATCGCGACGATCAGACTCTCAATATCGTCGCTCCGCTTCGTCGGGCTTGACCGCGCCGTGCGATGCCGGTCCAATTCATGCCGTTTTCCTCCCCCGCGTGCCATTTCCGAGTGCCCTTCCCATGCCAGATGCGCCCCGACCGAACTATCGTCGCGTGATTCTCAAAATCAGCGGCGAAGGCTTTGCCAAGTCCGGCCAATTCGGGATTGATCCCGAGGAACTCGAGACCATTGCCGGCGAGATCTCGTCGGCGATCACGGACGACATCCAGATCGCGGTCGTCGTGGGCGGCGGTAACATCATTCGCGGCGCCGAGCTTGCCACGAAGGTGGGCATCCATCAATCGACCGCTGACTACATGGGCATGCTTGGCACCGTCCTCAACGGGATGGCCCTCAAAGAGGCCATTGAACGACGAGGGCAACCGTGTCGTCTGATGTCGGCGATCGATATCCCGACTGTGGGCGAACCGTTCATTCGCGCTCGCGCCCTTCGACATTTCGAAAAGGGTCGTGTGCTGATCCTTGCGGCTGGCACCGGCAACCCGTTCGTGACGACCGACACATGTGCCGCGCTGCGCGCCGCGGAGCTGTCGGCCGACGTCGTCCTGAAAGCGACCAAGGTTGACGGCATTTACACGGCGGACCCGAGAACACATCCCGACGCAACCCGATATGAGCGATTGACGTTCAAGGAGGCGGTTGAGCAACAGCTCGGCGTGATGGATCTCACGGCATTGACGATGTGCATGAAGCATGACGTCCCTGTCATCGTGTTTGATTTCAAGACCCATGGCAATATCCGCCGTGTCATCGCGGGCGAACCGGTCGGTACGTTGGTCACGAATTAGTGCTGTCGCCCGGGATTCCCGATCCACCGGGCCACCCATGAATACGCTGCCTTGGAGGGCAGGCTGCGCTACGACCGCGGACTGATTCCAGTATCATGCGGCGATTCTGTGCGAGGCGACCGATCCGCCTGTTTCGTTGGAGAGTTTCCCGATGTCGACCAAGACCGTGACCCGCGACTGTAAAGAACGGATGGACAAGTCCGTTTCCTATTTTGAGTCAGAACTTCGCGGAATTCGCACCGGACGAGCCACCACTGCACTGATTGACTATGTGAAAGTGGATTACTACGGCAGTTCGACCGATCTCAAGGATCTGGCGGCGATCAGCGTCCCCGAGCCGACGCAGTTGCTCGTCAAGCCGTTTGATCCACAGTCCGTGAACGACATCGTCAAGGCCATTGAAGCCGCAGACCTGGGCCTCAACCCGCAGGCAGACAGTGGTTCGATTCGCATCAATGTGCCGCCACCGTCGGCGGAGCGGCGTCAGCAGCTCGTCGCCCAGGTCAAGCGCATGGCGGAAGACGCACGGGTCGCGATTCGCAACGAACGGCGCGACGCGATCAAGCAGGTCGACGCCCTCGTGAAGGACAAGACGAACGGCGTCTCGGAGGATGATGGCAAGCACGCCAAGGATGACATCGATGGGATGACGAAGAAGCACGTCTCCACCATCGACACCACATGCGACAAGAAGTCATCGGAGATTCAGGAAGTCGGCTGAGTCGGTCTCGCGTGGAGAGAACGACATGATGGCGCTGCGCTGCACGATGTTCATACTCCTTGCAGGTCTCGCCGCGCTCGCCTCCACGATCGGGGTCGATGCACGTCCCGCTCAGGATCAGATGATCATCCGCGTGGACCGCGACAACGTGGTCATCGCCAACAGTTGCCTGATTGAAATCACCGCGCCGTACATCGAGGATCTTGATGGCAATGGCGTCATCCAGATCATTGACGACGACATCACCGTCCGACTCGGCGATCAAACGCTTCGCGGCGCCGACCCCACACGAACTCCAGAGCTTTATACCGGCACCGGCATCCTCGTCACCGGTCAGAACGTGACGATCATCGGTGGCCGCATCGAAGGCTTCAATGTCGGCCTTCACGCTCGCGAAGCCGATGGCCTCAATGTGCATCAACTCGAAATCCGAGATGGCTTCCGGCAGCGATTGTCTTCAACGTCCGAAACCGAGCACACCGACGATTGGCTCTGGCCGCACGAGAACGATGCCGGTGAATGGGCCAGTCAGTATGGCGCAGGCGTGCTCGTCGAACGATCATCGAACGTGATGCTGCAGAAGATCATCGCCCGCGATGTGCAGAACGGCATCATGCTCGATCGGGTCCGCCAGGCCAGGATCACCGGCTGTGATTGCTCGTTTCTCTCCGGCTGGGGACTCAGCCTCTGGCGCAGCAGCGACAATCTCATCCGCGGGAACGCATTTGATTTCTGTGTTCGGGGATACAGCCACGGCGTGTACAACAGAGGGCAGGATTCCGCCGGCATCCTGTTATTCGAGCAATGTTCGCGCAATCGCATCATCGACAACTCAGCCACGCATTGCGGCGATGGTCTCTTCGCTTTTGCCGGACGCGAAGCGCTTGGCGAGGTCAACCCGCGCGATGACATTAACTGGTACCGGCAGCGCGGCAATAACGAAAACGTCATCGTCGGCAACGATTTTTCGGACTGCGTCGCCCACGGACTTGAACTGACATTCAGTTTCAACAACCGGATTCACGGCAATGCGTTTGCTCGCAATGGCATCACGGGAATCTGGGCTGGCTACTCACAGGCGACCATCATCGACGGCAATACATTCCGTGCGAACGGTGACATGGGCTACGGACTCGAACGGGGCGGGATCAACATCGAGCATGGCGTCGGGAACAAGATCATCGGGAATTCGTTTGAAGACGACGCCTGTGCGATCCATCTCTGGCGCGATGATGATCCTGCAATCGCCGCGTTGCCCTGGTCCGGCGCCAATGCCGCCGCCCTGTCGGAGACTGTTGTCCGCAACAATGTGATTGCCAAGTCGCCGATCGGCATTCACCTGCGCGATGAACCGAGTGTGAAACTGCGCGACAATGAATTTCGTATAGTCAACGAAGATGTGCGAAGCGAAGGCGCAAGCTCCACAATTTCAATGTCAGGCGATCTCGTTGTCCCCGCGCCGCCTGATGTCCGCCGCGTTCGCCGCAAGTCGCCGGTCGGCCAGCGCGCAGATCTCGATGGCCGCGCGTACATTGTCATGACGCCGTACGGACCGTTTGATTTCAACGGTCTCCACATGGTGCACGATGGCACGAGCATCACCGAGCGAGGGACAACACAATCGACATTTCGGCTTCTCGGTCGACGCGAATGGCTCCAGCATGCGCAGGCCGACCTGTCCCGATTTATCAGCGTGGCCAGCGATTCAAACGGCCTCGTCACGGAGTCGTCATTCGATAATCTGCCTTTCGGTACGCTGGCAATCGTCCGATGCTTCGTTCGGAACGCGGGGCTTCACGATGCGACGGTCACGTACGCCCCCGCCGTCGGCGAACCAATTGCCGCGCGGGTGAGCGAGGTCTATCCGCGGTGGTTCATTCGGTCATTCCCGTCGCCGGTCGATCCTCGCGAGGACATCGAGACCTGGCGCGAGGCTGCGACCACGGTGTTTCCCGTGGATCGTCTCGGTCTGTCGGAAACGTTCGGCGACGGTGGACCGTCATGGATGACCATGGATGCACGGCCCGTCGATCACTTTGGCACCATCGCCGAGACCACCATCGAACTGCCTGCGGGCACGTGGTGGCTCAAGACGACATCGGACGACGGCATTCGCGTCTGGATCGATGACCAGATGGTGATCGACGACTGGACCTGGCATCCACCGCGCGAACAGATCGCCGAGTTCGAACTGGAAGCGGCACGAACGATCACGATTCGTGTCGAGCACTTTGAGCTTGATGGGTACGCGGTGCTCGATTGCCGGCTGTATCCCGTCCGCTGAGCGAAACGTTGCGGTCAGGCGAACACTTTGCGGCGTCGTGCGGGTGGAATGTCCAGTTGCTGCCGGTACTTCACGACGGTACGCCGCGCGATGTCGATACCGCGCTTCTTGAGTTCCTGCGAGAGCGCTTCGTCGCTGAACGGCCTTGACTTGTCTTCGCCGTCGACGATCTCTTTGAGCGTCGCCTTGACGGCTTCCCAACTCATGTCCTGACCGGACTCCGTGGACGTCCCGCCTGAGAAGAACCGTCGCAGCGGATAGATGCCGCGCGGCGTCTGCATCCATTTGTCGGCAACCGCGCGACTGACCGTGCTCACATCAACACCAAGTTGATCGGCGACTTCCGTCATGGGCAGCGGACGCAACGCCTGTGGACCTTCATCAAAGAAACCGCGCTGACGGGTCAGCACTACGTTCACGACTCGCAGCAGCGTACTGTTGCGCTGTCGGATGGACTCGATCAGCCATGTGGCGCTTCGAACATTGTTCGCGACGAAATCGCGGGTGTCTTTGTCGACCTGTCGATCTCGTGCCATTTCCTCGTAGCGATTCGAGATGCGGAGCACAGGGAGCAAACCATCGCGCAACGCTGCGATGTACTCATCTCGATGCTCGTCGTATTCCACGACGACATCGGGAATGATCGGTGGCACATCGACGTCGATCAGTCCACGTCCCGGCTTCGGCTTGAGTTGCCGCATCAGCGTCATCGCGGCTTGAATCCGGTCCATGTCGAAGTGGGTCTTCTGACTGATGCGCGGCAATCGGTTCTGGAGCAGGTCATCGAGATGTTCTTCAATCAGCAATCGAACATCGTCCCAGTCGTTCGATTCGTTGTCATCGCGCAGCTGAAGGTCATCAATCTGCAGCAGCAGCGCTTCCTGCACGCTTCGCGCCGCAATGCCCGGCGGATCAAGCCAGAACTGCACTTCGCGGAGACCACGTTCGAGCAGTGCCAGTGACAATTCGACATCGGGAATGTTCGGACACTGCGCGAGGATCGTCTCCAGATCAGTCGCGAGCAG
>JBCCFX010000189.1:0-7666 GCA_039029515.1 Planctomycetota bacterium
CGTTCGCGGTTACGGACTCGTGGTCGGGCTGAACGGCACCGGCTCGCGCGAGGGTGATCCGCGCGTGCGCAACTTCATGCTCGAAGAAATGCGTCGCCGGGGCGTTGGCAGCAATCGCGACGGTTGGTCCGGCATGACGCCTCCTGAGCGGCGGGATAAATCCCAGTCCGAGCATAGATACTGTGGCGATCCGGCTCAACGGCCATTCGTGTGACTCAACTCAACGTGCAGATGGTCCCCGCGTTGAAGCCTGTCACGCTTCGCGCGGAGAATGCTCGGATCACCCCGCATCACCGCTCGTGCCTCGTGTTCCACCCTTGCCGGGCAACATGGGCTCCGCAACAGCATCATCGGCGGCAGGCACCGACGTATTGCCGCCACGACGGGCGGTCACGGTCAGTTCCGGCACGTTGATGCGTCGAATTTCAGGTGTGTAGCGGTTTCGTCGTTCATCCCACCAATTCATCCAGTAGGCCGTGTCTTGCGTCTCCGGTTCCCAGGCCTCGCTGGCCAAGGGGCAGAGCCCGTACTGCATCACGGTGCGGACCGTCAGTGGGGTGTTATCCGCCCGAATCACGCCGATCAAAAGTGGAATCGAGCCGGGGTTCTCATACGAGGCAATCGCTTTGGACAACGGAATGAGAAACTTGTCGGTGAACTCGTCGTCGTTGTTGACGGATTCACGAAGCAGTTCGTGCATGTGATCAAGTGCCCAGTCAAAGCGGCGTCCGGTGAGGCTGGTCAACGATGCCACGCGGGCCTCCATCGGGGTGCCTCGTTCGGTGAGCGGCAGGACATGATCGCGCATAAACGGCGTGTCCAGCTCCAGTGCCTGAACGGTTCGGCAGGACGCGATGAGGACATCTTCGGACTGCAACGGGTTCAGCCATGTGATGAGTCGATCGCGAATGCCCGACTCGAATGCCTTGGTGCGAATGGCAAGCACCTTGGGGAACACGAACCGTGATGAGAGATCAAGCTGTGGCGCCATCACTTGCATCGTGGCAAGATCGGTGGTGTCCATCGCATCGATGAACGATTCGCAGCCTTCGAGACAGACATCCAGGAACGGTCGGTCGGCATTGTCGTCGAACCAATTCAGCAACGTATCGTCGACGATTTCGGCATTGCGGAACGTGTACATGTTGAGGTACAGGCGGGCGAAATTCCGTGTGGCGGCATGCGGTGTCCGGAGTCCAAGCCGAAGCACATCACGCACCATGGGGTGCGGCAACTCAGATGGTGCCAGATGCGTGGGCATTGAGATGCCGCGCATAACCTGGACCTGCATGCGATGGCTCAGCTGCACCCACACCTGCGGAAGGATGGACCGCATAGTTTGCTCATCGAGCGCGGCGAACTCGTCAATAACTGGAAGGACGTCATAGATGCCGCCCTCTTCTGCTTTGACCATCCTCTTTGCCCAGCGATCGGCGAGATTGTCGTCGCTGACGGTCGAAAGCGAGGCCGGAGCGGCCGCCGGTTCCACCACAGGGTCTGCGTGAACGATTGCGGCGGGGGCAGCCTCAACCGCCGTCGGCGGTGTGACCGCAGTCGTGTCGGTCGGCTCAGTGGCGTCCGAGCAGCCGACCGCCAGGGCCATCAGGCACAGCAGTCCGGGCATGGAAATCGATCGTGGCATCGAGATGCTCCTCATCGCAGCGGCATGGCTACCGGGGATAACGTCTATTCAAACCCCTTATTGTATCGGCTCAAACGCCTCGGGCGCAAAGGGTGGCGGGCCGGGTGTCCGAAGACGCCCGACCCGCACACGAGGCTGCTCATGACTGGCCAACGGTTGATACGGCTGTGCCCTCCGGCCCACCGAGGACCGTGATCAGAAGTGGGGATTAACGATCAGACACGCACGCCGATCGATCGCCACACCGGTCATGAGGCGGTTCCGCTGGCCCGATGGCTCGTCAGCCGGCCTGGAGCAGGGCGCTGGCGTCGAGGACGGCCCGCGCTTCTGCGGCGACTGATCGCTTGTTCTTGTCTGCAAGTGATGCCAGGCGGGCATCGGCTTCTGCCGGTGCAAGCTGGCCTGCCTGCATGAGGATCCATTTGGCCTGCTCAATGCTCTTGCGGTCTTCGAGCGCCTGCCGGAGCTGATCGACCTCATCCTGCTGATCGTCGGTCACCCGAGCAAGGGTGCGTGCAAGGACCAGCGTGGGGCCGATCTGTGTTTCGATGTCGGTGTTGATGAGATAGCCAACGGCGCCGAGTCGACCACACCAGCGAAGCGTGCTCGGATCGCACGCATTCGAAAGGGCGACAAGTGGCGTGTCCGTACTCCGGGCCACGCGGTCTGCAAGCCGACGATCGCTCTCGCCGCCGAGGGCGAGATCGATGATGGCCAGGTCCGGCGTATGCCGCTTGCACGCGGCGATCACATCGTCATCGACGCAGATCGGTCCGATCGGTTCGCCGCCCGCACTTCGGATCGCATCGACAATGGTCGCGCCGAGTTCTGCGTTGGCGGTGGCGATCACGACGCGCAGCGGTGCATCGGAATCAACGTGGGTGAGTTCAGTCTTGTTCGTGGCGGCCATCGGCACATCCCCCTTGAGGTCAGTTCAAAACACGTACACCAGACAAGCGTCTTGGCCTGTGCAACGAAACAAACCTTCAAGGGCGATGTGGTCTCGGGCGAATCAGGGCACCTCGGATCGCAACCAGGCGATCGCATGCCGACCACGGGCACACTTCGTATCTCGGGTCGCCCGAGGCCTCGTTTTCGTGAAACCCGAAAAAGTCGGCTCATTTTGTCACAAATCGCCTCGTATGGTGTAGTACGACTGTTGTCAGGATGAGCACACCGCCCCGCACGGCGGATTGATTCAGGAACTCAGGAAGACCATGAGCAACCACGATCCGACCGTGGCAAGCGGAAGCGGCGACGAGACGCGCGATGCGACGTCGGCTGGCGTCGGGCCGCCGCGACGAATCGACAAGTACCGCATTGGCCAGAAAATCGGCGCCGGCGGCATGGGCGACATTTATCGCGCTGAACATGTCGAAACCGAAAAAGTCGTCGCGATCAAACTCATCAAGCCCGGCGTGCTCAGCCCCGAAGCAATCGATCGATTTGTGCGCGAGTACCGGCTGCTCGGAAAACTCGACCATCCCAATATTGCCACCGTATTCGACGCCGGCTTCTACGAGGCGGGCGAAGAAACGCTGCCGTACTACGTCATGGCGTATGTCGCGGGGGCAAAGCCCATCACCGAGTTTGCGGTCGCCGGGGGTTTGTCGCTCGAGCAGCGCCTGCGCTTGTTCCTGCAACTCTGCGATGCCGTCGAACATGCGAACGAACGGCGCGGCATCATTCATCGCGACATCAAACCCAGCAACGTCCTTGTCGATGCCGAAGGCCATGTCCGCCTGATCGACTTCGGTGTCGCCACCGATACAGGCGGCTCCAACCTGTACGGTGAGATCGTCGGGACACCGAGCTACATGGCGCCGGAGATGTTCGATGGCGATCCTGTCGCGATCGACCAGCGCAGCGATGTCTACACGCTCGGCGTTGTGTTGTATGAATTGCTGACGGGCACGCTGCCGTACGACCTTGCCGGGAAAGCGAACTACGAGAAGCAGCGCATCATCTGTACGACGCCGCCGGATCCGCTGTCAAAGCATGATCCATCGCTTCCGGCGGAACTGAGTCAGGTGGTCGCCACCGCGTTGCACAAGAGTCGAACGAACCGATTTCAGCGTGTCGCGGAGTTCCGTGGCGCGATCGCGACGTTTCTCCGTGACAGTGAGGTCATTGAGACGGGGACGCGATTCATCGCGCCGCGTGCGCCGCAGACATGGCGTGAACGCATCGGTGATCAGTACGTCGCCGCGCTTGCGGTGGTGGTGCTGTTCGCAACGTTTCTCGGGGTATCAGGAATATCCAGCTTCTGGTATCGCTGGACTGATCTGCACTTCATGTATGACGTCGCGCTATTCCAATCAGCACCGACGACACCGATCCTGCCGCAGAACAATTTCGTTCGTGGCTTTGTCCCGAAGTACGCCGTCGAGATGGTCACGACGGCCAATGCGCACGGGATCGAAGGCATTACGCTGGATGATGTGCAGTCGTGGCGCATGATGCAGGCCGAGGCGATTGATCGGCTGGTCGACGCCAACGTGAAGGTCATCGTCTGTGACATCACCTTTCGCGGTGAACGGCCCGAATACGACGGCGAGCTTGCGGACAGTATGAAGCGCGCCCGTGACAACGGTATCCCGGTCATCGTTGGCAGTGAGGCATGGGATTGGATTGAAGATCCGGACTACGCATGGATCGAGCCCATTCGTGAACACGCGTTGATCGGTGGTGTGACCGGTACGCTTGAAAACGATTCGCCCTGGTCAACAGATTCACTCGTCATCGATCCGGAACTCGGTGAGTTGCCGTCGATCTCACTTCTCGCGTTCGCGGCGTACCGGCAGCCGCAGGCGGTGCCAAGGTTCCGTTTCGATCCGAACAGCGCCACGGTCACGATCCGCTATCAGGAACGCCTTGCCAACGGCGCCGCCGGCGCGCGGCCGATCGATACGCCGGAATTGCTCGGTCTGTCGATGGCAGACCAGGAGCGTGAGACCGATACGAAGTATCGCATCCGCAGGAATTCATTCATCGGGCATCAGGGCATTGTGGTCCCGGATGACGATGTGCTCAACGAGTTGATCAGCGACTACGAGACGCTCTTCGGGATGTCCCGGGAAGAGCGTCGTCTGGAACTCGCGGGCAAGGTTGTCGTCCTGGCGATGCCCCCGCCGTATGACGAGCTGGCGCAATACACCGACGGTCGTTGGGTGCCGAAGATGGTGTGCCACGTGGTGGCTATTCGGGACCTGCTGAGCAACAAGACGATCCGTCACAGCAAGCCGAGCGACAATTTCGCGACCGTACCGCTGGTGGCCTGCCTTGCGATTGGCCTGATCTGGCGAATTCCCCGCCGAATCATCCTTCGCGTGACGGCATATGCAGGGTTGACATTGATTCTGGTGGTAGCTAGCTTCGGATTGTACCGGGCATCGGCGTATGTGCTTAGCCCGCTTATACTTGCGTCCGTTGCCGTGGTGGCGGGCGAACTGGGGGCGTTTGTCATCCGGCAACGTCCGACGATGGGTTGGGGAACGCCATCGTCGTAACCGGCAGACCGTGTGTGTGGGTGGCGTTATGGCCCGAACAAGTGTTGTATTCATCGTCAGCGTCCTGCTGGCCAGCCTTACTGGCTGCCAGGAGGAGTTGGTCGCACAAGACTGGAAACAGGCTGAAATCAACAATCCCAGCCTGACGCCGACCATCTACGTCGAACGTATCGCAGCGCTCAAGGGCGTCACGTTCACCAATACGCCCAGTCCCAGTGATGGCGACAAGATCCGGGTCGTCCGATCGTTCCTTGACTTCGATGTCAAGCAGGACTTTCGCGCGATGAGCGGCCCGCTGGACTTTGGCGGCGGCGGCTCCAACACGCAGGCGAGCACGACGGACACGCAATACGACATCTTCGATCTGTCCATTGGTGGCGCGTCGTATGACATGCTCGGCGTCCAGTTCGCCGGGATCAATGATGACCTCGGTTTCATCTTCACCTGGGGCTATTGGCCGGTCATCAAGAACGTGCGGACGGCCGCAGTGGGCGTGGGCACGAAGTTCATTCATATGGTGGACGTCGATCCGGACTCGACCAAACCTGTCGATCGATTCTTCCTGATCGAGAAGACAGGCAACGAAGCCGTGCAGGTGTTCGTGTATGGGACAGGCGGAGGTATCGACGCTGAATATCAGCTCGACGATGACAAGTTCTATCTCCGTCTCCACGATGGAAACATGGAGATGCTGCCCATCCCGACTGGAGGGTTGAACACGCCCGAGCAGAACCGCGTGAAGGCGTTCCTGCTGCAGTTTGCGAAGCTCCGAAAAGCATCCGGAATCGATTACCTGTCGTGGTGAGCGTGATCGTGCGTGCGCACGATTACAGGAGAAAGAAGACATGCAGCGTGTGGCGACCATCGCATTGACCGTCGGTGCCATTGTCCTTTCGGCCGGCGCAGCCGCCACGGATGAGCCGCCGATCACCGTCAATCTCGAAAAGCAGTTCAAGCTGAAGCAGGGGACCGCGGTCCAGTTGCCATCACCGTCGACGGAGCAGAATGTCTGGCAATACCGCGCGACGTCGAGCAAAGAACAGGATTTCATGAGTCAAATTCAGGACTACCGAATCCTGCACGCGCGCTCAGACGATGGCGTGGCAATCGATCCCGCGTTTGATCCCATCTCCATCACCGTGCAGGACGAGAGCTGGTTGATCGGCACGGATGAACGGTCGCGCATGGTGGCGACGATCCTGACCGATCCGGAGGATCCTGTCGATGCGCCGGCTGGTGGTGGCCTGTCCGGCCCCGGTACGAATTCATTGCCGAGTAATTCGTTGTCACCGCAGGGCGGCACGCCGTCAGTGTCTGGTATCGGAACGCTTGTTCTGTTTCTGGGCTGGTTTCCCGCGAGCGCCACGCCGCGAACCGCCGCGGTTGGTGTCGGGACCAGCTACGTGCACTTCGTCGATTTCGTCGGGTACGAAACGGATCAGTTCGGGCGCGAGGATGTTCGCAAACCGATTACGGTTGAATACCTGCTCATCCTCGAGACGAAGGACGATCCGAAAGAGGACCGCATCAACGTCTATCCGCGCATCAGTGGGAACAAATTCAACGTCGACGCCAAACTGGCGCTCGATGAGCGTGAACACGCGACGTCGTTCATCGTGCACGATTGCCGGAAGGAATCACAAGCCTTCACCAAGGTGAAGCTCAATGATGAGAATTCACCCTATGCCGCGACGGCCAAGTCGATTCGCAAGCTTGCCCTGCAGATGATTGATCAGACAGGCCTGAAGACGCCGCCGCCGACGCCCAAGAAGAAGATCTGACGTGGCGATACGTTGAGAATTCGAAAGTGGGCGGTACTGGACTCGAACCAGCGACCCCTTCGATGTAAACGAAGTGCTCTAGCCAACTGAGCTAACCGCCCCGATTGCAAGTTTTTGTAAGCCAGCAGCCCGCAAAACCCATACCGAGCGAATGTATCCGAACGATAGCGAATCATCAAGGATTTGCACAATCGCGCGGTAGAGTTGGATGCGATGCGAATCCCGTCTCTTCAGCATCACAAGGCGTCCGGTTGTGGTCGTGTCATCATCAACTGCCGCGATTGCTACGGACCGGCACATGGCACGGCAGCGTGCGAGGAGTGGTACACCGGGCTTGTTCAGTCGTTCATTGCGAACAAGCGTGCCGGTGTTGTAATTGTGGGCGAGGCGATCGGCCACTTTATGGAGTACGCCGAGACGTACTATCCGGTCCGGGGCGTTTGGATCGAGCGAATACAAGCACTTCAACTACGCCCTTCGGCCGCTGATGGAGCATTTCAGCGACGTGCCGCTGGAGTTGTTCGGTCCGATCGAGCTGGAGCAGCTTCAGCAACTCATGATCGAAGACCGTTCCTCGCGAACCTATGTGAATGCTCGGGGCCGGCGAATCCGCCAGATGATCGGTTGGTGTGTTCGGAAGCAGTATTGCACCGTCAGCGCACTAACCGGGATCGAGACTGTGCCCGCCTTGAAGAAAGGTCGGACTGCAGCGGTGGAGGCCCAAGAATTGAAAC
>JBCCFX010000190.1:0-7518 GCA_039029515.1 Planctomycetota bacterium
TCGGAATCACGCCTTCGAAGCTGAATCCAAGTTTCGCTTCATCGGCATCCGTTGTTCCGTTGATCAGGATGCGCCAGGCCATCTTCGACATTGCCGAGACCGGCGCATCGCGATCGACGTCCAGCCGATCGCAGAACGTACGCACCATACGGCCGTAGAACATGTTCATGCGTCGGCCGTTCTTTCGCCACGGCTCAATCGCACCGTCGCGGAGGCTGACCGACCGGTCAGGACAAATCAGTTGTTCATCGAACTCAGAAACGACGCCAAGGCCATCGCATGTCGGGCATGCACCATACGGCGAGTTGAATGAGAACAGCCGGGGCTCGATCTCCTCGAGGCTGCACTCTGGATGCTCAGGACAGGCAAACTTCTCGCTGAAGCGTCGCTCGGTCCAGGTGCCGTCTTCATCGACGAGCACAGTCAGTAGTCCGTCGCTCAGCTTCAACGCGACCTCGACCGAATCGGCGATGCGCGTGCGAATGTCGTCCTTGATCGCAATTCGATCGACAACCGCATCGATGGAATGCTGTTCGTATCGGCCGAGGTTCAGCGGGTTGTCGCCACCTTCTTTGAGGGCATCGCGGACGTCAATGATGTCGCCATTGACTCGAGCGCGGATGAATCCGTGCTTCTGAAGGCCTTCGAGGACGTCGCGGTGATAGCCCTTCTTGCCGCGAATGATCGGCGCACACAACATGAGCCGCGTGCCGGACGGCATGGCCATGAGCACATCCACGATCTGCGTGGCGTTGCTTGCGTCAATCGTCCGGCCGCACACGCGGTTCTGCTTGCCTGACCGATGCCAGCACGTTGGCGTTCCGCATCGTGCGTAAAGCAATCGAAGGTAGTCGTAGATCTCGGTCGTGGTGGCAACGGTCGAACGCGGGTTGTGTCCGCCGGAGCGCTGCTGGATCGCAATCGTGGGTGGCAGACCCTCGATGGACTCGATGTCGGGCTTCTGGAGCTGATCGAGGAATTGCCGCGCGTAGGCGCTGAGCGACTCCATGTACTTGCGCTGACCTTCGGCGAAGATTGTGTCGAACGCGAGCGAACTTTTGCCAGAGCCGGAGACGCCGGTGATGACGACGAGCTGATCGCGCGGGATGTCGACATCCAGGTGTTTGAGATTGTGCTCGCGTGCCCCTCGGACGCGAATCATGCGATCTTGGCCCACTTCGGTTCTCCCTGAGCACTCATCTTAGACCGTTCGGCTCAGTGGCGGGCAATCGGCAAGCATCCGTCAGCCGACTTCTCGCTTCTGGAACAGCATGATCGCGAGGCTCAGATAGAGCAGGATCTGGATGACGCCATACATCACGGTTCGTAGCACATATGACGGCGGAATTCGATGGGACTGGGTGACCGCATCGCTGAGCAGCATGACCTGGAAATTCGGGACGATCGCATACCCGACGCGGCACGCCGCGTGGACGAAACGTTCCTGTGGCTGACGGACCGCTGCGATCGCAGGAGGATATGCACGGAGCACGCGATCGGTTTCGACACTGAATTCATCGGTGATGAGCCGGAAGATGCGCGCTTGATCCACGCGCACCGCGATCTCGTTGGTTTCGAGCGGGAGCTCGATGGCGTCGATGTCATCATCAATGCGCGTCACGCGGGATTCGTACTCACGAGCAATAGCTTCCTCTTCTCGCTCGATGAGGTTTCGGATTCGGATATCGAAGTCTTCCGCCGTTTCCTCTTCAGGATTCCGCTCGCGCAGCATGCGTTGTTCAGCGACAGATTCCTGAAGTTCAAGTTCTGCGACTTCCCGCTGTGTGGCCGCCTCATCGCGTCGCACATCGCGCATCCACGCGCGAAGGTCCGCGATATCGATCTCCTGACCTATCGTGGCAAGGCTCGGGCCGTTCGTCCGTTCGGCGGGAAGCGCTTCCACGCGCTTCGACCACGTCTGTTCGAGTTGGGCCATTGGCGCACCAAAGATCGCATCCGACAGCAGGCCGAACAGGAACATGCCGAGCGTGATGCACAACGTCATGACCTGGCCGACGCGCGTCGATGCGGTGAATGCGATCGCGGTGAGGATCAGCGCGGCGGACACAAGGACGATCAGCGCGAGGATCAGCTGTGGTCTGAACGACTCAGTGGGATCCTGCCAGCGGAAGCCGGCGTCGAACATCAGGCTGAGGACATAGGCGAGACCCAGCAGAAACGTCGTGATGACGATGAACGTGCTTGGGAACGCCTTGTTGTAGAAGTAGTTGCTCCAGATGCCGACGGCTGTACCGAGGAGGAAGGCAACGACGCCGAACACGATGACCGGCGCGTGAACCGGATCGCGGACGGTCTCGATAACCTGATGCTGCTCGACAAGCAGAAAGACGAATCCGAGGAACAGGACGCCGATGATCATGGCGATCGCGACGCCCGCATATTTGCCGAGCACGTAGATCGTTCGGCTGACAGGCTTGGAGACGACGGTCAGGGCAGTCTTGTTCTCAATCTCGCGGGTGAGGACACTGGTGGCGATGAACGAGGCGAGCAGGGCACCGAATAGGAAGACGGTGGCGAGCCCGATGTCGATGAACATCTTCTGGTCATTCTCCATCGTGAAGCCGGCCAGCAGGTTGCTGAGCACGATGAGAATGGCGCCGACGAGGAGCAGCACCAGCATGATGGGCTGGCGGATGCTCTCGAAGAGCGTGTTGCGGACGATCGCCAGGAACTGCTCGATCATGGTGAAGACTGGAGGAGGCCGATGAAAGGCCGACGCTTGTCTGCGTCAGGGTGCTGAGAAGTGGTGCCCGAAGGGGCAGGTGAGGTGCCCGAACGCCCCATTGGAGGGGATCCGAGATCAACTGGTCAGAAATTCCATCATATTTGCGAACCGGAGGCGGAGGGTACTACGTACCAACCGACTACGTGGTTCGCCACGTCTTGTTCGCGCGCCATTCGGCGATTTCCGTCCGGGATTCTTCCGGAGCCTCGGGCGTGCGTCATGTCTGCAAGGCGAGCGAATCCCATCCGTGTCCGTGGTGAGCCGCATGCGGGGGCCTGAGTAACCCATGAGAGTTGATCACTTTGCGTATCAGCGGGCGACACGCGTCGCCTCCTTCGGACTGGTCATCCAGTTCGTTATCGCGTTGGTGTTGTTCCTGTTCTCGCGATTTGCGGGCGACACGGCGTTCTTCTTTGCCTCGCTGTATGCCGCACTCGGGGTGATCCTCTGGGTCGGCCTGATCATCATTTTCAACCAGCACAAGCTGGAGCGGCTCGAAGCCCTTGAAGAGGATGAACTTGCGGCCAATCGTGCCGGGGCGACGTCCGTCTTCGACATGGCCGACGAGGAAATCCGAGTGGCCGCACGCCGGCTCCGCGTCATGCACACGTGGCTGATGCCGATCCTGAGCGTGGTGCTTGCGTTCCTGCTCGCCGGCATCGCTGTGCTGATGGTCCGGTTCATGCGAGGCCTTGGCGACCCGGATTCGACGAAAGAGTTCCTGACCACCGACATGCTCGGCTGGTCGGTCGCGATCTGCCTGGCATTCGCCGCCATGGCCTTCATCATCTCGCGATTCATCGCAGGGATGGCGAAACAGACCGCCTGGCAGAATCTTCGCGGCGGAGCGGCCTTCATGGTCGGCAACGCGCTCGTCATGCTCGCCGTAGCGATCGGCATCATCTTCAGATTCTTCGGCAACGACGCGATCAACGAAGCGATGGGATACGCAATCCCGATCTTCATGATGATCTTCGCGGTCGAGATCGTGCTCAACCTGCTGCTGAACTTCTATCGACCGCGCGTCCCGGGCGAAGTCCCGCGACCGGCGTTCGACTCCAAGCTCCTGAGTCTGTTCGCGGCTCCGGACAACCTTGTCCGGTCGATCAACGAAGCGATCAACTATCAGTTCGGCTTTGACGTCACGAGTACATGGGGATACCAGCTTCTGCTTCGGAGTTTTGGTGCGCTGCTGCTCATCGGGATTGCCGTCCTCGTGATGTTGAACACCATGGTCATTGTTGAACCCCATCAGCAGGCAATTCGACTTCGCGGCGGAGAACTCGTGGGCGAAGGCGATTCCGGCGTCTATGACGCCGGCCTGATGTGGAAGTATCCATGGCCGTTTGAATCGGCCGAGGTCTACGACGTCAGCCGCGTTCGTTCCATTGCCATCACCGCGCGACGAACGCGCGATGCGGACCTGTATCTCTGGGAGGAGGATCTCGAAGGCAAGACGGATGTGCCGCTCGAGCCGTTCATCGTCCAGAGTTCGCGCCAATACCGTCCATCTGAACAGGACGCGGCCGTTGACGTTGGGGGCGAGAGCGCACTGATAGATAGTGAAGTCAATGATCAGGTCGCGCTGGTCGACCTTGAGATTGCACTCGATTATCGCATCCGCGATGACAAGGCCGGCTTGCTTCAGTATCTCCATTTCGGCACGGATCAGATTGCTCGTCGTCAGCGTCTGACTGAGCGTGAACGCATGTTGCGCATCATTGCGGAGCGCGCGGTCACGCAGCATTTGTTCGACCTTCCACTCGAAGACGTGCTGGAGCAGCAGAATGGCATGCTCGCCGACACGTTGATGAACACGATTCAGACCGCCTACGACGATCCTTCGGTCGCCGCAGGCATTGAAGTCGTGGCCGTCAAGCTGATGATGGTTCGTCCGTCATCGGGCCGCGTGGCGAAGGCGTTCGAGGAACTTCCGATCAGCCGACAGGCGCGTGAACAGCGTCTTGCGGAAGCTCGACAGAAAGTGGCGAGCGAGTACGCACGAGCGATCGGTGATCTCGATGGTCTCGATCCACTGCTCGACATGATCGACGAATACAACGAAATTCGACAGAACGGCGATCTCGACGATGATGCCACGATCGAAGCACTGTCACGACTCGAGCTTGATATCGAGCGCCGCATCGTTTCCGGCGGCGGGCAGGCCGCGCTGATCATCTCCAACGCCCAGACAGACCGATGGGTTCGCGTCATCGACCAGCGCGCGCAGGCGGAGCGCGTCAAGAGCGAACTCGCGGCGTATCGCGCAGCGCCGGAGTTGTTCCGACAGATGCGAACAATGTCGGTCCTCAGCCGATCGCTCGCATCCCTCGACAAATACATCGTTGGCGTTGATCCCGAACGGTTGGACATCAACGTCGACATCAAGAAGATCGAATCCCTCCTGAACTTCAGCGATTCTCAAGGCGAGGATCCCGAGAACTGATCATGAGCAAGCTCATCGCAACCATTGTGGGCCTTATCCTGCTGCTCGTCCTGGTGTTGTTCAGCACGACGTACACCGTGCCATTCACCGGCGTCGCGATTCAGTCGCGCTTCGGCGAGACCAATGATGACAGCGTGAAACGAGAACCCGGACTGAAGTTCCGACTGCCGGTCTTCGCGGACAAGATCACGATGTACGACACGCGACTTCGATTGATCGAGTCGCCGATCGAAACCGTGAAGACCGCTGACGATCAGCAGGTGCTGGTGAAGGCGTTCCTGTTGTGGCGTGTCGATCGCGAGGGCGATGGTCCGCTGCGTTTCATGCGCAGCTTCGAGACAGAAGAAATTGCACGTGACGACATCAGCGATGACTTCCGCAGCGCCATTCTTCGCATGGGTCAGTACGAGATCGCCGATCTGCTCGGCAATGAGTCCGCACTATCCGACGCCGAGGAATTGATTCGTCAACAGCTTGAAGACAAGCTTGCCGCGCAGGGCGTCATTCCGGTGCAGGTTGGTGTGAGCCAGTTCCTGCTCCCGCCGAACAGTGCTCGAGCCGTACTTGAACGTATGAAGGCCACACGCGAGCGTCTTGCGACGGCTGAACGGTCGAAGGGCGATGCGGAAGCGCGATCGATTGAAGAGGATGCCAAGAATCAGGTCAACAAGATCCTCGCCTTTGCGAGTGCTCGTGCGGCTGAGATTCAGGCGCAGGGCAACGAGGCGGCCGCGGAGTATCTCGAGCAGATGGGTGAGGAAGAAGAATTTGCAATCTTCCTGACATGGCTCGACACACTTGAAGCAACGCTTGGTCAATACACGACACTGTTCCTCGACACGCGAATGGCGCCGTGGCATCTGATGGATCAGGCGCTCAGCACGGATGACGGTCAGATTCCACTGCCGATGACGGATGGCGTTCAACTCACCGAGATCATGACGCCGGCGACGCCAGTCACGGATGAAGAGAGCGGAGAGTGAACCGATGACCGACTCGACCGATCCAACCATCCAGCCCGATCCGGATTCGTACGCGGAAGAGACGATCGAAGTTGAACAGCCGCGCCGTGCGGCGTCCGCGCAATTCGTCGTCGACACCGAAGTCGGCAGCGAAGCAATGCTGCGCGATGCCATGGATCCCGCGAATCAATCGCTCGCCGATGCGCTGCGTCTGAGCTTCCGTGTGCTTCAGGTCGTGATCGCAGTGCTCGTTGTGCTGTTCATCGTGTCGGGTGCCAAGACGATCGCACCGGGGCAGAGCGGCGTGGCGATGCTCTGGGGCAAGATCCTCGAAAAGGATGGCGAATCCGCACTTGAACCGGGGCTCACGTTCAACTGGCCCTATCCAGCCGGCGAATTCGTGCTGTTCCAGGCCGAGAATCGGCGCGTCGAAGTCAACAACCTGTTCTGGCCTTCGGTTGGTCGCGGACGCGCCCGTACCGATGCACTTGAGGCCGCCGATATTCGCGACGGTCTGAACCCTGCACGCGATGGATATCTGCTCACCGCAGATGATGAAGTCGCGCACATGCAACTCAATGGTTCATACCTGATCGTTGATGTCCGCGACTATGTTGGCGCTGTTCGCATCGATCAGGAATCGCGGATCGGCCCAACGTCGACTGGCGAGGAAGATGTCGACTTCGTCACCGGCGATCAGTTGATGGCGCTCGCGCTGCAGCGCGCTGCGGTTCATACTGCCGCGCGCATGCCGATCGATAGCTTCATGCTCGAAAAGGAATCGCAAAACCTCGGCGTTCGTCTTAAGGACGCGGCGCAGGAGATGCTCGATCGCGTCGATGTCGGCGTCCAGATTACGGCCGTGGCGACGACCGATGTCACGCCACCGTTCTCGATCGAGAAGTTGTCGGATTCGTTTGATCGCGCATCGGATGAAGCCAAGACGAATATTGAGCGCGCCCAGAAACGCGCCGAGCAGTTCCGGATCGACTCCGCTGGCGACGGCTGGGAAGACGCCATTGCGTTGATCAATGCCTATGAACGCAGCGTTGAGGAATCTGCCCGCGACGCCGAGCAGACTGAACGCCTCAGTGCGATTTACGAGCATCTTGAAAGCGATGCCGTCGGCGGTCAGGTCGCGGTCATCATCGGTGACGCTCGTTCCTATCGTTCGCTGGTGGATTCCACCCTTGGCAGTGAAGCAAAGCGATTTCGCAGCCTGCTGCCGACGTATCAGAAGCATCCGCGGCTTGTCGTACGACAGCGGTGGCTCGAAACCGTGGGCCTGATCATGCTCAATCCGGATGTTGAAGTGATCTGGATTCCGGAAGGAACATCAACGTTCAAGGTCGATGTGTCGGCCA
>JBCCFX010000191.1:0-7442 GCA_039029515.1 Planctomycetota bacterium
CGGACGATGAAGCTCTCGACCTCTTTGTTGGTCATCATCAGGTCGGCCAACTCATCGACCACGAAGACCATCCGAGGGATCTTCCGCGGGATCTTCGCCTCTTCTTCCGGCGTCGACGGGTCGAACCGCTCGGCCAGTTCTTTCCATGACAGCTTGTTGTAGCTGTTGATGTCGCGGACGCCCGCCTCGGCCAGCAGCTCGTACCGCTCTTCCATCTTCGTGACGGCCCACTCTAGGATCGCCGAGGCGCGGTGCATCTCGGTCACCACCGGGCACATCAGGTGCGGGATGTCTTTGAACAGGGCCATCTCGACCATCTTCGGATCGACCAGGACGAGCTTGAGCTCGTCGGGACGGCGGGCGTAAAGGAACGACATGATGATCGAATTCATGCAGACCGACTTGCCCGAGCCGGTCGTGCCGGCGATCAGCATGTGCGGCATCTTCGTCAGGTCGACGATCAGTGGTTCGCCCGCTGCATCCTTGCCGAGGAACATCGGCAGGATCATCTCGCGCGCCTCCTCGCCGGACATCAGTTCCTTGAGCCGGACCTTTTCCTTCTTGAGGTTCGGCACTTCGATGCCGACGGTGGTCTTGCCGGCCATGGTCGGGACGATGCGAATGTTGGTTGCGGACAGGCTGCGCGCGATATCGGTGGCGATCGATTGCACCTTGGCGACCTTGGTGCCAGGCGCGAGCTGGACGGAATACAACGTGACGGTCGGACCGGACTCGATGGATGCCACTTCGCCGTCGATGCCGTAGATCTGCAGTGACTCTTCGAGTTTGCGTGCCTGTTCGCGCACGAGCTTCTCGATCTCGTCGCCGATGTTGCTTTCGGGGTCGGCGAGAAGTTCGATGGTGGGGAACGAATAGCCTTCGAAGTTGTCCTCGCGCGGAATGTCCTCGTCCGTCGCGACCTTGACCGCACGGTTGCCCATCCGGAGTGGCAGTTTGGCGATCTTGGCGCGAAGTTCTTCCTCGGTCAGCGCGGCAGGCTCGACGGGAATTTCCTCATCATCCTCAGCGTCGGCTTCGACCTCTGCATCATCGTCATCTTCGTCTTCGTACTCTTCATCCTCGTCGACGTACTCATACTCGTATTCATATTCCGGATCTTCTTCATCATCTTCGCCGACCTCGACCCATTCGACGTCCTCATCGAGTTCATCGGGATCGAACGACTCGGTGCCGCCCACGCCGCCGGCGTCGAGATCAATCGGTGCCTTCGGATCGACCTTCTTCTTCTTGTCCGCCTTGGTCTTTGCCTTGGCTTTCGCTTTCGCGGCGGCCTTCGTCGACTTTGCGGTTGCGGGTCGGATCGTGGACAGGCTCGGCACTTCAAAGTCACGGATGCGCGCGATGCAGCTCATGATCAGTGCGGGGAGCATGAGCACGACGCGGTCCGCCGCAACGGTGGCGCCGATGGCAAGTCCGGCCATGAGGAACAGGAAGGTGCCGACGGTGCTGAATCGCGCTGCGAGTTCGCCGACGATCAACGTGGCGATGAGCCCCGCGTGCGCGCCAGCAAGCGGACCTGAGGTTGGTGCGATGAGTCCGTGCAGCGATGACACACAGACCGCGACCAACAGGACGCCGACCAGCCGGACGACCGGATGTCCGACGCTTCGACCGGTCACGATGATGCCCAGCCAGATCGCAATCGCGGCGAGGATCACCCAGGTGCCAACGCCGATGACGTTGTACGCCCAGTACGCGATGACGGCGCCAGCAGCGCCGCAGAGGTTCGCGGCGGGACTGTTGTGGACGGCGACGACATGCGATGGAGAATCAGCGGGGTCAAAGCTGATCATCGAGATGACGACAAAGATCCAGACACCAACCGCCGCGATCCATGCCACCCGCGCCGTGATGGACGGTGGTGGTAGCGTTTCGCTGGCGGTCGATCGGCGCGCACTTCGGGTACTGCGTGACATGCCGTAGCTATCGGCGTAACCCTGTGCTTTCAGCCAGATTTGGAGAGATCGTGACATCGCCCGTCAGGGCGGATTGCAGGCCGGTGTGTCGGATCTGTTCGGGGCGTCAGGACGCCTCAGCGAGTACCATGCCCGCGCGACAGCTTCCCGATCCACTCTTGATCGAGTGTCCCTTCCGTGCCCGATTCGCCTGCCAACCTGCGCGTCCTGTTCCTCGCGCCAAGTTTTCTGTCCCGCCGTGCCCACAAGCCGGTGCGTGGTGTTGAGATCTTCGATCTGCATCTCCTGGATCAGCTCTCCCGGCGTGGGATCCAACTCACAGTGCCCGCAGAGCGGTATTGGAATCGCGTGTTCGCGGAGCGGATTCCTCAGGCCACGTTCGATACGTTCTTTTTTCCGGGCCCGCGGAAGTGCGGCATTCCGGGCATCATCAGCGCCATCGCGCTGCGTCGCCGGCCGTTTGATCTGATCGTGCTCGGCAACAACGCCCGGGGCCTGCTCTGGGGATTGCCGCTGCTTCGTCCGAAGAAGCGCGGGACGCGGATCCTCGTGCTCGCCCATCGTGGGACGCGCGAGGATTTTCTCGATGCGGTCCACGACTACGACATGGAAGTGATTGCCGTCAGCGACCTTGTCGCCGAGACGTTTCGGGCCAACGGCCGCGAACCGCGCCGACTGGAAACGTACTACGGCATTCCGAATGCTGATGTCTTCCCGCCGCCTCCCGATGGTCATCGTCTGTCTGACCGTGATGGCATTGTGCGGTTCGGCGTACTCGGAAAACTCGATAGCCCGCAGAAGGGCGCCGATGAGGCCATTGCGGCATATCTCGCACTGCCGGATGCGGTTCGTCACCGTGCGGAACTGCATCTCGCGTCGTATGTGTCTCCACCGACGGATGCGCCAGCGGGTGTTGTGATGCATCCGTGGATTCCGACGCCCGAGACGCCGGCTTTTCTGCACACACTCGATGTGTACGTTGCCAGTTCCAAGATCCAGGAGACCTTTGGTCAGTCGGTCGTGCAGGCGATGCTGACCGGATTGCCGATCATTGCGACGCCGCTCCGGGCGCATGTCGAGAAACTCGATGACGGCGGCGGCATCATCGTTGACGATGTGGAAGCCATGACTGACGCAATGCAGCACATGATTCTCAATTCAGATGAACGGAAGCGCACGGGCGAGCGCGCTATGCAGACCGCGCGCGATCGATATGTATGGGACGCCGATGTGTTCATTGAGCGCTATTTGAGAAGCGCTTCGCCATCAGCATCCGAACCACGAGTTGAGGCGGTGGCGAATGGCTGAGTTGCATCCGGAATCGCTCGCCTGGACCGCATTGCTTGGCCGTTGGATGGACTTCGCACGTGCATCGCTTGCACTGCCTGATGATGCGGAGGGCAATGCATGGCGTGACAGCGTGACGGACATCATTACGTTGCAGGCTGTTACTTTCGCGCTGGCAGAACTCTCATCGATTCCTGCAGACGACCGTGATGTGTCGCGCGACCGCGCTTCATGGTTGATCGAGCGCCATGCCGGGAATCTCGACACCGTCTGGCGCGGAATGCCGATGCCCGAGATGATGCTTGAGATGCTTGACGATGCGAAGGTTGCATTGCGACGATCGGTCTATGCCGGCGCGGTGGAGCTTGTGTATACAGGCTCATCGCCCATGGTCATGGAAGCGGTGGGCGCACCTGGCGAGGCAACATGGTTCATGATTATGCAGCCGGGCACGATCGTGATGCCAAACGAACCGGTTGCCTGGTGGATCGATAGTCCGGGTATTGCGATCGCAGACTGCAGCGCCGAGCCGAATGATCGGCCGCGACAGGTCTATCGCCAGTTGAATGACGCGGGTCAGATCACCGGCGACCTTGTGCTGCCGGTGGATGCCGCATCACCGCCGGGCGTCCCGCTGCTGGTGCCATTGCGTGCGGGAGGCGAATCGGTCGGTTCGTTCACCATGAACGCTGACGACTGGCTCGCGCGTCAACGTGCCGCTATGACCGGCGATGAAATTCCGGTCGAGCACGGAGAGTAGAGCTTCTCACGTCAAGATCCGACACTTCAGCGAGAGCGCTTCAGTGTCGGCGTGGGTATCTCTACGCCGCACCTGAGTCCGCGAAGGTGCGGATCGCGCTACAGGAATGATCCGACACTTCAGCGAGAGCGCTTCAGTGTCGGCGTGGGTATCTCTACGCCGCACCTGAGTCCGCGAAGATGCGGATCGCACTTCAGGGATGATCCGACACGTGATCTGCGCAGCCTGGTATCGGGAAATTCAGGCAGGCTGGCAAGCCTGCGCTACTGAGAGCTGATAGCTGATCGCTGTTCAGAACATCGCCAGTTGTTCGCCGCTCGTCGTATGACCGGCATCGGGTGCGATGCGCATGATCTCAAGCATCGGCGATGGCGTTGTCTGCGACGTGATCGTCAGGCGATCAGCCAGTTCCGGCGCCTCGCGCTCATACAGCGCACGAATGATCGCCGGATCATTACATTGCTGACTCAGATGCAGCAATGCGATCTGTGACAACTCGGATTGTCCGGCAATCACACGCAGAGCGCGCAGTGCCTGCTCATTGGACAGGTGCCCACGGCCGCCCATGATGCGTTGTTTCAGGAAGTCCGGGCGATCGCTGTCGCGCTGCATCTGCGGATCGTAATTCGATTCGAAGGCAATGCCGTGCAGTCCGATGAAATGCTCGAAGATGTGCGATGGCACTGAACCGAGATCGGTGGCGAAGCCGAGTCGCCGCCCGTCATGTTCAATGACGAAGCCGGTCGTGCCAAGGCTGTCATGCGCAAACAACACGGAATTCACCGTGGTCTCTTCGTCGAGCGTGAATCGGTCCTCAAACATGTTCAGTACACGGCCATCGAGCCCCTCGCGCAGGGCGCGCGTGCGTTGTCGTCGATGCATGTGAATCGTTGCGTTGTGCTTCAGCGCGAACTGACTCCAGCCGGCGTCAAAGTGATCGCGATCACAGTGCGTGACGAGAATGTCGCTGATGCACTCAATGGTCAGTCCGAGTGTCGAAAGCCGACGATTGGTTTCGCGTCGACTCAGCCCGCAGTCTATGAGTGCATGTCGCGTGCCGGCACTGGTGTCGCGCGTCAACAGCGTCGCGTTCCCGCGTGAACCACTGCCCAGAATGCACATCGACATCGACATGGTGCATCAGTGTACTGTCATCGGCGGTCGTCGCCGCGTCCCCGACAGATTCCACGTTGAGATCCTTCGAGGAACTCGATGTACTCGGCCACAAGTGGATTGTCCGCGCGTTCGCGAATCGCGTTCAAGGCGCCTTTCAACGAGAGGTTCCGGCGATAGAGCGTCGAGAAAACCCACTTGACCTGCGCAATGTCATCACTGCTCATGCCGCTTCGGCGCATCCCGACGATATTGATCGATCCACAGATGCCGATGCCGGTACATGTGAAGAACGGCGGCACGTCCCGCAGCGCACCGGCGGTACCGGAGATGAACGCGCCGCGACCCGTTCGGCTGAACTGGTGGAACGCCGCATGACCGCCGGTCAGGACGCGATCACCGATGGTTGCGAATCCCGCGACGAGCGTACTGTTCGCGAAGATGCAGTTATTGCCAATATTGCTGTCATGGCCGACATGGCAGACGACCATGAAGTAGTTCTCATTGCCGATGCGCGTCGGTGCATCGTCGGTTGTCGCGCGATGAACCGTGACCTTCTCGCGGAACGTATTGCCATCCCCGATGACGAGGCCCGCGCCATCGCGGTTTGGATCCCACTTCAGATCCTGCGCTGCAAAGCCCAGGCAGGCGAATGGATAGACGACGTTGTTCGCACCCATCGTGAGCGGACCATTGATGTAGTTGTTCCCGATCAGCGTCGTGCCCGGGCCGATGGAAATCTTGCCCGTCAGCGAGCAGTTGGGGCCGATGGTGACGTCGTCGGCGAGGTCGATATCGCCTTCGAGAATCGCGGTGGGATGAACGTTCGGCATGCCGACAGTGTAGACGAAGCATGCTCGCCTATCATGGCAGGTGAGCGACATGACCACCTCCGACATCATCCTGCCGACGCCTGAGACGGCGATCTCGCTGACGGTGCACGACCTCGGTCGGGCGGCGTATGCGCCGACGTTTGAACGCCAACTCGAATTGCAGCGCGAAGTGATCGCACAGCGTGATCACGATGGTGAATCATCGATGCATCTGATGCTGGTCGAACACGATCCGCCGGTCATTACGGTGAGTCGTCGGCCCGTTGCGCGGGATCATCTGCTCGCATCGACCAGACAGCTTGAAGACGCCGGCGTCACCGTGGCGGAGACGAATCGTGGCGGCGACATTACGTATCACGGTCCGGGCCAACTCGTCGTTTATCCGATTCTCGACCTCAACGTCATCCATCTTCGCCTGCATACATATATGCGTTGGCTCGAACAGATCGTCATCGATGTACTCAAGTCGTTTGGCGTTGAAGGTCATCGTGACCACTGCGCGACGGGCGTCTGGGTGGGCGAGCCGGAGTCTGAGGCGAAGATCTGCGCGATGGGCGTGCGCGTGTCTCGCTGGGTCACAATGCATGGGCTTGCGCTGAACGTGGCGACGGATCTCGCGCACTTCGATCTCATCGTGCCGTGCGGACTGACCGGTCGACGGGTGACGAGCTTGTCAACGTTGCTCGGCGATGCGTGTCCCACGATGGATGACGTGAAGGCGAAGATGATTGACGCGTTTCGACGTGATCTGCGGGCGGAATCCTGAACGCCGAGTCGTCGTAGGGCGGCTTCCCCGAAGCCGCCGGTTCGAGGAGTTGAGGTTCGTCGTGATAACCCGGGCCTTCGCTTTGCTCAGACCCGGCGTTCAGGAATGCCGGGCTCAGCAGAACCCGTCCTACAACGGCCATCTGCCCACTGCCAACTGCCTCTACGACCTATTCCGCATGAAGTTCGCGACGTGCGCGAAGCGTTGGTCGAGGAACGTGCGAAGGTCGCCGGTGATGTTGCATTCGTTCATCGCATCGGCCATGCAGCCGAGCCATTGGTCGCGTTCGGATTCACTGATGGAGAACGGTGCGTGCCGCATGCGAAGGCGTGGATGGCCAAATTCCTGCGTATACAGCGGTGGTCCGCCAAGCCATCCCACAAGGAACTTGTAGAGCTTGTCGCGGGCCTCGGTGAGGTTGGGTGCGTGCATGGCGCGGATGCCGGCATAGTCCGGCGCGCTGTCCATGCGATCGTAGAAGGCATCGACGAGTGCGCGGACATCAGCCTCGTTGCCGAGCGCTTCGAACGGTGTGTTGGATTCAGTGAAGGACATGGAGTGGGCTTTGGGCTATGTGCTGTGTGCTGTGGGCTATGGGCTGTGGATTTTGGGAAGTGGATTTGCCGGCTCAGGTAGGGCGGGGGGGGTGGCCCCCCCCAATGACCGCGTTTTGCCAATACCCGGGGGGGGCCCAACCCCCCCCCACCAAAAAAAGCGCAAAGGGGACCACCAAAAAAAAACCAAAA
>JBCCFX010000192.1:0-7411 GCA_039029515.1 Planctomycetota bacterium
ACAAGACCCACGCGGCATGCTCCACGCATTGTGCAGTGCGCTGGATGTCCCGTTTGATAATGCGATGCTGAGCTGGGCAGCCGGACCGCGTGATACCGACGGCGTCTGGGCTCCGCATTGGTATGCCAACGTCGAGCAATCAACGGGGTTCGAACCGTACACGCCGAAGCTGGTTGATGTGCCGGCACATCTGACCGATGTGCTCTGCGCATGCACCGACATCTATGACCAACTCGTCGAACACCGTCTCACCGTTTCGTAGAGGATCGTTCCGACATGCTGCAATCGTTCAACGAGGCGAATCGCGACCTGATCGTCAACATCAACGGCACACTCACCCATCGTGATGAGGCGGGCGTGAGTCCATTCGATAGTACGGTGCAGAATGGTGATGGCGTCTGGGAAGGACTTCGCCTGTATGAAGGGCGGATCTTTCGGCTGCAGGCACATCTTGATCGGCTTCAGCGGTCCGCCACTGCGCTGTCGTATCAAGGCATACCGAGCCATGACGAGATCATGCATGAAGTCCGCCGAACGCTTGAGGCGAACGACATGTGGGACCGTGTTCACATTCGGCTCACGCTCTCGCGCGGCATCAAGTACACGAGCGGTCTGGATCCTCGCATTAACACGCAAGGCTGCAGCATCATCGTGCTCGCGGAGCACAAAGCACCGGTGTACGACAAGACGGGCATCACGTTGATCACCGCAGCGCATCGTCGTCCTCCATCCGATGTGCTCGATCAGAAGATCCATTCGTGCAATCAACTGACATCGATACTCGCCAAGATCGAAGCCAATGCTGCCGGTGCCGACGATGCGCTCATGCTCGACACGCGCGGCTTCATCGCCGAAACGAATGCGACGCATGTCTTCGCGGTCGCCAATGGTACGTTGATTACGCCTACCACTACCGCATGCCCTGAAGGTATCACGCGCAGCGTGGTGCTTGAACTCTGCGCTGCCAACGATATTCCATGTACGGTGCGCGATATGACACTCGCGGAGGTCTATCGTGCGGACGAGGTATTCGTCACCGGCACCATGGGCGAACTCGCACCGGTGATGACCATCGATGGCCGGACGATTGGCGACGCATCGATCGGACCGATGACCGAAAGACTGCACACCTTGTTCGACGCCATCGTGCAGGCTGAGGCGGAACCAATCCTCAAACCGCGTTGATCGGCGCCTTGACTGACCGGGCAAATCGGACGAAAGACGCTTTGAATTGACAGGATTCTCGGTCGTTGCGATACGACACGCGCGGCTTCGCACGGTGGATGATCGGGTCGGCAATTGCCGTGATGTCTCATCGCACTCGGATCGATATCTCCCGCTTCGACCTGATCCAGGGTCTGCACTTATCGGGAGAACCACCATGCGTGCTCATTGGATTGCCGGCGTCGTTTCGGTCGCGATTTCCGCGATTGCTTCGGCGGAAACAATTGAATCACTGACCGCCCGTTCGCTCAGTGCGTACGAGCAGATCGAATCGATTCGCACGGACATGCAGAACACCACCGGATCGCTCTCTGACGAGCTGAGCACGGTCGGACACGTGCTGTCCGTCTTCGATGAGCCACTGCTCACGACCGAAGAGCTCGATGAACTTGACACTGAGATCGCGCACGCTGAGAAGCGATTGACGTGGCTCGAAGAGCGCAACGAGTCCGAAGATGCCATCGCTCGCGCACGCATGACGGTCGAGCGCCATACGATGCTGCGTCGTCTCGGCACGATGTCAGACAAGGCTGCACGCAAGGCGTGGCGTCAGAAGCTGACAGAACGCAAGACATCGCTCGAAGCGAAGCTCACCGAACTGGCGACGCCGTACCGCACGCAGATGAAGGACATCACTGCCAGCGTACAGCAGGACAACAAGGCGTTCACGGACGCGTTATCTCCGTTCTTCCTGACGCCGGCGACTGACTTTGAAGGCGTCACGCTCGACCACGTCAACTTCACAATGCACTCTGCGTTCGGCGGCGTGGAGTGGAAGGACGCGGAAGGCAAGCAGATCGCATGGGCCCACATTCGCCTGCGCGATGATGCTGAGATTCAGTCGTATGAACGCGACAACCTGCTCGATGAGCTGTATCCGATCCGATCGACCAGCGATTACGATCTGTGGGTCTGGGCAGGCAACTTTCTCGTGACGTTCGTCCCGAGCGAAGGCACCATGAAGAACAAGGAACTGCTTCAGGCCGTCGTGACCGACTTTGTCGACCTCGAAGGCCTTGCCGCGATCGAAGTCGATGCGCCAGAGGCGATTGCCACGGGCAGTGCTGACGCGATCGAGTAGAGCGTCCACGCACACGACAGCCAAGTGAATCACAACCGGCCTCCTTGCCCGCGTACGGCGAGGAGGCCGTTTTTTCGAGAACAGACTTGACATATATGACTTACTTTGTAAACTCTGGGCATGGATCGCTCTGACGCCCTTTCCGCCAGCCTCGCCGTGTTCGTTCAGTACGGCTATCGGAAGACATCGATGGAGGATGTCGCCCGCGCGGTCGGCGTCTCTCGCCAGTGGATCTACCAGCAGTTCGAGTCCAAAGAGAAGCTCTTTGCCGACGTTGTGTCACACGCACTCGCGATGTCCCGAGACGGCGCGATCGCAGCGCTCGCGGATGATGGCGCGCTCGCGGACCGAATGCTGCGTGCATTCGATCGCTGGTGTGGCGATGCGATGGATTCCATTGGCGCTTCGCCACACAGTGAAGAGCTCTTTGATGCTGCCGTGTCTCGGCACGGTGATCAGATCGTCGCCATGGAAACGGACTTCCAACGTGCTCTCGAGCACGCACTGGAGCACGGCTCCACCAGGCATGCAGCAACCATCAGTCACGCCGATATCGCGCTCACGCTGTTGCGCGCATCGCACGGCATCAAGAAGACAGCCGCAGATCGGGCTGCATATCTCGACGAAATGAGACGCGTCGTTCTCGTCACGATCGGTGAACGTCCGTCCTACTCCCCCACCTGAATACTGTTTCGAGGATTCACACATGACCACCAAGACCGTATTGATCACAGGATGCTCAAGTGGCATTGGCAAGCTTGCCGCCCAGACGTTCCACGCCCGCGGATGGAATGTGGCCGCGACCATGCGCACACCGGAGCGAGAAACAGAACTCACGCAACTCGATCGCATGCTGGTGACGCAACTCGACGTGACCGATGCATCGAGCATTCAGCACGCCGTTGACGCCACCGTCTCGAAATTCGGGCAGATCGACGCCCTGGTCAACAACGCCGGGTACGGAGGCTTCGCACTCTTCGAGCAGGAATCCGATGATTCCGCGCGTGCCCTCTTCGACACCAATGTCTTTGGCTTGATGAACGTCACCCAGGCAATCCTTCCAGCCATGCGACATCGCGGCGACGGCACGATTATCAACATCACATCGATGGCTGGCCTGCTCGGCTTCCCGACAGCGTCCGTGTATGTCGCTTCGAAGCATGCCGTCGAAGGCCTGACCGAGTCCCTCGCGCTCGAGTACGAACCGTTTGGCGTCCGATTCCGCACCGTTGCACCAGGCGCGTATCCGACCACGCGATTCGGTGAGAATACACACGACTTCCTTGGTGCTGGCGACGAACAACTCGTGGCGCACGCCGCAAGCCTTCGTGAACACATCGACTCGCTTGTCCAGACGATGACCATGCAGAGTGGAAGCCCGGCGGACCCGCAGGAAGTCGCCGACAAGATCTATGACTGTGCGACGACGGACATGCCGGTTCACAATCCCGTCGGCGCTGATGCCACCAATCTGTACAGCATGATGGGCGGTGATGGTCGACAGGACTTCGTCAATCACCTCAAGCAGATGGTGATGCCGCATCAGACAGCGTAAGGGAGACCCTCATGGCAACCACCATCCCCACCGACGCGCCGGTCCTCGTGACCGGCGCGACCGGTTACGTCGCCGGCTGGATTATCAAACGACTCCTTGAAGCGGGCTGCACCGTCCATGCGACCGTGCGGAATCCCGACAACACTGAGAAGCTCGCACCGCTCAATGCGCTTGCGGACGGCACCAACGGCTCGCTGAAGTTCTTCAAGGCTGATCTCATGGACGCCGACTCGTTCGCCGACGCGATGCGCGAGTGCTCGGTCGTCTTCCACACGGCCTCTCCGTTTACGGTGAGTGTCGAGGATCCACAGCGTGATCTGGTTGACCCTGCGGTGAACGGTACGCGACATGTCCTCAACGAGGCCAGCCGACAATCAACGGTCCGACGCGTGGTCGTGACGAGCAGCTGTGCGGCGATCTATGGCGACAATGCAGACCTGGAGAACACGGCGAACGGCATCTTTACGGAAGATGACTGGAACACGAGTTCATCGCTCACGCATCAGGCGTATTCGTACTCAAAAACCATGGCGGAACGCGAAGCGTGGGACATTGCCAACGCGCAGGACAAATGGACGCTGGTCACGATCAATCCATCGTTCGTCCTCGGTCCCGCCATCAACCCGAACGCGGGCGGCGAGTCCATGTCCTTCATGAAGGAGATGACGGACGGCACGATGAAAGCCGGCGTGCCGAACATCGGCATGGGTATCGTCGACGTTCGCGACGTCGCGACGATGCACATCAACGCTGCCTTTCATCCGGATGCGGATGGTCGCTACATCACGTCCGGCCACAACTCGAGTTTCGCCGAGATCGCCGCAATCTTGCGTGAGCAATTCGGGTCGAAGCTCCCGGTCCCGAAGCGGACGATCCCCAAAGCGATGGCGTGGCTCATCGGTCCGATCGTTGACAAGCGTGTCACGCGAACGATGGTCAGCCGAAACGTGAACAAGCCGTGGAACGGCGATCACGGCAAGAGCGTGCGCGACTTCGACATATCGTACCGATCACTTGATGACACGGTTGGCGACATGTTCCGACAGCAGCTGGACGCAGGTACAGTTGGGTAGTCGTTTGTCGCCTGTCCGAACAGATCCACACGCGTGCATACCTGTCTCATCAGCCAAACATCCATCGATCGTGATCGACGCCTGGGTTCTGCGACTCTCAGGGCATGATTCGGAGACAAGAATTCACGTCGATCAGTCTGCCTCGCTATGGCATCTGAGACTGCCATGATCTATCCTCATGAGGTTCGAAAACTCATGTATGTGTATTCGAATCCGATCCGGGAGGAGGGTAGAGCGGCCGAATGGACAGAAGCCTGGCCGCTCAACTCCCACGATCGACAATGAAGGCCTTACGGCAACTGGCCGGATGCCCTGTGATACGGGGCTCAGGCTGAGATTTCAGGGTGGGGTTGGAGGAATACATGTACAAGTGGATGGCATACCTGACGACGGCGGCCCTGTGTTTCTTCGCGTCGACCGCGAGTGCGGTTGACGTACCGCTCGGCGTCGACACGAACGCGGATCCCGACATCTTTGAGATGACGATGACGGCCGAGGTGGCCACGCTCGACCTCGACGGGAACGGCATGATGGTTGAGTGCTGGACATTCAACGGCACGCGCCCAGGACCAGAGATTCGCGTGAAGGTTGGTGACATGGTGATCGTTCACCTTGTCAATCAGCTCACGTTTCCCACGAGCATTCACTGGCACGGTATCGAGGTGAACAATGCTGCCGACGGAACGTCGGTGACACAGAAGCCCGTGATGCCGGGTGAATCGTTTACCTATCAATTCGTCGTGCCGCGACCGGGTGTGTTTTACTATCACCCTCACATGCGTCCGATGAATCAGGTGTGGAAGGGAATGTACGGTTCGGTCGTTGTGACCGATTCCATCGACGATACGTTGACCGCCAACGGTGTGCTGCCGCAACTGGATCACAGCCTCATTATGAGTGACGTGACGGTCGCTCAGCCGATCGGTTCCAACGATGCCCAGACGTTTCCCAACGATCCGACTCTGCCATGGGCCGGTGGTGATTCCTTCTTCGGCAACACGTTCCAGCCGACGCCGATGGATCTGGTTGAATCAATCCCGCGCGCCTACGACGGCACGCCCAGCGGCGGTGACCCGGTTGCAGCGGGAACGATCCCATTCATCGCACCGGCACGCGACTGTCGGGATTTCCCTGAGATTCCATGCCGCACGAACGAAGGACAGCTTGTGCTTGGCAACGGCCGTATTGCCGCACCACGGGCCGGCAGTCCTGACGCACCTGGCGCCGTCAAGCCTGCAGCCGACGCCTTGCGCGTCGCGTCCGGTCGTGGCGTACGTCTTCGTATGCTCAACGCTGCCGTGCAACGCTACTTCCGATTGCGGGCGACTGACGGCAGTGGTAACCAACTACCGCTCTACCGCATCGGTGGCGAAGGTGGCCTGCTGAACGAGGCGATTCTCGAGGGTGGGATCCAGGGAACTTACGACACGAAGTATGACACCGGCGAGATCGTGCTGGCACCGTCGCAGCGCGCCGACGTCGTGCTGATTGCCGACGCGGTTGCCGGCGACGTCATCACGCTCTGGACCCTTGACTTCCAGCGAACCGGCTTCGGCTGGGCACTTGTGCCAACCGTACCCGTCATGCACATCGTCGTTGACCCTTCCGACGGTGGCGCCGATACGATGTCCGTTGGCACGCCGCTGCGCACGGACCCGGCGATCGCCGATCCGGTCGAAGATTTCTCGAGCCTGCCGCTGGGCTCGTTGCTCGACCCGGCCACGCTCGACTTCCCGCAGGCCGGCTCGCCGAATCCTGTCATCCGACTGACAAACCAAGTGGAGGGCAGTCCGCCGTATCCGAGCATCGACAACGTGCGCGGAGCATTTGAGGGCGGCGGCGCATCGACGCTTCCGTACGCCGAGACGGCGCGATGGGTCCGCGTGGGAGAATTGATCGAATTCGTTATTCGCAACGAAACCAATGCCCATCATCCGTGGCATCATCACGGGTTCTCGTTCCAGCCGATTCGTCTCGAGCAACTCGACGGGACCGTGATGACGAACTATCCCCCGGAGTTCGTAGACGTTGTGGACGTGCCTGGCTTCGTGCAGATCGTATACCGAATGCGCATCGAAGACCGCGTTCAGGCTGATGGCAGCACAACTGGCGGTGCCATTGGCCGCTGGCTCTTCCACTGCCACCTGTTCCACCACGCAGCGCTCGGCATGATCACCGAACTTGTCGTCCTGCCGCCGTGCACTGGTGACTCGAACGCCGACGGTGATGTTGATATTGATGACCTGCTCAGTGTCATTCAGAATACGGGCACGAGCTTCGCGGCCGCGGACATGAACCTCAATGGCACCGTCAACATTGACGACCTAGTGGAGGTCATTCAGAACTTTGGCCCGTGTCCTGAGACGGTCGTGCCAGAGTGAATCACGTGCAACCGTGCACGGCCAGAACGCGACAAAGCCCAACGAAAAACCCCCGCTCATGCGGGGGTTTGTTTCGAAGCGAGGCGGACGGGACTCG